>SLGY01000016.1 GCA_007136425.1 Kiritimatiellia bacterium
GACAGGACAAATGTACGCCGGACAGATCATCACCTACACCATCGGCTTACTGCCCGGCATCCGCAGCGCGTGGGTCACGGAAATCACGCATGTTCAGGAAGGGCGCTTCTTTGTGGACGAACAGCGGTTCGGGCCTTATGCCTTCTGGCATCACCAACATTGGTTTGAACCGCGTGACGCCGGCACCTACATACTCGACCGGGTCTCCTACAAGTTGCCTTTCGGCTATGCCGGGCGCCTCGCCCACCCTTTCATACGGCGGCAACTGACGAAAATATTCACCTATCGACATCATGCACTCGCAGAACGTTTCCCCGCATCGGAGACACAGCGGGTCGAGTAAAGCCAAAGGTCGGAATCCCATGACACAACCTGTACACCTATTATTCGGCGCCAACGGCGGTATTGGATCAGCCCTGACCCGCATCTTGGCACAAAAAGGATGTCGACTGATGCTGGCGGGCCGAAACACCGCCGCCTTGGAAGAGTTGGGTCGTGAAGTGGATGCGGAAACGGCCGAGGTGGAAGCCACCGACAGGGACGCCATTGAGCAAACCATTAAACGGGTCCGCGACTCCTTCGGTCGTCTGGACGGCATCGTGAACGCGTTCGGGACCATGCACTTGAAACCCGCCCATCTCACGAAAGACGAGGACTGGGACCAGACCCTCGCGGTCAATCTCTCGTCGTCTTTTGCCATCACGCGCGCCGCCGCGCGCGCCTTTCCGAAAGAAGGCGGTTCCGTCGTTTTCATTTCCAGCGTGGCCGCGCGCATGGGCCTGCCGAACCATGAAGCCATCGCGGCCGCCAAGGCGGGATTGATCGGACTCGCCCTGTCGGCGGCAGCAACCTATGCCTCGAAAGGAATACGCTATAATGTCGTGGCGCCCGCTCTGACCCGGACGTCGCTGACCCGATCCATCACCGGAAACGAGGCCGCGCTACAAGCGTCGACTCGCATGCATCCACTGGGCCGTATCGGGGAACCCGAAGACATCGCGTCGGCCATTGCCTGGTTCCTCGATCCAGCCCAAAGCTGGGTTACAGGTCAGGTGCTGGGCGTGGACGGCGGCCTCGGCAGTGTGCGCGCCCGAATCGGCACTTAATTCGCACCATGTACAAGCGATACATGTCATTGTGGCAGATCAATCGTTATGAAGGAATGCACGCTCATTTTCCCGCATCAATTGTTCGCGCAACACCCCGCCCATGACCGCTCGCGGGTGCCCGTCCTTGTGGAAGACTCGCTCTTTTTCGGCGATGCCGCATATCCGGCCCGTTTTCATCAGCAGAAGCTGATCTTTCATCGTGCCGCCATGAAAGCCTATGAGGCGCTGCTGGCCCGTTCCGGTCCCGCGCCTCAATACATCGAGTACGACCCGGCAAAGACGGCGCGCGATATCGTCGGGGATCTGGCCGGAAAAGGATGTCGCAGCATTCATTGGGCGGAACCCACGGACGACATCCTTTCCCGCCGCGTGCGCCGCGGCTGCAAGGAACATGGCATCGCGTTACACACGTACGCGTCGCCCATGTTTTTGACTCCGCCGGCTTGGGGCTTGGAAACGCTGGGCGACGAGACCCCGTACCGCATGCAGCCATTCTATATCGCGCAACGCAAACGCATGGACCTGCTCTTGTCCAACGGGCGTCCCCGCGGCGGTGCGTGGAGCCATGATCAAGCGAACCGAAAACGGTGGCCGCGCAACCGCGCCGCACCGCCGATCCCGACCGTGCGACCCAACGCCTATGTGCGGGAGGCCCAAGCCTACATCGCAGCACGCTTTCCGAACAATCCCGGACATGCGAAGCCATTCGCTTACCCCGTCACCCATCGGGCCGCCCGGCATTGGTTGGACGGCTTCCTGGATGAACGCCTCACCGGATTCGGCACGTACGAGGACGCCATGGCGCGCAAAGAACCGCTGTTGCATCACTCGATGCTTAGCCCGCTCCTGAATGCGGGCCTCCTCACGCCGGACGAGGTGTTGCAGGCCGCATTGGATCGAGCCGAGAGGAAACCCGTTGTTCCATTGAACGATCTGGAAGGCTTCGTGAGACAGCTCATCGGATGGCGCGAATACATGATGCTGCTCTACCACAAAATCGGGGTGGCACAACGCAACGCGAATTTCTGGAATCATACATCTCCCCTGCCCGACGCATTTTATCACGCGCGCACCGGCCTGGCGCCGGTGGACGCCGTTATTCAAGGCGCTCTGGATCGCGCCTACAATCATCATATTGAGCGGCTGATGATCCTCGGAAACATCTTTCTGCTCTGCGAGATCGAGCCGCATGCCGTGTATCGCTGGTTCATGGAAATGTATATCGACGCCTACGACTGGGTCATGGTTCCGAACGTGTACGGCATGAGCCAATTTGCCGACGGCGGTTGGCTATGCACCAAGCCCTATATCAGCAGTTCGAATTACATTCGCAAGATGAGCGATTTTCCCGCCGGGCCCTGGTGCGCCATCTGGGACGGACTGTTCTGGCGTTTCATTCACAAGCATCGCGCGTTTTTCAATCGCCAACCGCGCCTCTCCATGATGGCGCGTCAGTGGGATCGCCTGCCCGCCGCGAAACAGAAACAACATCTTCAGAACGCCGAGACCTATCTGGCCGAATTGCACGGGAAGTAACGCATTTACCGCGTATTTCGTCATTCTTACCAATGGATCATGACAGCGCAGCGGTTCCGGAGGGAATGATGGTTAAATGGTTGAGTCTGCGGCGATTTGGGATATGCTTTGTCCGGCGAACCGGCGGAAGGCAAACGGCCGGCTGCGTCTGTTACTCACAATGCGGAACTGGAAAGGACACGCTATGAACAACCCTCTTATAACAGATCACAAGGAGCAGGAACCGGGCGGGAAACGGCGTACGCTGGTTGGCGCGGCGCTTGTGCTTCTCTTCCTGGTAAGCCACCCATTTCATGCGGCGCACGGCGCGGCGCAACCAACCGCGCCCGAAACGCCGGAGACGGGAGCCGTAGCGCCCGTCCCCCACGAAACCGAGCCGTTCACTTTGACGCTCCTGCATATCAACGATCCCCACTCCATCTTCGAACCGGGCCCGATACCGGCCCTGAGCGAACTGGAAGGCGTCCAGTTCGGCGGCTATCCCGCCATGCTTTCCTATATCAACGAACTGCGTAGCGAAGAACCGAACGCCATCCTTTTGCATGCCGGCGATGAATTTCAAGGCAGCGGCTACTTTATTCTCCATCACGGCCGCGCCAACGCGGAACTGATCAATCACTTTGATATAGACGCCATGGTCGTGGGCAACCACGAGTTCGATGAATTGCGGCAGATGGATATCCAATATGCCGAGGACGGGGAAACCGTCGAACGCATCACGCCCGGTGAACGGATCCCGCTCAACAAGCCGCTCGCCGATTTTCTGGACCTGATCAATTTCCCCATGATCGGGGCCAACATGCATTTCGAAGACGATCCGTATCTCGGCGGCAAGACCAACCTGTCGCCCTGGGTCATTCTGGAGGTCGAGGGGAGAAAGATCGGGGTATTCGGTATTACGCTCGAAGATATGGAAGCCATTGCATCCCCGGGTCCGGAAGTCGAGTTTCTGCCGGAAATCGAAACGGCGCAACAAACCGTGCGGGCCTTGCAGGAAAAAGGGATACGCAAGATTATCGGTGTTTCGCATATCGGGCACGGACGCGATAAGCGAATCGTCCGGGCCGTCGACGGCATTGACATTCTGGTCGGCGGACATTCTCACGACCTGTTGGGCGACTTCACGGCGCTCGGCATGCCGTTTATCGATCCCTATCCGACCGTGATACAGACCCCGAACGGCGGCACATCGCTGGTCGTTCAAGCCGGCGCCTATGCCAAGGCCGTCGGCCGGCTGGACGTCACGTTCGATGAAGAAGGCCGGGTTCAGTCCTGGTCCGGCGGCAACAAACTGTTGGCCTTGGCGGACTCGCTGGACCCGGACGACATCCCCGAAGGCGCGGAGCACCTCATAGCGCGCGTCAAAGAGGATGAAACCGTTCGTTCGCTGATCGACCGTAAGCTAAAACCCGAACTGCAACGGGTGTATGGCGAACCGATCGCCCAAATTCCTCATGCGCTGCGTCATGAGCGAGTGCCGATGGACGCGGACGGGCACGGCAGCGAAGTGGCCCCGCTGGTCGCGGAATCGCTGTGCTGGTACTTGAACAAGCAGGGCGTGCCGGTGGATGTCTCCATTGTCAATGCCGGCAGCGTTCGCACCCCGATCGCGCCCGGTACATTTTATAAGAATCAGACGCTGCTGGAGGTGATGATCTTTGCCAACAGCATGACCACATTCCCGTTGACGGGCGAACAGCTTCGCCAGGTGCTTGACTCGGTGATCACGCCGCCCGTCGTGGAAGGCAGTCATGGCGGCCGTTTCCCGTACGCGGGACGCCTGGCCTATGTGTATGACGCCCGCAAACCCGCCGGCGAACGACTTGTAGAGATGCAAGTCCTTCGCGAGGACGGCTCTTGGGAAGATGTGCGGGATGACGAGGTATACCTTGTGGCCGCCAGCTCGTATGTGGCCGCCGGCCAGGACGGGTACGACTTGTTGCGTGAGTTCATCGACAAGAACAGCGAAGAACAGGTTCACGAGGACATTATCGACAATCAAGTCTTCACCGAATACGTCATGCACGTCGCGGCGGATAACGACGGATACTTGACCGCCTTGCCGTACCCGACCGTAACCGTTATACAACATGACGCCGCGCGGGATGCCGCCGCAGCCGAAATGGCGACGACGCGCGCGGGTTGTTGCAGCGCACACTAGCAGTCCCCCGGACACTCACGAAGATCGGACGCCGGCGGGTTGCCAACGCGACGCCGTCTGTTCACGAAACCGTCGCCAGGCACGTTCCTCGGTTTCGTGCACCTCCAGATGCAGTCCCTCCCCCGTTACGGGGTGCGGCAACGTGAGCGCACGCGCGTGTAACAGCAAGCGGTATATCTCGAATTGTGCCCGGAAATAGCGGTTATGGGCCCCGCGCCCGTATTGGGTATCGCCGATGATCGGATGATTGATGTGCTTGAGATGCCGGCGTATTTGATGGCGTCGCCCGGTCTCGGGTTCCACTTCAACCAGCGAATACACGGCGGGGCGTCCTTCCACTTCGCCATCGAGTGTCAAGACCTCCAAGCATTTGAAGCGGCTGAGGGCTTCGCGCGGTATCCGCTCCTCTTCGTCGACGACCGGATGATCAATCACCCCTTCGTCCGGCGCGCGGCCGCGCACCACCGCCCGGTAGGTTTTCCGCACGCGCCGCTCTGCAAACAGGGCGCACAGGCGCGACGCAGAAGCAGGATCCAGCGCAAACAGCAACACCCCCGACGTCGCGCGGTCGAGACGATGCGCGGGATAAACGCTGCGGCCTATTTGGTCGCGCAGGATTTGCAGGGCCGCCAATACGTCCCCGGCGCGGCGGGTCCGGTGCACCAACAGAGCGTCGGGCTTGTTGATCGCCACAAGATGTTCATCGCGATAAATGATATCCAGCAACGCCATATTGATGTATTCAATATCTCAAGGGCCGGGTCCGCGCAATACAATCATCCGTTACATCAACAATTACCTCGTTATTTTCCGAATATGATGCAGTATTTTTCGTACAATGAAGCCTGGGAAAAGGGATGAACGCTGTATTGGATCGTGATTTTGTGCCGGCCGCCCAATGGCACCGGGCCTATGAAGCCGAGGCGCGCGCGGCCCGCCCTGCCGCGCGTAGCGTCACGCTCGGCCTCCTGCGCGATCATCAGCCCGTCGCGCGTCGCGTCTACCCGGTCCTGCCCGCCGATGAAGTGATGCGCACGTTCTTTCATATTGAGCGGCGACTCAAGAGCCTGCTCTGGGCGTATGGGGGGCATCGCATTCTCGTCGACGGCCCGGCCGACCTGCTGCAGCGCTTGCAGAAGCACTACGCATCCTCCCCGACCGGGCGCTTCGATTCGTTGATGATCGGGGAACGCATCTTCGGCACGCCGCTCACACTGGAAGCCACAACCGCCGATACCATTCCGGAACCCGCTTCCGACAGCCGCCCCATCGGACGGCACCTCGACGGATGCCGTATCGGCTTCGACCTCGGCGGCAGCGATCGGAAATGCGCAGCGATGATAGACGGCACCGTCGTCTTTTCGGAGGAGGTTCCGTGGAACCCGTATTTTCAAAAGGACCCGCAATATCATTTCGACGGCATCATGGATTCCTTGCAGCGCGCCGCCGCGCATCTGCCGCGCGTGGACGCCATCGGCGGCAGCGCGGCGGGGGTCTACGTAAAGAACGAAGTGCGGGTGTCGTCCCTGTTCCGCGGGGTCAACCAAGCGGACTTCGATCAACACGTGCGCGGCATCTTCCATCGCGTACGCGACGCGTGGAATCACGTGCCGTTCATTGTCATCAACGACGGCGATGTCGCGGCGCTGGCGGGGGCCATGTCTTTGAACGTCAATGCGTTGCTGGGCGTTTCCATGGGAACCAGCATGGCGGCGGGATATGTCACGCCGGAAGGGTTTCTCACATCGTGGCTGAACGAGTTGGCCTTCGTGCCGGTAGACTATCGGCCGGACGCGCCCGCGGACGAATGGTCCGGCGATCTTGGTTGTGCGGTCCAGTTCTTCTCACAGCAGGGCGTGGCTCGTCTCGCGTGCGAGGCCGGACTCGATTTCGACGACAATACCCCTTTGCCGGACCGTCTGTTGGCGGTGCAAGATCGGATGGAAAAGGGCGATCTTGCGGCCGAACGCATCTATACGGCGATCGGTGACGCCTTCGGCCATACCCTCGCCCATTGGACCAAGCTCTACACCTTGCGCCATGTCCTGATCCTCGGCCGCGTCACCAGCGGCGCGGGCGGAGATCTGATTGTCGCCCGGGCCCGCCGACGCCTGGAAATCGATTATCCCGACCTAGCGGAACAGATCCAATTGCACATGCCGAACGAACGAATGAAGCGACACGGACAGGCGGTCGCTGCCGCCAGCCTGCCCGCTCTTTCCTGAAAATATCACGGATTTAGAATGACGCACCCCATATCCATTGAACGCTTAACCGATCTGACCAACCGCTTTGTGGTGGAAGGGAACCTGGTGGAAGCGATTCCACACGGCAGCGGCCATATCAACGACACGTTCGCCCTTCGATTGACGGCGACACGCGGAGACCGCCGGTATATTCTCCAGCGCATCAATCGTCGGGTCTTCAAAAATGTACCGGCGCTTATGGAGAACATCGCCCGGGTATGCCGGCATATTCGCGGATGCCTGGAAGCGGAAGGGCGGGACGATGTGGATCGTCGCGCCTTGTCCCTCATCCCCACCCGGCACGGACAAGACTTTTTACTCGATGACGCAGGCGAATACTGGCGTCTGTATCCCTTCATCGAATCCGCGCGCACCTGCGACATCATCCAAAGCAATAAACAGGTCTACGAAGCGGCTAGAACCTTCGGACACTTTCAACGATATCTGGTCGATCTGCCCGGGCCCCGCCTGCATGAGACCATCCCGGAATTCCATCATACCCGGGCACGGTTCAATGCGTTCCTCAACGCCGTGAAAGACGATGCGTGCGGACGCGTTGCATCCGCGCGCAACGAGATTGCTTTTGCCCGCAGCCGTGAAGCCATCGTAGATATTCTTGTGGACCAGCAAGCCGCCGGAATCCTCCCGGAACGGATCACCCACAACGATACCAAAATCAACAACGTGCTGATGGATGCCGAAACCCAGGAAGGTTTGTGTGTCATCGATCTCGACACGGTCATGCCCGGACTGGCGCTATACGATTTCGGCGACATGACGAGAACGGCGACCAACACGGCGGCAGAGGACGAACGCGACCTATCCCGCATGGGCTGCGACCTGGCCCGCTTTGATGTCTTGACCCGAGGGTATCTATCCGCCACCCACCACTTCCTGAACGAAGCCGAAATTCAACAGCTCCCGTTCGCGGGGATATTGATTACGTTCGAAACCGGACTGCGTTTCTTGACCGATTATCTGTCCGGCGACACGTATTTCAGAGTCCACCGCGACGGGCACAACCTGGATCGCGCCCGCGCACAATTCAAACTGATGACCTCCATGGAAGATCAGCGGGAGCGCATGCAGCAGATTGTCGAAGAACAATAACATCCCTGCGATGCTGTCCCCCCGTAAAGCCCTTGGCCGTTCCACCTGAAGGCAAAGCCGCCTAAAAGTCACGCCCTGCATGTGGATGAAGCGGGTTGCCGTTCCGTCTTCAGGCGGGTTTTCGGAATAGTTTTATACCGAATATGACGATGAGGCCGTGGCGCCACCGCGACCAGTCCAGTTGGTATGGAAATATTCGCCTCGCGGGCGGTCGACCCGCTCATAGGTGTGTGCACCGAAGTAATCTCGCTGGGCCTGTAGCAGATTGGCCGGCAACCGTGCGGTGCGATAGCCGTCGTAATAGGCCAAGGCGGAACTCATCGCGGGCATGGGAATACCCAAGGCGACCGCGGCCCGAACGATGCGGCGCCAGCCGGTCTGCGCCTTGTCGATGGCCTCTTTGAAGAACGGATCCAACAACAGGTTGACCAGATCAGGATTGGCATCGAACGCGTCCTTGATCTTGCCCAGAAATACCGAGCGGATGATACAGCCCCCGCGCCACATCAAGGCAATCCCGCCATAATTCAAGTTCCACTGATGTTCCGCAGCGGCGGCGCGCATGAGCTGATACCCCTGCGCATAGGAAACGATCTTCGAGGCGTAGAGCGCCTGTTCGAGGTCGGCGATCAGTTCGTCACGGTTGCCATCAAACGAGGATTGCGGGCCCGGCAGTATTTGGGAAGCGGCCTCGCGCTCCTCCTTAATCGCCGAGAGGCATCTTGCAAAAACGGCTTCGCCAATCAGAGTCAATGGCTGCCCTACGTCCAAGGCGGCCGTAGCGGTCCATTTGCCCGTCCCCTTCTGTCCCGCCGTGTCCAGGATCTGATCCAGCACATATTCGCCTTCCGGCGAGCGATGGCCAAGGATATCGCGTGTGATCTCTATGAGATAGGAATCCAACGGGCCTTCATTCCATGCCTTAAAGACATCGTGCATGGCGTCGTTGGATAGACCGAGGCCTTCTTTCATCAGATGGTACGTTTCGCAGATCATTTGCATGTCACCATACTCGATCCCGTTATGGACCATCTTCACAAAGTGCCCTGCGCCGTCCTCTCCAACCCATTCGCAGCAGGGATCGCCCTCTTCCGTATGTGCGGCGATCTTCTGGAATATGGGTTTTACCGCCGGCCAAGCATCCGTTGATCCGCCCGGCATGATCGAGGGGCCCCGCAGCGCGCCCTCCTCGCCCCCGGACACGCCCGTGCCAACGAATAACAAGCCCTTGCTCTCCACGTATCGGGTACGACGGATGCTGTCCGGGAAATGACTATTCCCGCCGTCAATGATGATATCGCCCGGTTCCAGATGCGGAATGATCTTCTCGATGAAATCGTCCACGGCCTGACCGGCCTTGACCAGCAGCATGACCTTGCGAGGGCGTTTCAAGCTGGCGCATAGTTCTTCAATGCTGTGGCAGCCGACAAACCGCTTACCGGCGCCGCGCCCTTCGACGAAGGCGTCCACCTTTTCTACCGTGCGATTGAATACCGCCACGGTGAACCCTTTGCTCTCCATATTCAGGACGAGATTCTCGCCCATGACCGCCAAACCGATCAGTCCAATATCTGCTTGCACCACAATCCTCCCATGCTGAATTTTGCTAAAATTTGATATATTTGAAATATCATTTGTCTCCAGCACTGTCAACCGATTCCAGGAATTTTTCACTTTACTTTTCGGGAATGAAGAGTCATCTTTGATATATTAAATATATCGTCACAGACTGGAAAGGGAAACGGGTGAATCCATTCAAGACAGCATTGCGGAATCAGAACCTGACGCTGGGGGCCTGGATACAGATTGGGCATCCCGCCGTCGCCGAGATCTATGCCGAGGCGGATTTTGATTGGGTATGCGTCGATTTGGAACATGGCGTTATCGGCTTGGAAAGTATGGCCGACCTGTTTCGTGCGTTGAAGGGTAGCCGCACGGTCCCGGTCGCGCGCATCCCGGAAAACGATCCCACCTGGATCCATCGCTCCCTGGATGCCGGCGCGCGCGGTTTGATCATTCCCCGGGTGAACTCTGCGGAAGAGGCCGAGGCGGCAGTGCGTGAAGCCCTCTACCCTCCCGAAGGCGTGCGGGGGTTCGGTTACGCTCGCGCCAACGGCTACGGGTCAAATTTCGACGCCTATTGCGCGGAGGCCAATGACGATATTGCGCTGATCATGCAAATCGAGCACTGCAAGGCGATTCCGAATCTGGACGCCATTCTTTCCGTGGAACAAGTGGACGGTCTGTTCATCGGCCCATTAGACCTCAGCGGTTCGATGGGCGTGACAGGACAAATGGATCATCCCGAGGTCAAGTCGGCGTTACAGGATTATCTGAGCGCCTGCCGCCGTCACAAAGCCAGCGCCGGCATGCATATTGTGCGCGTCAGCGACACATTGATCAAGCGAAGCATTGAACAGGGATACAACTGCCTCGCCTTGGGCGTCGATGTAGTCTGCCTCCATGAGGGCGCCGTGCAATCGTTGCAACACGCGCGCCGGATGCACGAGCAATTCGACGGCATTCGAAAGGACGCAGCAAGCTGATCGAGCCCTTACGTCGGTCCGACTCGCAGGGATCTCAATACGCTACCGCCCCGCATTGCTCAACGGACAGCGCATGACGTCACAGCCGCCGTAATACATCGGCAAGTGACTCTTCATAGTGCCCGCACAAGGGACGTGTGCCGCTGTCCGTGATGTTTCCACCTCCAACCCCGATCGGGACGAAGCCCGCGAGGCGGATGGAGACAATGCCCGCGCCGCTGTCTTCGATCCCCACAACGGAATGCCGTTCTTCAAAGGGGATCCCCAGCCCCACGCGCGCCGTTTCCGCATACAGCCACGGATGCGGTTTTGGTGAAAGTTCGCCCAGCGTGCCGGGTTCCCCTGCCCGGATGGCGAATCCAGCCGTGACAATGGCGTCGTAGAAATCCTTTGGATCGCCCATGCCGATGGCACGAAACGCGTCGACAATTTCCGGCCACGCCTTCTCATACAAGCCCGACGTCACCAAGCCGATCTTGAGTCCCCGATCCTTCAGGCCGAGCAAGAAGTCCTTGAGTCCCGGCGACGGAGTAAAGGCGCCGGGCTTGCCCCGCCCGGCCATGATCTCGCTCATTTCGTGGTTCGTATGCTTGAAATACCACGTGCGCGCCTCTTCGACCGTTTTGTCCGGGCAGTATTTACGTATGCAATACTGGAGATGTTCCGACACGGAGTGGCCCGATACGTGGGGCTCGTCTTCGGGTTCGAGCTTGAATTTCGGATCGTCCAGCAAGCTGGCCGTCGTCTTCTCGATAATCCAAATCCAAAACTTTTCGCTGTGCACGGTCGTACCGTCCAGGTCCATCAAGACCGCCTTCAGAGGCTGCTCCACGCGAACGGGGTAGACGGGATAATAGGCGGGATAGCCCATGGCCGAATGGACCAGCGCCAAGGTCCGGCCCTCAAAGCCGATAAACTCCACTTTCCGATCTCTGGTGGCGGCTATGGCGCGCACACCGCGTTCCCCTACATTGAAGAAGCCGTCGCCCGCCCGTTTCAAGGCCAGCAAATCGCCGTTGATTTCGAACCGCCCCAGATCAGGGAACGTCATCGTACTCATCAACGCACCACCCGGGCACTGCCGCCCTTGATGAGTTTCTCGACCTCGGCACAGGTCACCATGGAAGTGTCGCCGGGGGTCGTCATGGCCAGTGCGCCGTGCACGGCGCCGTATTCCACCGCCTGTTGCGGGTCGCCATGCACCATCAATCCATAAATCAAACCCGACGCAAAACTGTCGCCGCCACCGACACGATCCAGAATCTCCAGATCCGGACGGGGCGCGGCTTCGTAAAACGCGCCGTCCGCCCAACAGATCGCCCCCCAATCGTTGACCGTGGCCGTCTTGACCTGGCGGAGTGTGGTCCCCACGACCTTGAAGTTCGGATATTCTTTCACAACACGTGCGATCATCTGTTTGAATTTTTCGACATCAAGCGCCGCAAAGGATTCGTCCACGCCTTCCACATCAAAGCCGAGACACGCAGTGAAGTCCTCTTCGTTGCCAATCATCACGTCGACCAGCGGAGCAAGCCGTCGATTCACTTCCTGCGCCTTTTTCTGCCCGCCAACGGCCTTCCAGAGTGAGGGGCGATAGTTGAGGTCATAGGAAATCACAACGCCGTGCCGGCGCGCGATCGTCATGGCTTCCTCCAGCACGTCCGGCGTGGATTCCGACAGGGCCGCAAAAATGCCTCCCGTATGAAACCACCGCGCGCCCTCTTTGCCGAACAGACTTTCCCAATCCACGTCACCGCATTTCAACTGGGCGACCGCGGTGTTCCCTCGATCCGGTACGCCCACGGCGCCGCGCACCCCGAATCCGCGCTCGGTAAAGTTCAACCCGTTGCGAACGACGCGCCCCACCCCATCATACGGGATCCACCGAATCCAATTCGTATCGACACCGCCCTGACAGATGAAATCTTCAATAAGCCGACCGACCTCGTTCTCCGCCAACGCCGTAACCACCGCGGTGCGCATGCCGAAACATTTGCGGAGGCCACGAGCCACATTGTATTCCCCGCCGCCTTCCCATGCCTGGAAGTGGCGGGCGGTGCGAAGCCGCCCTTCGCCGGGATCCAGGCGGAGCATCACCTCGCCCAACGACACCAGATCGTAGCGCACAGCCTTTTCGGAAATTAGATCCCATTGCATCATCTTTACATTCCCGTTCTATGCTTTCATTTGCCGCGATCGGCGCGATCCATGCCGACCGCTTCAGACGTCGTCAACGGCCGATTATAGAGCCGCACACGGTGGATAGCATCCACATAATCGGGGGCGACCCGCAAAGGCGCGCCCGGACCGATGTCTTCCAGTTTGGGCGTAAAGAAAGTCCAACCATATTGTCGCGGCTCGCCGCCGTCCTGCATTCGGCCGTCGATCATCACGGTAATGAGCCGAGGCTGTCCGTCCACCGTAAACGTTACCCGGTGGCGTTGGCCCGGAACAAGCAAGCCGGCGTCCGTATCCCACGTCACGTCCGAACCAAAACGGCCATTGTTCAATCCGATCGCTAGGGTTCCCTCCTTTGTCACAAACAGGCGGAATCCCGCGCCCTTCTCGTCACGCCCGTCCAGCAACACCGTGCCTGGGGGGAAATCGTCCCACTCAATATCCAGCGATACCGACATCCCCTCTTCCCTTACGGGGAGCGGACCGTCGATCTCAACCGGCTTCTTCAAGGCTTCGCCTTCCGCCTCGGCCACCAATCCGTCATTGGGGACTTCGGCCCGTTCATGCTGGCGCCATAATGCATCCAACAGCGCGTTATCCACCTTGTGAATGCGCGCGGCCTCCTTGTCCGTTGCGGAGATCCAGTAGGACCCCTCTTCCTCTACCAGATCCGGATAGCTCATGCCCGCATCATGTTTGAAGATATAACCGAAGAACAGGACTTCCGGTTCGGACCAATAAATGCGTCCGTCGCGCTCGATACCGCCGACAAGCCAAGCCGGATTGCGGTCCTTGTTCCGGGGCGGCGCCGAATCACGCCCGTCATGATTGTGAATCCACATCAGATACTTTCCGTTCGACGTCTTCCATACGCGCGCCAGTGCGCGAGTATGTTTGATGCGTCGCTCACCATCCGCATAGGTGGTAAATTGCGGTTCCTCCCAGGTACGACCGCCGTCCCGGCTGTAGGCGTCCCCCACGTAGCCTTCCAGCGTTCGAAACGCCACATACATACCGTCTTCCTCGTTCAGCGGAACCAGGTTGTGTTCCTCCTGCAAGGTGCCCAGCGCATCGTTGCGGATACCGTGGTCGCCTTCCGGCCACATTTCCCAGCGGACCTTGTCCGGATCGCGCTCGGTCAGGATATTGTCCGATGTGAAAATCCAGCCTTCGCCATGCCGTTCCGGCGCCTGCTGATACTTGGAATAGGCTACGAAAACGCGGTCCCCCATGACAACGGGTTGATCAACGCTCCAGCCTCGCACCAGCGGGAACCGCTCCTCGAACGCCGTATCACGACGGGGCATCTTGCGATATTCGTTCCACGTCTCCCCGTTGTCGTCGGAATAGTTGAATACGTACGGCGCGACCTGGCCCTCTTTCGGATTGATGTTATAAAACGAGTACACGCGCCCGAAAGGCGTGGTGAAAAGCGTCGCCCAGGATGGCTGCCGCATTTCCTCCGGCGGCTCGATGTAATCGCCCGCCCGTTCCCAGGTCTCGCCCTGATCGAAACTTCGAAACGTCGCCAGATGCCGATCCGGATCGT
The DNA here is from genome assembly GCA_007136425.1 of Kiritimatiellia bacterium. Classification (GTDB taxonomy): domain Bacteria; phylum Verrucomicrobiota; class Kiritimatiellia; order SLAD01; family SLAD01; genus SKZA01. The sequence goes on from SLGY01000016.1 coordinate 14,436, forward strand.
TTTCCTCCCCCTCCGCGGTGGTGACGACGCACAGCCACGAGCCGTCCTTGAGTTGCGTAATGTAGGGCTGATCGTTGTAGCCGTTGAGATGGATCAGCACGCCGTTATCGAAGAAACGGGGATCGTCTGAGGTCTGAATGCCGGGATCCGCCACGGAGATATCGTACTTATCCGACAGATAGGCCTGCACCCGCCGATGTTCCCCGTCGGACAGGGCGCGGTCGTACACAAGAATCTCGGCGATCTCGCCAATATACGAGCGGCCGGCCTGGCCGGCAATCCCGCCGATCGTGTATCCCTCCGCGTAGTCCGCATCTGCGGGACGGTCGAAGGAGCGTTCGGCCACGAGCCAGCCGTTGCGCTGCATCGTCACCCAATTATCGACCTTGCGCGAAGCCATGATTTCGAACGAGTCCGTCGGTGGGATATTCCACCAGTTGCGCAGGTGTTGCCAGATTGTGCCGTCGCTGATCACCACCGTGGTCCCGAATTTGCCCGGTCGGATGTAATAACCGAAACCGTACCCGTCCCCGTCCTTACGATACGGATTATTGTGCGAAGCCAACAGCGCGCGGTGCACCGATCCGTTCTCCTGCTGTTCCCGATCCAATGAGACGATGTACACCGCGTATTCATATCCAATACGCAAATCAGGCAACTCCATAATTGTGGTCTTTCCATCAAACGACAGTGCGGGTAGTCCATTGACCCGACCGCCCTTGAACACGGGCGCCTGCGATGGATCGTCTTGCACCGCGTCAACACCACGCGGGCTTTGATCGGGCCAGGTCAGCACGGAAGAGCCTCTCTCATACCCGTCCAACGTGTCGGCCGCAAACCACGCCTTCAACCCACTCGTCGGGATATCCCCGGAACCGTATGCCGCCGACCCGCCAAACGCCAGGACGCCCAAGCCGATACACAAGAGCTGTTTGATTCGCCTCATTTCATGAATCCTTTCGTGTCATGGATTTTGTAATTCCACACCCAACCGGATAAATCCGGGATTGATGTCCTCTACGTTGATGGTGTGCTGATCCTGCGGATGCAACAAATTGGTAGCCACGGGGAGATACGGTCCGGGAGCAACCAGATTGGTAACGGCATACAGCGCATACACCCGCCCCGCCACGGGCGACCATTCCACCCGGACTTCATCATCCAACAAGGCGTGAATTTGGTCGATTTGAAGAACCGATTCCGGATCGGTCGGCACCGTGCCCGCAACATACTGTTCCCAATTCTTCATTCCGGTGCCGTCCAGGTTGTCCAACGCGGCTTCCTCGAAATCGTTCGTATAGCCGTATTGAGCCAACCACCAAAGCGGCGTACCGGTATTCTCGGTGCGTTGCTCCTCGAACGACGCGGAAATGACGGCGGCCGATCTGACATTCGTAAGGGTATGCGTCGTTACCGGGCCTACCGATACCGTATCCACAAGCACGTCGGCGATGTCGTACCATTCGTCGGGTTCAATCTCGAACGTCACATCGTCCCCTCGTTCCACGACCGGGTTCGCCGGGCTCATGGTTCCGTTGGCGCCCGCGACGGTCGTTATCATGTATGGCCCCATGGCATCGCGCCAATTGCCGACGACGTCCGACGTACGCAGGTAACGGTCGTAAATCCGAACCAGATCGACGGAAGCATCGATACTCAGATCGGTCCCGGTCACGTCGCCCATCTCCGGATTGAACCAGAACCATCCGTATTGGCGCTCCTCACCGCCGTCCAGCAGTTGTCCGTCCGCGATGACCGTGATGAGGTTCGGGCCGCCGTCCGCCACAAAGGCCACATGATGCCATTGCCCGGTCGTCAAGACACCCGGATCGGACAGGGCTTCGTTGTGCCGGTACCCGTCCGACAACTCGAATCGCAACGCGCCGTCTTCATCGGTGACAACCGCCCAGCCCCGGCCTTGCTCGTCGCGCGTGTCCAGGAGCGTTTCGTCCACCAGCCATTCATCGAGGCGGAAGCTGAACTCGACCGTGATCCCGCCGTCCAGGAGGTCCGGCATGGTTCCGATCGAGACGTCTTCAGCGGCGGTACGCTCTTCCGCACGGGACATATGTACCAAGCCGTCATGGGTCATGGTATGATTCTCATGTTGCTCCCAGACCGCATCAAGCAGATCCCCATCGATTTCGTGAATGCGAGCGGTGGACTTTTCGGTGTGGGTGACCCAGTAGCGTCCATTTTCCTCGATAAAATCGGGATAACTCATGCCCGGCAGCATATCTGCGGGTCCGTACAGCAGTACTTCGGGTTGCGACCAGTACACGGTCCCGTCCACTTCTCGACCGCCCAGCACCCAGGCGGGATTACGATTCCGATTGCGCGCGGGGATATCCCGGCCGTCATGATTATGGACCCACAACAGATACCGACCGTTCGGCGCCTGCCATACGCGAGGCAACGCACGCGGATTCTTGATCTGCCGTCCACCCGGCTCGTAGGTCGCGAATTGCGGCGTCTCCCATGTTTCGCCGCCGTCCCGACTGTAGGCATGAGCCGCATAGCCCTCGATCGTCCGGTATACCGTGTACATGGCGCCGTCCTCCAGCGGGACCATGTTGTGTTCTTCCTGCAGCGAACCGAGTTCGGGATTGCGAATGCCTTCGTCGCCGAACGGGAGCATGTCCCAATTCAATTCGTGCGCATTGGTTTCGGTCAACAGGTTATCGGAACGGAAAAGCCATCCTTCGCCGTTGCGCGGTGAGAGCTGTTGAAACTTGGCAAAACCGAAATAGACGGAATCGCCCATGACGAAAGGCTGATCCACTCCCCAATGGCGAACATCGCCGTACAGCTCTTCGAACAGCGTATCGCGGACCGGCAAGAGGAACCGCTCCGACCAGGTCATCCCGTTGTCATCCGAATAGCGGTAACAATACAGCGGTTTGGGACCCTCGTCCGCATTGAGGTTGTAGAAGGCATAGACGCGTCCGAACGGCGTCGTGAACAATGTGGCCCAGGAAGGCTGCCGCAACTCTTCCGGCGGTTCAATCGCCGGGACCGGTTCGGTCCAGGTCTGGCCCTGATCCGAACTCCACGATAATACCAGGTGGCGTTCCGGGCTGTTCTCGATATCCGGGCTCACGGTGGTTACGGCGAGCCATTGACCGTTGGTCAGCTTTGTGACATACGGCTGATCGGCATAACTCTCCTGAAGGATCACAACGCCATTCTGAATGAACCGCGTATCTTCAGATACCCCGTGCTCCACAACCAAGTAACGTTTGAGCTGCGCCAATTCCTGTTCGTCCAACGGCCGGTCATATATAAGGACTTCGGCAATATCCCCCTTGTAATATTGGGGGGACGCACCGGAACCGCCGAGCCGGTATCCGGCTTCGTAGGTCATGTTGGACGGGCGGTTCAAGTCGCCTTGCGCCACCTGTTTGCCGTTCCGGAAAATGCGGGTATGGGTCCCTTCCTTATGCACCAAAACCGATTCCAGTTCCCCGTCCGGCAGGCGCGCATGTCCGACATTTTCCAATTGGGTCCCCGACCCCAGATACGTGAAGAACCCATCGAAACCCGGGCGCCGGTACCCGAAACCGTATCCGGGACCATCGGCCCGATAGGCGGCGCCCGCGGCCGTCAGCACAGGCCGGTGCACGGAACCGTCGTCCCCCGTTTGGACCGCGTTCTTCATCACGAACAGCGCGGACATATCGTGCTCGACGCGCAATGCCGCCAGATCCATGAATTGGTTGGTTCCGTCAAAACGCAACGCTTGCCGCCCGTCGGCGGGATTGCGAAACAGTGCCGGCTGTCGATCGGCATGGAATTGAACCGCGTCATTTTTCAACGGCGACCAATCCGCCCATGTCGAAACGGGCTGTCCATCATCCAGCTCGTTCAGGGCCTCGCCGTGAAGCCATAACCGGATACCCGATGCGGGTGGCCTTGTCGGGATATCCAGGTTGTATTGTTCAGCGAGATACTGCTCGATGCCCAACTGTTCAACAGGACTCAGCGCCCGGTCATATACCAGCACTTCGGCGATCTCGCCCCAATAGTGACGCCCGCCGAAGGCCTCCTCGTTACCAAGCATGTACCCGGTATGAAAATCGCCGGTGCGCGGCAACAAGGCGGCATTGACCAATCGACCGTTTCTGAAAAACGACATGAACTGGTCCTCGCGTCGAAAGGCCAGCACTTCGGGTTGATTCGAAGGCGGCCCGGTTTGAATGACCAGGTTCACGTTCGTACCATCCGACAAATAGACGCCGGCACCGTCATTACCCGCGCGACGATAACCAAAGCCGTAGCCGGTTCCGGACGCATCGTTGGCATAGGGATCGTTATCCGCCGCCAACAAGACCTTGTGCAAGGACGCGCTATCCGTCTGTTCCCGGTCCAGCGCTACGATTATCACCGTGGTTTCTCCCGGGATGTTCAGGTCCGGAATCGACATGGCGGTGTTCGAGCCATCGAACTCGACCGTCGGCCCCCCTCCCATCCCCTCGACGCGATACACGGGACGGGACGCAGGATCGGCTTGAACGGCATGATGATCATAACCGCTTAAGTCCGTCCATTCCGTCACGGGCTCACCATCGGACAGGTGGGTCAACGCGGCCGCGCTCAAGTGCAACTGCAACCCACTGGTCGTGATTGCGGGTGTCGACGTCGTCCGCGCGGAACCGGTTTCGGAGACATCGCCCACACCGTATTCGTTCTCGGCACGCACGCGGTAGTAATAGGTCACGTCCAGGTCCAGTCCGGTCACCTCAAACAACGGAGCTTCCGCCACGACATTGCTATAGGCGGACAACGTGGCCGAACTAAAATCGGGATCCGTAGCGACATCGACGCGGTAGGCGTCGGCTTCCGGCAGGGTCGCCCAATTGATCCAAAAAGAATTCGACGCAACATCCACGGCGGGATACAACATCGGCGGCGCGGGAGGAAGTTCCCCCAAATCGTATTGTTGAACTTGCTCTAGTTCAGCCTCGGTCAAGACCGCCGGTTCCGTGTTCGTATGCGAGCTCCATAACCGCAATTCGTCCAATCGCCCCACAAAGGGCCGAGTGCCGCTGGTGTGGTTGGGCAGATTCCCCAGCCAAAGGTTTCCACCGTGATTGGTGCGCTCAAGTTGTCCAATGCCAACGTCTGCTGAGCCCACCCATTGTACGGATTGTGTAGTTGATCCGACATACCAGTTTAGATTGCTCACCGATGCGGCGCCATCATACGTAACCGCCACAAAAATCCATTCGTTGGTGGATGCGAATACATCGGGACTGTTAATGAACGATTCCCCGGCGCCCACCCGCGTGGCCAAAGTCGCGTCATCGCCGGATGCGATGTAATTCAATTCCAACGGTATGGAAGACACGATGCGGCCTTGGGTAAGACTGGGGGAAGCGTGGATCCATCCCGTAAATGTGAAGGACCAGATGTCGATCAGGGCCTGCTCCATCGGCGTATCCCCAGCAGGCGGGTCACCGAAATCCCCCCACATATAGGCGCTCTGTTCCGTGAGATTGGTCAGGTGCCGCGCGTCAAACGCGTTTCCCTTGAGTCCTTCCGGCGTGATCGTGGCGATGGCGTTCGTTCCGGCACGACCCGGATATTCATTGTAGCCGGTCACCCCCTTGTTGCGCCACGGCTCGGAAAACTGCCCCTCATCAACCCCTTCGAAAGGCAGGTATATCCGAGCCTCCGACCATACACCTCCGGCCCCGACACTGACCGGCATAAGAACACACAGAAGCAGGATAAACCCGCCCCTTACGCATTCCCGTAAACATTGCGCCCAAAACCCATCCATAAATTCACCACTACATGATATATCAGATATTCCAATCTAGTCGGGCTGACCGGTTTTGTAAAGCTGTTTTTTTGTGTAGCCCTTCCTTTAGTTGCGCCTCTCCATTACAGAATAAGGGAGATTCAATAGACTGCCGGGGAAATGCGGGCGAGGCCCCTTATACCGGCGTTTACTGATCCCGCGTTCGTGCCATGACGCCGGCCTGCCGGCTGAGGCGATATCGACGCGGGCTCATATCAAACTCCTTTTTGAATAGCTGATAGAAATGTCCCGGATTGGAAAAGCCGCAATCCATGACGATGTCAAAGATATCCTGTGAAGTCATTTCAAGCTGACGAGCGGCGAAGTGCATGCGCACGCGATTCACGTACTCCGTCGGCGTGACTCCCATGCACTCCCGCATGACACGCGCGACGTGTTCCGGCGAGCGACCGGCCAATGCAAACAAACCGCGCACGCCTTTGGAAAACCAAGCCTGCTGGTGAATCCCCGCACACGCCTCTTCCAGCCAGGCAGGCGTGCCGGGCGGAAACGCCGCATGCACAGGGGCGACTTCGTCGTGGAAAATATTCAGCAGAAAGCGATCGATCTTCCAACGATCCCGTGACGTGTCGCTGATCTCGCTAACGGTGTCGCTCAACCAGCGCCTTCTCGCCTCCGAGCATTGTCGGCACTCCGGCAATACTTCGGACGACCAGAACCACCGTCGCGTTTCAGGAAAATACAACGCCCTTAGATGATCCACCACCGCTTGCGGAAAGGCCACATTCACCAAGTATAATCCACCGGGTCGAGAGCTGTTGACGGCATGCACATCGGTTCGCCGGACAAAACACAGGTCTCCGGGCTTCAGCGGTACCACGTTCCCATTGACTTGATGACGCCCTTCTCCGGCTTCAACCCAAAACAGCTCTGTAAAATCCTCATGGGTATGCAGGGAGCTCACCTTTGTGTTCACACAGTGTACACGCACCACGTGATACGCTTCATTCTTTGAGGCAAATTGGGTCCATCGCAAGCGTCGCATATCATAAGAGCGTACTATTTAATCAGCATAGAGCAAGAATATATCACTAGAACGGCATATATTGTTAACCAAGAAATCACACGAAGGCGCCAAAGTGAGGCTATGAAGACAACACCCGGCTTATCCCACGAAAAAGCGATGACGCCCGTCATTGCCGCAAACTGTCCCCGCGATGAAATTGATCGCCGCTTACTCCCGTTGGCCCTGGACTTCACGTGCCGCTATCGCGAAACCGACGGATGGCCCGCTGCCCGGCGCGAAATAGCCTGCATGGCAACCACGCTGCCGGGAACACTATGCATGCCGTTGGACGATGACCTGTTCGCAGGGCGTGTTGTCATGCCCATCGCGGGGTTTTCAAATCAATATTGGTTCGAGGCGACAAACGACGATACGGTCGGCTATTATTTTGATGAAAGCCGCGCCACACGCGTCTTGAAAGAACAGGAACTGGATGGCACTGAGTTGGGCGAGGCAATCCGTGAGGCGGCCCTTTTCTGGCGCGAGGAAAACTCCGAAGCAAAGATTGATCAGGCCCTGGATGCGGACATGCGGAGGGCGTTGCCCAGCAAGTTCTTTGCGCGCGACTCCGCCGCGGCGCATCGTCTCTACCGCATTGCTTCGACCGGACAGGATTTTGCTTACCTGCTCACCACGGGGCTGCCGGCCCTGGAGCGCACTTTTCGGCAAGAGGCGGCGTGGTTGCAGGATCGCGACCCCGCCGGCGCGGCATGGGTCGGCGGCTGCGCGGACTATCTCAAGCTGGTGCGTGCCGTCCTCGCGCAGTATGCCGAGGCGTTATCGCGCGCCACGGCGGAGCAAAGTGACGCCCGGCGCCGTGCGCAGTTGAACCGCATGGCGCAAAGCATGGCGGCCCTCGACAAACGACCTCCACAAACATTTTACGAAGCGATTCAATTGACCCATCTCTTCTGTGTTTGCGGCTATTTCGTGAACAGTTTTGGCCGGATGGATGATTATCTGGGCCCCTATCTCGAACAGGATCTGGAAAAGGGCGAGCTGACGGACGAGGAGGCGATCGAACTGCTGATTTCCTACTGGGCGCTGATCAATGAGCATTGTCGAAACAGCCGCTTGACGTTGGGCGGTAAGGGCCGCAGACATCCCCGGGCGGCCGACCTGTTCACTAGCGTCGCACTGGAGGCCACCCGCCGTTTCTATGCACGCTTCACGCCGCGCCAGAAGCATATCCGCCAAACCCTTTCGATCTGTCCCCAAGTCGCATTGCGCCTCTCGAGGGAAACCCCACAGGATCTGCCCGATCTCGCACTCGACGTCATTGCCGATGGCTCCACCTTTCCGCTCTTGTATCATGACGAGGTGAATATTCCCGCCGTTTCCCGCGCATTTCGAATACCGGGAGAATTGGCCGAACAATATTCCTTCTTCGACTGCGGGGAATACGTAATTGATCAACACAGTATCGGCACCCCCTCGGCTATTATCAATCTGCCCAAGGCCTTGGAAGCAACGCTCCACGACGGAATTGACCCGAAAACCGGCAGGCGCATCGGCCCGGCAACCGGATCAGCGGACACCATTACAGACTTCGAAACGCTTTGGGAACGCTATGCTCAGCAGGTCGCGTTTGCGACCCGTCAATGCGCCAAGTTTCAGAAACGGGTGTTCGAGGTGCTGAACCGCGACACCGCCTTCGTGGCCATGCACATGCTGCAACCCGAATCCCGGCGCGTGCACCGCGGCATGCTGGACGGCGGTTGCGCCATGCTCGGGGGAACCTTTGAAACCTACGGGAACATCACAACGGCAGACTCGTTGTATGTCATCCAGGAGTTGGTATTCGAAAGGCGGGCCTGCACCTTGAGCACACTGCTAACGGCCATGCGGGAAAACTTCAAAGGACACGAGGAGCTGCATCGAAAGATTCTGGCGCTACCCAAATTTGGAAATGATCATGACGGTGTCGATGCCATGGCGGCGCGGGTACACGATCACATATGCGATTGCACGCGCGCACAGGGCGACCGCGTTGGCCTGCATCATTATCTGGTCGTGGTCATCAATAACGGCGCCAATGTGACGCTTGGTCATCATGTCGGCGCCACACCCGATGGCCGACTGGAAGGCGAGGCGGTCACCAATGGTCTTACCCCCACACCGGGCCGAGACCGGAACGGGATCACCGCGTTGCTCAATTCCATCGTAAAACTCTCTCCGGATTGTCATGCGGGAGCCGTTCATAACCTGCGCTTCAGCAGAGCAACCATGCGACAACGGCGGCAGGCCGTGAAAACCCTTCTTGCGGCCTATTTTGCTCAAGGGGGCACCCAATGCATGATCACCGTGACTTCCCGCGAGGAATTGCTGGAGGCACAGAAGCATCCCGAAGCGTACGGTCATCTGCTGGTGCGACTGGGCGGATTCAGCGCTCGCTTCGTCGACCTGCCGCCGGACATGCAGAAGGAGATTATCGAACGCAATGCATACTGATACGGAACACCAACGCGCCGTCGTCTTCGACATTCAGCGGGGCGCAATGACCGATGGTCCCGGCCTGCGCACCACTATTTTCCTAAAGGGCTGTCCCTTGCGATGCCCATGGTGTCATAACCCGGAATCACAGCGACGCACACCACAGACCGTCCGGACCGTTCGGGGCGAAGAGAAGACGTACGGACGCATCATGACCGTGGATGAAGTCCTTTGCATCGTTGAACGAGACCGAGCCTACTATGAGGCATCAGGCGGGGGGCTGACGATCTCGGGCGGCGAACCCATGTACAGCTTCCCATTCACCTTGGAGCTGGCTCGGCGAACACAAGGCGCAGGCATTTCCGTGGCCTTGGACACATCCGGATTCGGTTCGCGCAATCAGTGGGCAACCCTTCGGCCGCATCTCGACTTGGTTCTGTTCGATTACAAGGTAACCGACCCGGAACAACACCGGGAGTGGACAGGCCATCCTCGACAACCCATCCTCGACAACTTGGGTTATCTGCTGGACGAAGGCGTCAGCGTTCTACTGCGCTGCCCCATCATTCCCGGATACAACGATCATGAGGCGCATTTCGATGCGATTCGTGAGCTGGCCCGACATCCGGGCGTGCTACAGGTCGAACTGATGCCCTACCACGAAACAGGCTGCTACAAATATGACGAACTCCACATGCCCTATGCGCTTTCAGATATCCGCGCCCCGTCCGCAGCGGAAATCGATGCATGGAACAACAAGCTGAAGGATCTCCCCTTTGCACGGACGATCATTCATAAACAAACACGAATGCAAGACAACTCGGAGAAGAAGATATGAGTGTGACTTTACAGAGCCGACTGAAAGAAGAGGAAATCAAACAGTACAGAGATCAGGGATACGCGCTGATCCATCGACCGGTTTTCGAACAAGGAAAGTTCGATCGGTTAAAGGCCCACTTTGAGAATAGACTTGCGGCACTTCCCCCCGGGGAACGTCCGGAGGCTATGGACACGCCTCATTTTGGCGATCCGGCCCTTAACGAATGGGCGCTGGCACCGGAAATGGTCGACTTGGTCGAGCCGATTCTGGGTCCCGATATCCTTTTGTTCTCTACGCACTTCATTTGCAAACCCCAAGGCGACGGCCGACGCGTGCCTTGGCACGAAGACAGTGCATTTTGGCGCCAGCTGCTGGACCCAATGGAGGTGGCCACGGTATGGCTGGCGATTGATCCATCCACAACTGAAAATGGCTGCATGTATGTGGTGCCGCGCACGCATAGCACGGGCAAGAAGGGTTATTCCGATTATGAGAACGTAGACTTGAATTTCAGTGTTTTCGATCGCGAGATCATTGAGGAACAGCGCAAAGATGAGTTGGCCGTCCCGTGCGTATTGCAATCCAATGAATGCTCACTGCACGATGCGCGCTTGCATCATGGCAGCCCGCCCAACACTTCGACAAAGCGTCGTTGCGGCTGGACTCTGCGCTTCGTCCCCGCCTATTCGCGATTGAATCCCGAATTTGCGGACAGACAATTAATGTATCTGGCCAGGGGCAAGAATCTGCTCAATCAGGATTTAGCCGATCCGACTAAGGACTATTCAGACGTCATCGCTCATCGAAAAAAGATTGGCTTCAAGGCGCACTGATCCGCTACCGGAATCGAAAGGTCTGAATTCCGCCCTGATGAACGGAGAAGGTGAGCGTGGATCCCGAGAGGGATTTCCAATTCTCCTTGCGCCATTCGCCCAAATCACTGGGCGCGTATTCCGTCCAGCGCCCCGAAAGCGTGAGCGTCCCCTGTTGCGTGTCTGCTGCGGGATTGTAGAAGCGGGCGATGAGATCGCCGGATGCGTCATCGGCCAGCTTCACCGCAGAACAGACCAGGGCATCGGATTCAAAGGAAAGCAAGGACAGCGGCATGTCTGTTTCGGACCGGGCCGGCTTGGAGATCTGCCACGCACGGGGTCCGCACAACCATCTCTGCGCCCGGCGATTCAAGTCCGCCTCGCGCCAGTCTCCGGCATGCGGCATGACGGCATAGGAATAATTCAGCTTGCCGGGCGACTGGCTGCCATGCTGATCCGGCGCCGTAAAGGCGCAACGGTATTCCGAACAGATCTTGACCGGCACGGAACGGAACAAGGTGAGGGCCACTGTGTGTGAAGCATCGTCCGAGACCTCGTATTCCAACAAATTGCGGTTCAGTACGGCCAACCCCCTCTTTCCATCGGAGACATCGACCCAATGCTGCATGGGATGCGTGCCCATTTCCGCCGGGCGCAAACCCTGCGTCGTGCGCGGCCGTTTGATCAAGCGCCGGTCCGTTCCAAAATGGCCTTGCGCATGGGAATGCGTCGCCTCGATCCCCGAGGGAAACGCCACGCGCATCCGATGATGACTTGCCGCGTTTTCCACGTCGGTGGAAACCTCCACAAAGGGCTGTCCCCTTCGCAAGGTAACCCGACTGGTCACGGCCAGCGCAACCTGCTCTTCGGAACGTGAACGGGTTCGCACGTCGGACGATCGCGGGATCATGAGCTGTTGACGGCATTCATACGTGGTCACCAGCGGCCCGTCCTCGACGAGCGCGATCTCGGCCGGCCGGCCGACGGACGTGATGACACGGTCCCGATCCGGCCGCACCCGCTGCCAGTAGTCCCCGATATCGCCGCTTTCCTCAATATAGTTCAAACCGCGATATACTTCCCCGCTCGCTCGATGCACCAGGTCAAAAGTCCCGTCGCCCTGCAATCGCACTTCGAGGTGCTCATTGGCCATGGCGTGGGCTCCAATAACCTGCGATTCGTGTTCATCGATATCCGGCCAGAAATGGGCGGCGCGGTCGAAGGTCTTGGCGACTTCCACCCGATACACCTGGAACCCCGTCGCGGGCAACGCATCGGTCTCGAAGAAGAGCCGGTGACGATCCACGCGGAACGGCACCGCGCGGCTTCCTTGGACGGCGACGGGAATCGTGGTGGTTTCCCGATGGACCTGCTGAATCGGTAACGGCGTGCCGTCGAGTTTCGTCACACGCAGATCCTGCGCCGCGCGATCCTGTGGGATATCCACGCGCACTTCCACAACCTGCGTAACCGTTTCCGGCAAGGGATTGTAAACGGCCAACAGGAAATCGTCGTCCTGCGCGTCCGGAACAGATAACCGGCGCAGACACGCTTCCGCGGCGGAATCGAAGGCGGTGTCAGCCAATTCAATGACCTGATTCAAGCGATGGGCAATATCATCGGCGGTCTTGTCCTGGGTCACCCCGTTGATTGCATCGTGCGAATGAGACTTGAGCAGATACTCCCAGGCCTGTTGCAGGAATATGGGCGGCACCTCGACGCCCTGCCCCGTGGCCAGCGCTATTAATGGCTCCGCGTAGCGTAGCAAACGTATTTCCGCTTCCCGGTTCAGGCTTTTGAGGCGGGGCCGCACCATCAAGGCATTGGCCGAAACGGCCTGGGCCGGCCCATCCCGAAGCTCGCCCTCGACCACTTTCAGGTCCTTGCCCTTCAGTGCGCTCCGGACCGTATCGGCGTATTCCGGTAACGAACCGTGTCGAACGGTGAATCCGTGGTCGCCCGCATTGATGGCGTCGATGAATTGCTGGAGATGCGGGGTCGGCCCGCTGTAATCGACGCCGTCACCGAGAAAACGGCAATGGGAGACGAGGGAGTCGTCCATGGTCGCCCAAGCGGCTTTCGCCGCGCCCGACAGCCCCTTGTCCGTCCATGCGAAGTCCGGTTCCTGCTCAGGTTCGGCGTAGGCTCGTTCCGTGTTGGCGGCGTGAATATACCAGCCCTGTCCCGGCCACTCGTACCCCCACGTCGCATCTTTATAGCCCTTGCCGTACAAGACCGGGAGCACCACGCTGAAATAGAAATTGGCGCGTGCGCCGGCGCCCAGTCGCGTGGTAAGCACGCGCGTCCCGTCAGGCGCCTCCCATAGGAATTCGCTGTTCGGCGCACGATCGCGGCTGACGTTCTTGCCGAGAACGATGAAATCGATATCGAAGCCCGCATAGAGTTGTGGCAGTTGCGCCGTCTGCCCCCAACCGAACGGCGTGTATCCGACGCGCATCGCACCGCCCCATTCTTCGGCCTTCCGGATCCCGGTCATGAGATTGCGGATCAGCGATTCGCCGCCAACGGGGAATTCGTCCGGCAGATTGTACCAAGGGCCTATATGCAGGCGATTCTCACGGATCAAGGTCCGGATCCGTTCCCTGTTCTCCGGGCGCGCCTGGATATAGTCCTCCAAGGCAATGACCTGCCCGTCGAGCAGGAACGCGCGATATTCCGGATGCTGTTCCATGTGACCCAACAGGGCGTCCAGCATACGCACCAGACGGCGGCGCGAACCCCAGATCGGCATACGCCATTCCCGATCCCAATGGGTATGGGAAACAATCATGCCGAGCGGCGTGTCGGACGATCGTTTATGGTTCTCTGGTTCGGTCATATGAATCCGCCGGTCCCCGGTATAGTTCCTGTTCCTCATCATACACCCATGCTGAAGCGCTTGGCGACACTGCATTCCGTTTTTGGCCGCGCGCCCCGGCCATGGCCACTGTTGCCGGCCAATCATCGACTCCACTCAATGCGTCGAGGCTCCGCAAATTCTGCCAACCCACCGAATTGGCGCAATGGACGGCGAATTCCGGCGTTGCGCCCCGCAAGAAGGCGGCCAGAAAACCTGCAATGGAGGAGTCACCCGAACCGGCGGCGGATGCAATATGTTCCTGATGAAACGCGGGGGCCCATAACTCTCGATTATACCAGTCCGGTGCGACCTCGTTGGTCGCGCGCCCCATCCGCCGCCAACGCTCACCCTGCGATGTCCGAATATAGAAACCGCACGCCCCGCACTTCAAAGCGACCAACCCGGCCCCCATCTCCAGCAGCTCCGAAGACAGCGTGTGTAAGTCTTCGGAACCATACGCGTGTACCGGGTCTCCGCCTTGGCTGTCGTGTTTGCGCGCATCAAAAAGGTCCCGGTTCAGCATGAAGGCCGTCTCCTCGATACTGGGCAGGTAAAAATCCACATAGGGAAGTACGCGCACAAGAATGCCACGCCAATCCAACTGTCCGGCCTCGGACGTTGGGTCCGGAAGCGCCATATCAAGACTTGTAGTCAGACCGGCGTCTTTCGCCCGACGGAAGATTTCGATCAATTGTTCGCCGCCATCCGCGTACAAGGCCTGCATCATCGGCGGATAGCCCAGATGCAGCAGGTCGAAGTCGGCAAACCGATTCCATGGCAGGTCCTCCGCGTTAAACGTATCATTGGCGCCCGCATGATGCAGAAACATGCGATCAGCGCCGGGCGGCGCAATCACCACGGTATACGATGTCCTGATCCCCTCCATCAGCCGCAGTGACCGCGCCTGCTCCGGCGTAAATCGAGATGCAAGGATGCGCCCCCATTCGTCGTCGCCCAAGCGCGCATTCAATTCCACCGGCACGCCCAACCGTTCCAACGCCAGCCCCGTATTACTGACCGGCCCGCCCGGCGCAAGCGCGCAATCGTCCGTCGGGATCAGCGCACCGGGCCGGAAAAACGTGTCCGGCGCGCAGGACGAAGCGGGAATGGCCGGAATGATATCGAGACACATGTGCCCCGCCACGAGCACGCGCGATGTGACCCTTTCCTTCACGCTTGGTTATCTCCCTCAAGACGGGTCGCCCGCTGAATGCGTGGATCGGTGAAGATATCCGACGAATCGTCGCTCGGACTGGAGAACTCGGAGACGATCGCCCCCTCGTCTCCGCCCTGAAACCAATGCAACGTGTTCGGAGGAATGGTGTACTGATCGCCCGGATTCAATTCAATTTCATGGAACACGGTATACGCCGTTTCCGAACCGGGAGGCAATGCGGCCTGGATGGCGTTGGTCGGTACTCCTTCGACGTAAAGCCAGACCTTGCCCCAACGACACCGGAACGTCTCCATCTTTCCGGGGTCGTCGCCGCGCGGCGGGTGCTTGTGCTCGGGACAGGTTTGGCGCGGAAACAGCACAAGATCCTTCGCGCAATACCGGTCGTTATTGATATACGTGATCAATTCCAATCCGGTGCGTTCCAACTCGCCCAGTCCCAGATCGGCGATTTCAACCTGCGCCTCCTCCTCTCCGGTCAACACAATGCCGGCCGAGCGCAATAGATTCACCGCGCGTTGTTGCGCGTCTCTATAAGCCTGTCTTGTCAGCATGGAGCCTCCTGCCTCCCGTCCTCCATCAATCGTCCAGATCAAATTGTCGCACGGCTTCGATTTCCTCTTCCGTGAGCACCGCGCGATGCGCATTGTCCTTGCTTGTCCAGATACGGATCTCGTCCAGTACCCCCGTGAACGGCCGGGGCCCATCCACGTTAACGGTATTCCCGAGCCAGAACGCGCCGCCGGAACGCGCTCCGCGCAATACGCCTTCAGGCACATCATGTACGGTATCCAGACGCACCGGTTCTTCAACGCCCCCCGTGTAGATCCGGAGATTGCCTTCGCGCTCGTTCCCGTCGTATGTGATCGCGAAGAAACGCCATTCATCCACAATGCCCCAATGATCGGAACTGTTCCGGGCAAAAACGGAGGCCCCATCGCCCACGCGCAGACCCAGCGTGGCCACATTCCCGTCGGCATCCTGAATATGCGTCAAAGAAAAGTTTCCTGATGATAAGATGCGCCCCTGCAGGGTCGGACTCGACGCCGCCATCCAGCCGGTCATACTGAACGAGTCCAGTTCCTCCAGCGCAGCAGCCAGCGGATCCCCCTCTTCGCCGGCCCAGCGATACGTGCCTCCGGGCTGCATCGGCTCCAACGCACGGGCGTCATACGCCTGTCCCTTGATCCCGCCGTCACGCACCTGCGGATTCGGCGGATTCCCCTGCGCATCGGCCGATACGCCCTGACCGATGCGTCCCCGGTTCGCCCAGGCCTCGGAGCCTGCGCCGTCGTCCTCTCCCTCAAAAGGTAGATATATCGCAGCATGATCCACTGTCAACGGCGTCGAACGATCCGTAGGAATCGGCCGCTCAATCGATGCCACCTCCCCTTCCACATCCCATTGACGCACGGCCTCGATTTCCTCAAGCGATAATGCGCCGTCCGACGTCCGGTCGGTACGGGCCCATATGCGCACTTCGTCCATCAACCCGATAAACGCGCGCGGCCCATTAATATCCACATTGTTCCCGATCCAGAAACGGCGCCCGCGACGCGTGCCGTCCAGCGCCCCTTCTTGCACGGTCATCGCCCGATCGAATTGTACGGGATCGTTCTTTGTCCCGGAATAGAAGCGTAATTGATCCCGGTCCCGTGTGCCGTCATACGTGACGACAACAAAGCGCCATTCCTCTTCGCTACCCCATAAGGCGCCCGAATTCGAACTGTTCACATAAGGCTCATCCTCGCCCACCCGGACGCCGAGATAATTCTGATTGCGATCCGGATTATTGATATAATTGATTTCAATCGTCCCGGTGGAGAAGAGCCTGCCCTGCTCCACCGCTTCCTCCGTCCGGATCCAGGCGGAATACGTGAAGGACCATACATCCTGCAACGAGCGCCCGATTTCGGGGTTATCGGAAGGCGGCCCCCATTTGTAGACACCGGCCCGTTGCATGGCGGGCAAATGACGCGCGTCATAGGCTCGCCCCTTCACGCCGTCGGCCGCAATCCGCGGATTGGGCGGGCTCCCGCTCCGCGAGGGGCCCTCCCCATAGCCCTCCGCACCGAGGTTCATCCATGCGGACGAGCCCATGGTTTGCCCGTCCCCTTCGAACGGGAAATAGAGAATCGCGCGATCCAGTAGCGGGCCGACGGCCTCCTCTTCAACGCGCGGCTCCCGCTCGACGGCCGGCTCCTCCTCTACCGCTGCCGCCTCCAATTCCTCGTCTTTGTATTCGATTTCCGGCGCGTCCAGGTCGCGCTGCCGGATCTCTTCCAGTTGTTCAACCGTTAACGCAACCGGCTCGTCTCGATCCTGCGTCGCCCACACACGCAATTCATCCATCCAGCCTACAAACGGCCTTGGACCGTTTATGTCGACCGTGTTTCCGACCCAGAATCGCTGGTCATAATCGGTGGCCTCAAGAACGCCGCCGGGCACCGTGTGGGTCTCGACCTGTTGTACCGGCTCGTCGCGTCCACCCGAATAATAGGCCAATTGATCCGTCTCCCGGGCGCCGTCATAGGTCACCGCGATAAAGCGCCAATCCTCGCGCGCGCCCCAGAGATCCACTGAATCCATACTGCTGACAAAGCGAGGTTCCGGTCCCACGCGCACGGCCAATTGGCTTTGATAGTCGTCGGGACGGTCGATGTAATTGATCTCGAAGCTGCCGGAGGAAAAGAGGCGTCCCTGATCTAGGGGCTCGTCCACTCGAATCCACGTGGTAAACGTAAACGACCACGTGTCTTCAAGCGATTGTCCGATCTCTCCGTTAGCGGCGGCGGGGCCCCACATATAGGTCCCCCCTCGTTCCATCGGCGTCAGCATCGTGGCGTTATAGGCCTGCCCGCGTAGGCCGTCGCGGGTCGTGCGGGGGTTCGGTGGACGCCCGCGCTGCGCGACGTCTTCGCGGTAGCCCTCCACGCCGCGATTCTTCCAAGGCATGGAGCCGGGCCCGCGGTCCAGACCTTCAAACGGGAGATAGATATTGGGCCGATCCAACAGGTCGTCGGACTCCGGATCCACCGGCGTCGGCGGCAACCCTTTCGCCGTCAGATGTTGCGGGCGGGCTTTCCGCCTTTCGGGCTCGGCAAGATCGTGTTGCCGCACGGCTTCCAGTTCGCTGATGGCCAGAACCCCCTGGTCATCGTTGTTGGAGACCCACAGACGAAGTTCGTCGATCTGCCCGGCAAACGGACGGGGGCCGTTATGGTCCACCGTGTTGCCCAGCCAGAATCGTCCGCCCCGCGCGCCCGACCGCAGGGTGCGCGCCCGCACATCATGCGCACTGGCAAACGCGACCTCGGTTTCCTCTCCGCCGTAATAGAACATGAGATTCTCTTCGCTGCGCGTGCCGTCATAGACCACGGCCACGAACCGCCATTCGCCGACGCAATCCCAGTATTCGCGGCGATTGATGCTGTTCACATACGACTCTCCGTCGCCCACCCGTACAGCCAGATACGTGCCGCGACCGTCTTCGGTAACGATCTTATTGATCTCGATGGCTCCCGAGGAAAAGATACGCCCCTGCACACTCGGCTCGTCCATCCAGATCCAAGCCGTGAAGGTGAAGGACTGGATATGATCGAGCGTATCGCGCATGGCGGATTCATCCCACATATGCGTCCCCGCTCGTTCCATGGCCGTCAGGGCGCGCCCGTCATACGACTGGCCCTTGATCCCGTAAGGCGATACCGTAGGATGTGGCGGTTGCCCGCGCACCCGGGACGAGGCCCCTTCGGCCACGGCCCCATGATTTCGCCACGCCTCACTGCCCGCCCCTAGATCCTCGCCTTCGAAAGGGAGATAGATGACGGCTTCATCAAGCAATGCATGCGAGACAGGAATGCCGGCGAATAACACGGCAATGATCAGAACAGGGAGTATGCGATTCATGATGTCACCTTTCTTCAACAGAACGTACCAGGTTATGTCTCCGGACAAATTGCCGCAATCGCTCCGACTGCATACGCAATTTTTCCCAGGCCGAAACCGTTGGCCTTTTGTGATATGTTTGATATATCAATTACACCCAAAGATCAAGACTTTGTCAAGGTTTGCTTTGCGCGGCGGGATTTAATCGTAGTGCAGCGCGGTATCGGTTAATTCCAGATCAGCGGGAAGCGAGCGCAGAGGCGTGATGCCCGCCTTCTTCAATTCGGCATGATAGGCCTTCACTGCTTCGGTCGGCGCCAATTCGTCCTGCGCGATTTGGCGCAGACAGGCAATAAAGGCGAGCGGATGTTCACTGTAATTGATCTTGCGCCCGAACAACGCCACGCGCGCGCCATGCTTGCGCGCGTCATGAATCAATTGAAACGCGTCGCGCGTTGTCCCCGCACCGCCCCCGAGTACGCCGACGACGAGGTGCGGGTCGTAGGCCGCCAGTTCCTCCAGCGCCGCCGGGCTGTTGTAGGGAATTTTGAGGAACAAAGGACGCTGACTGGAGGTGATACCGGCCAATGCCCGCACGATGTGGTCGTTAAGAAACGAACCCACCTCTTCGCCGGGTACCGCCCCATTCACGTTCGGATTAAAGACTTCAAGAAAGTGACGGAACTTCTTTTGCTCGGCTTCTTCGCGGAACCGGGCGTAGGCGGCAAGGGTCTCGTAATCGCGATCGCGATCATTCACAAACGTCAGTGAATACAACCCCAGATCGGCGCCGCGGACCGATTGTGCATGATGCTCCGTTGCTTCTCCGTATTTTATGTGATCAATCGAGGCCGAACGAAAGGGACGTGACGCGGACTGTGCATATTTACCCCCACGCGGCAGCCAGATGTCCGTGGTGTCGTTGGCGCGGGCTGCCGGCGTGACCTCGGAGGACTCGAAAAGCTTTTCGTGAACGGCCAACTGCTCGACGTTGGAAGCCGACATCAGCATGATGTCGACGATTCCCTGTCGAACCACGGCGCGGATCTGATCGCGGTATTCTTCCAGCGTCTTGTATCCCCCGCCCGGTTTCGGGCCCGGCGCCGTGACGCCGAGGGCCATGTCGGCGTCCTTCGCGTCCGCGATGATGAATTCCCGGCACCCTTGCGGATCCGCATGAATTGCAGCCAGTTTTGCGTCCAGTGTTTTGCGCATATCAGACGCCCGGCCCGGGATTCAAACCACAAGACCACCCGTTCTTCATTCTTCGAGTCCTGATCCGAAACGAATGCGATAGAACTTTCTTTCCGGCATGGGGTCTTCCTCTATTCGCCCGCGCAATTCGATCATTTCCGAATCCAGCCATTCGGATTTCCAATCCAATCGGCCGTCCGGTTGCCATTGCGCAAGGTCCGGTGAAGACTCCACCCTGAAATAGGTGTCCGGCGAAATATCCGTGCGCCACGGCATGGATATGACCGGTTCATTGTCCAAGGCGTGAAGCGCCAGCGTCGCCCGCTCCGGCGTCTGGGGCGACAGTCCCGTGGCATACGCTTCCAGATTCTTTACGCCGGTACCGAATGGATCGTCGCCGGGATCCTGAGAACCTTCCGGTACCCCCTGCTCGATCAACCATTCCGCATACGATTGCCGCGCCTTCGGCTCCGCCCCCTCGGACGGCACTTTTGCCGTGATGCTGAAATCATCCACATAGAGGGTCCGGTCCGTCCCGGCCACGTCGCGATGGGTCACGCGCACCTCCAACAGATCCGAAATCTCATGCCCAATGCGCCGGGGAAGGACGGATTGGACGCCGTGCGTGGGCGAATCGATCTCCCACGAATAGAGATCGCTTTCAAAGTCCAGCGTCGCGGTTATCCGGGTCCATTCGTACGGCGCCCACACCTGATTGATCAATCCGATCTCACCATCCTC
Source organism: Kiritimatiellia bacterium (assembly GCA_007136425.1). Classification (GTDB taxonomy): domain Bacteria; phylum Verrucomicrobiota; class Kiritimatiellia; order SLAD01; family SLAD01; genus SKZA01. Next base: position 35,188 of record SLGY01000016.1, read on the forward strand.
GCCCAACCCCCTGGATATGAAGGCCCGATGACGTTCCGGATTGCCGTCCGTGCCGAAATTGTCCACCTGCAGCCGGAAAGGATCGCCTCCTGCATGGGCGTCGGTATAGAGGTCAAGGCGATGCAGTGTGCTGCCGTAATCCGCCATCGGATAATCGGGCAGATAGGCGTAATACGAAATCTCTACGACCGAAGCGCCCGACAACCGGCCGGGGTCCGGCGTAAAAATGGCCTCGTGGTTTCCGGATGATTCGGAATTGAAATAGACGGAATAGTCGCCGGAATACGGATTGTAATCCTGCACCTGCACCACCCCGGTGCGATCCCATGTCCCCCCGCTCGGCTGATCCGACGACGGTGTTTCATCCAAGCTGCCGGTCAGCCACCCTTCCGCCGCTTCAAATCCGGTCCGGTATAGGGGCGCTGTTACCGAAAAATCATCGATAAACATGGTCAAATCGCGGGGACCATCCACCGTGTCGTCTCTCACGTCACGATGAATCAGATTGACCCCCTCGAGCTGCGAGATGTCATGCCCGATGTCCTGATCCGATATGACATTCAAGCCCTGTGTCGGGGAGTCGACCCGGTAGGAGTAGGTGTTGTTGACAAAATCCAGCGTAAACGAAATATGCATCCATTCGCCGGATTCCCAGACCTGATTCATGAGTCCGTTTTCCCCGCCCGCACCGAGACCATCCTGTATATAGGCCCGTTGTCGACCCGGATTGCCCGCCGTATCAAAGTTATCGAATTGCAGTCGCAGCGTCGTGGCATCCGTCACCAGTTCCAGGCGATGGTTATTACTCATACTAACCGTGTTGTCGCCATCCGGCTCCGGATAGGCTGGGAAATAGGCATAATAGGATATGGTCAGCGTGGAAAAGTCCGTATACGGCTGGTTAGGCGTGAAGTGGGCCGTGTGGTTTCCGATATTCGCCGAGTTGAAGTAGACGGAATAGTCGCCCGTGTGCGGGTTGAAATCCTGCACCTGGGCAACACCGGTATTGTCCCATGATCCGCCGGCCGGTTGTTGCGCGGGGTTGACGCCAAGCGAACCGGTCGCCCACCCCTCTTCCGATTCGAAACCGGTTCGATATGGATCCGACGGCGGCTGTTGAACGAGAAAGGAATCGTTGTCGAAAGGAATTTCGATGACCGACCCGTCCTTCCGATGAATCTCGAGGTCCGCGATATAGAAGTGGTAGGCGCCCGGTTCGCGTATGTTCAACACCACCTCCGTGAGGAATCGCGGCGCCATATTGCCCAACCCGATGACGCGATGTTCCCAAACGCCTTCCAGCGGCATCGGCCGGTCCGCTTGGAGGCGTCCATACTGATCCATGCCCCGGCGATCTTCGAACAACAAATCGCCCATCACAATCGGCGAAAGGTAGAATCCGGCATCGGGGCTCTGCTCCACCATGATTTGGAAATGCAAATGATCGCCAGGATGCATCTGAATGCGCTCGGTGGAGATGGGCAGAATCAACGATTCACTGGTGCTGATCGTCACTTCCGTCATGCGATCCAAGGGCGAAGGCGGCGCAAAATCCGTTGGCGCAACGTGCGACGGAGCGGCGCCGATGTCATCCACTCTTGCCTCCATTATTTCCAGTAAGTCCGCAACGATATCCGGGCGGTCTTCGGCAAGGTTCGTCGTTTCCTCGTAATCGTTCTGCATGTCGTATAGCTGGAAATGGTCATGGTAACGGAACAACTTCCAATCATCGGTCCGGATCACGTCCTGGTGCCGCCACAGGAAGTAGTAGTTGCGACCACCGGCGGGTTCTTCATCCAGGAGTTCCGGCCAGAACGATCGGCCGTCCGATACATACCCTTCTTGGGGACTCAAACCCGCCATATCACCCAGCGAGGTCAACACATCCAAATACCCGATCAAGGGTTCGAACGTTCCGGGCCCGACCAATCCGCCGTCCGGCCATCGGATGGCGGCCGGCACACGGACGCCCCCTTCCCACACGGTATGTTTGCCTCCGCGAAACGGATCGTTACTGCCGAAGCGCGGTATGGCCCCATCATCGGAAAAGAACAGTACGACGGTATTGTCGGCAAGACCCAACGCGTCGAGACGATCCAGGATTCGGCCGACCCCGTCGTCCAAGGCGATCAGCATGGCGGAATACAACACCTTCCAATCGGCCTCGGTCAATTCTCCCTCAATGGAAAGGATCGAGTCGTCCCCCGTAAGGTTCACATACGCCGTGTTCAATTGAGGCGCCATTCGGTCGTTTTCCAGTTTGTAATACTCTTCCGGCGGCCGCAGCTCCCCTCCGGCCGCGTCCACGATCGATTGTGGTACCCGCTCGAGATATTCCTGTGAGGCATGCAACGGCGTGTGCGGAGCGCTGAAGGGGACATAGCAGACGAATGGGCTGTGCTGGTTGGTCTCGATAAACTCGATCGCGTAATCGGTCAGCAGATCCGTTTTGTAATCCCGTTCGTCATCCACCGGCGTCTCGTCGTGATACCAACTCGGGGCCTCGGTCCGATTGGGCCAGACCTTCGTGAAATAGTCGGCGCCGCCACCGTAAAAACCGACAAAGCGATCGAAACCCAGCTCGTTGACATGGGGTTGTTCAGGAAAGAAACGCGGTGTTTCGCTGTTATGCCATTTGCCGAAAAGTCCCGTGACGTATCCGTTATCTTGAAAGAATCGGCCGAAGGTATAGGTCTCCGCCGGCATGATACCGCTGAGTTGCGGGCCGTCGCCCGTGCGCGACGGATTCAGCCCGGTCAGCAAGCCCGCCCGTGCGGGACTGCAGATCGGGGCGACCATGAACTGCGACAATTCGATCCCTTCCTCGAACAGGCGATCCATGTTCGGGGTCGGCGTTTCCCCGCCGTAGTGGCTCAGGTCGCCATACCCCAGATCGTCGGGCATGATGATGAGGAAATTAGGCGCCTCATCCGCCGGCGACGCCCGGGCCGAGGACGCAAACAACATCGATGAAAGCAATGCGATACGGGATGGCAAACCGAAGAACGCTCCGCCTTTTGAGACTCGTGCAACGCATTTCTTGAGCGCTTGATACATGTCATTCACTCCGATGGCTGCAAAGCCCGCCACGGCCCGGTCGCCTTGCTTCCGGGCGATGATGACGACAAATCTTCACCCGTTTATACGCGGAATCGCCGACGGGCATACAGGCCCAGCATGGCCAGTCCCAGCAGTGCCATCGTCGATGGCTCGGGAACAACGCTGAAATCGTCCGCATACATGGTGAGGTCCCGGGCGTCTTCCACTGTATTATCGGCCACGTCGCGGTGGATTAGGTTCACACCGTTCAATTGCGAGATGTTGTGTCCGATAACCTGATCCGAGATACTGTTCAGCCCCTGGGTTGGGGAATCAACCGCATATGAATACGTGTTGTTAACAAAATCCAGCGTGAACGAGATATCCATCCACTCGCCGGGTTCCCAAACCTGATTGATAACACCATTCTCTCCGCCGGCGCCCAAGCCATCCTGTACATAAGCACGTTGCCGCCCCGGATTACCGGCCGTGTCAAAGTTATCGAATTGCAATCGCAGCGTGGTGGCATCTGTAACCAGTTCCAAGCGATGATTATTGTTCATGGCCACTGTGCCGTCGCCATCAGGCTCAGGATAGGCTGGTAAGAAGGCCGCGTAGGAAATCGTTAACGACGAATATCCGGAATAAGAACTGTCCGGAGTGAAGCTTGCCGTATGATTTCCGGTGTTCTCTGAGTTGAAATATACGGAGTAATTTCCCGTGTTCGGATTGAAATCCTGGACTTGGGCGACTCCCGTATTATCCCACGATCCACCAGCCGGCTGCTCGGCGGGATTGGTGCCAAGCGAACCGGTCGCCCAGCCTTCATCGGTTTCGAATCCGGTATAGTACAAATCTGCCTGGGCCACGCCCATACCTACCAGCCCGCACGTTAACAGGACGATCCACTTCTTCATGACCAGCCTCCCCATGATTTGGTTGTGTTACTGCCGTCTTTTAATATTCCTGATATATCATGCATGTCTGACGCGCCGATGTAAAGACTTTTTTGCTGTTTTTTCATTCGTCCAATCCGAACAGGATCCGGAAGAACATGCGGCTTTCAAGATCGTCCTTCGACAGACGCCCTTGATATTCCTCGCGATGAGAGTTCAACGGAACAGTGACCCACGACAGATTCGTGTCCGCAACCCAGGTCGCCAGGTTTGTCGACTGTTCCACCTCGAAGTACGCCTCGCCGGAGATATCCGTCCTCCACGGAAGAGCAATCAACGGTTCTCCCCCATTCAGGTGAATCACCAGGGGACGCTGATCCGGAACTTCGGGCGCGAGGCCGGTCGTGTAGGCCACCAGGTTGGGAATGCCGGTGCCGTAGGGGTCGTCACCGGGTTCCTGTTCCCCCTCCGGGATGTCCTGCTCCATCACCCATTCCTCGTACGTCTGGGGCTCCGGCGGATCGGTGAGGACGGATAATTCCGATCCGATGACCTGGAAATGATCTGAAAATTCGCCCTCGTTCGTGCCGTCGAATCGAAGCCTGTTTTCCGCAAACATGGTCTCGTAATCCGTCTGGTCATACCCGTTTATCGTCAGCGTCGCCGTCGAGCCTTGCACGTTCAGGAAGTTTACATACCCTTCCCCCCAGTCGATCGGGTCCGCGCTATCGATCACCAAACTCCCGGCGCCGCCGAAGGTAATGTATCCGGAGGTAAACGACTCGTTGTCGTATACGCGCAGTGCTTCCGCCGTCAATTGACCGCCGGTAATGCGGGCCACCGTCGTGGTCACGCTACGCGAGCCGAACAGGCGAATGGCCGAGGCGGTTAAATTGCCGCCGCTCATCTCCAGTCCCGCCTGCTCGAAGTTCAGATCGCCCGCTGACGTCAAACCGCCGGACTTGATATCGAGCAACGCTTCAGTGTGGATATCGAGAACGCCCTCCGTGTCGGTCCGGGACAGATTCCCGCCGTCGATGGTCAC
>SLGY01000052.1 GCA_007136425.1 Kiritimatiellia bacterium
CCCATGGGGCGGACGACGATCAACCTCGCCCCCGCCGATATCAAGAAGGAAGGGCCCAGTTTCGATTTGCCGATTGCGCTCGGGATGTTGGCCGCACAGGGCGATCTCGACGCCGAACACGTGGCGCGCTACGCCGTGATCGGCGAATTGGCTTTGAGCGGGCGGGTGCGACGGGTTAAAGGCGTTCTTCCCATCGCCATGAATGCGGCGAAATCCGGTTTAACGGGATTTCTTGTTCCTGCGGAGAATGCCGAAGAGGCCGCTGTGGTGCAGGGGTTACCCGTTTATCCGGTGGAATCGCTGCGGCAGGCCGCCGACTTTCTACAGGGCGATTTTGATATTCCGCCGTTGTCCATGGACTTGAACCGGGTATTCGAGCGTCACGACCTGTACGAAGAGGATTTTTCCGACGTCAAAGGTCAGGAATACGCGAAGCGCGCCTTGGAGGTCGCCGTGGCCGGTGGACACAATATCCTCGCGATCGGACCGCCGGGCACCGGCAAGACCATGTTGGCCAAGCGCGTCCCTTCCATCCTCCCGCCGATGTCCCTGGACGAGGCGCTTGAAGTGACGAAGATTCACAGTATCGCGGGCGCATTGGACCCGCATCAGGCTCTGTTGGCGTGCCGGCCGTATCGCGCGCCGCATCACACGATCTCGGACGCGGGTTTGCTGGGAGGCGGATCACATCCCGCGCCGGGCGAGGTCAGTCTCGCGCATCGCGGAGTTTTGTTTCTCGACGAATTGCCCGAATTCCATCGCAACGTCCTCGAGGTCCTGCGGCAGCCGCTCGAAGACGGGCAGGTGACCATTGCGCGGGCGGCGGTGACGGTCACGTTTCCGTGCCAATTCATGTTGGTAGCCGCCATGAACCCGTGTCCGTGCGGGTATTCCGGCGATAAACAGAATGAATGCCGCTGTACGCCGTTACAGATTCAGCGTTATCACAACAAGATTTCCGGCCCCTTACTGGACCGGATCGATATTCATCTCGAAGTCCCGTCCGTGCGCTATCAGGAATTGACGGCGACGACCAAGGGCGAGACCTCTGCGGTCATACGGGAACGGGTGATGCGCGCCCGGGAGATTCAACAGGAGCGTTTTCGCAAGCTCAAGCGGGTGCATTGCAACGCGGACATGGGCTCGCGTCAATTGCATGACGTGGCGCGGTTGGAGCCGGAAGCGGAGGAGATGTTGAAGATGGCCATCACGCAATTGAACTTCAGCGCGCGCGCCTACGACCGGATTCTCAAGGTGTCCCGCACCATCGCCGACCTTGACAACGCGTCGACCTCCATCTGTTCCGACCACATCTCCGAAGCCATCCAATATCGCACCCTCGACCGCCAGATGTGGGCGTGAGGAAGAAGTATCCAGTGTTCAGTATTCAGTGTTCAGTGTGGGGCCTGGTTTTCTTCGGCGTGTCTGATAACCTTGTCGCTAACTGTGTCGTGGAGTATTTCGGCAAGGGGCCGGGATTCATAGGATTCTGACAGACAAGTGAACGTTTCGTACTCAGCCACTGAACACTGAACACTGAATACTGAATACTCTCTTCCTACCTCGGTTCGGCTAGAAAGATGTGAGATTGGCCGTCGAAATCGGCCTGCCAGACGATTCGTCCCCCGGCGGTGCGGGGGTGCTGGTCTTCGTAGTCGTTTTCGGTCAGGCGAATCGGGTCGGGCCCGCCCGTCCAGGCGAATATTTCTGCGTCGTAATTATCGACGTATCCCATCCAGGTAATAACGCCATCACGAATCTGCGGGTTCACATTATCGTAACGCGTATTGGTCAGGCGGACGGTCTCGTTCCCGTCAAAGTGGTAGATCTGAAAGAAGTCTCCGTCGAAGCTCTGCCAGACGACCTGACCGTCCCAGATTTGGGGATTCAGGTCGTCTTCCACGTTGTCGCTTAGTTGGATGATTTCTCCATCTCGCCAAAGGAAGATATCCGAATGCATGGTGGGAAAGCCTTCCCAGACCACTTCTCCGCCCCAGTTGCGGGGAGAAACATCGTCATGGCTATTGTCGGTAATTTGTGTGGTCGTACCTGCTTCATGATCATACAAGAATATTTGGTAATCGCTGCCGTCCCAACCGTACCAGACCACTTGACCGTCATGCACGCGCGGCGCCATGTCGTAGTAGTAGTTTGTGGTCATTTGCATGCGATGCCCGTCGGCCCAGACCATGATTTCCCATCCGTATGGCCAGCCGCGTGCTTTCTGCCATGCGATCGTGTCACCCCAGAACCCGGGTGCGAGATCATTGCGCCCGTCTGCGGTGATGCGCATGATTTCGTTCCCGTCCCAGTACATGATTTCATTGTCCCCGCTGGGGCTGCGCCGGGACCGCCCCGTAGGTGTTTCCCCTTCAACTTCCTCAATGAAGTTCGTTCCTCCCACTTTCCTCAAGATTTGACGCTCGGGCGGATTGTCGGCGCCATCGGCGACCGCAAAACGCGCGTCCGGTTCGGGCATGTCCGGGTCCAACGGGGGATCGCGAAGAACCCACGTATGTTCACGAGGTCTTGTGGTGATGGTGGACACCCACACGATGGCGTCGCCATGAACTTGCGGGTCGTTATTGCCCGCGTGCGGTTCAATGGCGCCTTCCGTCAAGTTAAAGCGTTCCCCATCCCGGTAGACGAAGATGTCACTGCCGGATGTCGCGTCCGGTCCGAGCCGAAACCCCTTCCAGGCGACCAGTCCGGTTTCAGATATGACAGGCGTTCGGTTGATATAGGTCTCGTCGGCAATTTGGCGGATTGCGAATTCCGCCGACGCCGTCATCCCGACGGTCATACAGAGACCTGTAACAGCCGCAATAATCGCCTCTTTCCGGGTATGTTCAGGTTTCTTCTTCACCGTTAAAATCGTGATAGGTGTCACTTCAATTGGTCTCTGCGCATGTTTCTTAATACCTCAATGCAAGTGCGTGCGCAAGAAAGGAAAGATTTGAAAGAGTCGTTCGAAAGGGTGGCGGTTCGGGGGATGCGAGGATATCACCCGTCTTCGTTTCAGTTCATTGTGCAACCGCTTCCGCAGCGCGTTCCGCTTCCTGGGCGGCGTCCGCGGCCCGTTGTCGGGCTTCTTCGGCGGCCGCCTTCGCGTCACGTGCAGCCGCTTCGAGTTCCGGGTTCGGTTCGCCCGCAGCCTCGGCCTGTTCCGCCCGGCTTGCGGCCTGCTCGGCACGGCGTTCGGCTCGATCGGCCTCCCGCTCGGCTTGTCGGGCTTCCCTCTCGGCCTCGCGCGCCGCTTCTTCTCTTTCTCTTTCCTCCAATTCCTCCGGCGAAGGGCCGATCGGCCAGTCCGGGCCCCAGCGATGCTCGTCGCTCCAATAATGCAACGGCTTGCGGGTGGCCATGAGACGATCGACTTCGCGCGGATCCATGCGTTCTTCGTGTGTCAACCGCATGGCTCGCCAATCGCGTCCGAACCGTTCCAGCGTCTTCAGGACGGCATTGACCATGACGCGTTCATATTCGGTCCTCATCCGGACGATATTTTCTTCGCGCTCCAGCTGGGCTTCTTTCGAAGTTTCCACCATTTCATAAGCCCACCAAGGGTCGATCATGGGCCCCCACTCCGTATCTTGAACCACTCCTTTAAATTTCGTTTTGAGCGCGATCTCAGCAACCCGCTTCAAGTCGGATACCACCGATGCGGTGTATGTGGCGGAGCGGGGGGTCGTGGTCAGCAGAATGACCTCGGAACGCCCTTCGTAGGGCGCGATGGATCCTCGGAGGACAATCGCTTGAACATGGTGTCGCAGTTGATTCGGCACGACGCGTCTCGGATCGGGAAAGACGGCGGTATAGTGGATGGGCTTCTCAAGATTGTTCACCAAGGGTATGATATTCCCCTGAAGTATGCCCTCAATGATTTCCGTTTGTGTCTGGGCGACGTCTTCATCGGCAAAAAGCACCATGTCGCGGCCCAAAAAACGGAGGACGGTATTGCCAACCGTCCATAAGTTCTCGTCAACTTGACTGCGGAAAAAGCCGTCCCGGTGAAACTGGGGCGCCATGCGTCCTATGGGAAACCCGCCGACGATATGCGCGGCCACATCGGAAACCTCGCCATCCTCGTCCTGCCTGTGTGTGACGATCATCGCGGAGACTTCGCCGAGATTGATGTCGGGGTCTTCTTCCAGTCCGC
>SLGY01000041.1 GCA_007136425.1 Kiritimatiellia bacterium
ATAAAAAGCCCGCTCAAGCTATCAGCTTTCCCCCCCGTGTCAATCCCTTTGCCCCCGCGCAATGAAACAAAAGCAAGGCCACGTTTTCCAATCGTTGGAAGCGAATTCCGGGAATTTTCCAATCATTGGAACTTTTTGCCCACTTTTTTCCAATCGTTGGAAGCGTTTGGACCCTGTTTTTCCAATCGTTGGAAGAAAAATGACACCGGTTTTCCAATCGTTGGAAAAGCCAGAAAGGCGGCGCCTTACACCCGTGCCGCCTTCGCGTTCATTTGCGGTTCATCTTCTCATCTTCGCGCGCGCATGGCGCGTTGCGCCTCGCGATCGGCGGTTTTGCGTTTGATGTCCTCCCGCTTATCAATCGTCTGCTTGCCCTTGCACAGGCCCAGCTCAACCTTGACCCGGCCCCGCTTGAAATACGCGCGTAACGGCACCAGCGCATGTCCTTTTATAGCTGTCTGACCGAAAAGGCGCTTGATCTCCCGTCGGTGCAACAGCAAACGGCGCGGTCGCACGGGATCGTGATTATGCACGTTGCCGTGATCGTACGGGTTGATGTGCACACCATAAAGAACGACGTCACCCGTTTTTTCAAGGCGCGCATAGCCCTCGGCCAGATTCATATTGCCCTGTCGGATGGATTTGACTTCGGTCCCACGCAACTCGATCCCCGCTTCGAGCTTATCGAGGACGTGGTAGTCGCGATGGGCCTTGCGATTGGTGGCAATCGGTTTATGTGCTTCAGCGGACATGACGCTTCTAACCCATCCCGCCCTGCTCAACCTTGATTTCTTGGGCAACGATTCGGCTCAATGCTCCAAGCATTCTTCCGTAGCGCCCATTTTCAATGGGCGCAATGCGCCGATCAAGAATCGGCGCTACAAGAAGGCTCTGACACGCGACACTCAACACCCGACACGCTACACGCGACACGCGACACCCGACACGTGTTAGAGCGTGATGACGTTGCCTTCGCTGGTCGACGTATCGCCTTTAAACGCGATCTCCGCGGTCAATTTCCCTTCGGCAATTTCGCGCAGGGCGATATCCAGATGCGGAGTTTGGGGCGTATCGGGCTTGAGCAACGGGCGTTGCCCACGATTCAATTGCCGCACGCGACGGGCCACCACGTTGATCAACAACGGGATGTTCGGTATGCGGTCTCTGGCGGTATCAAGATAGTTCGTATTCAAGCGGTTCCTCCAATGTCCGGGAACGTTCGCCCACGGGCGCACGCAAGGCGTTGCCCTTGGGCCGGATAGCATATGAGCGGGGCACTATAGGCGCCCCGCTCATAGCTGTCAACCGGCATTTGGCGGAATTTAGTACATGCCGCCCATGCCGCCCATGCCACCCATATCGGGCGCACCGCCGGCCGGCGCCGCCGGTTCCTTCTCCGGAATCTCGGTGACCATGCACTCGGTCGTGAGCAACAAGGCCGCGATGCTCGCCGCGTTTTGAATCGCGCTGCGCGTCACCTTGGTCGGGTCAATGATGCCGGCCTTGACGAGATCGACATAGTCGCCCGTGGCCACGTCATACCCGTTGTTGCCCTTGGCCTTCTTGACTTCCTGAAGGACGATAGCGCCTTCCACCCCGGCGTTGCGGACCAACTGCATCAGGGGCGCTTCGCAGGCCCTGCGCACAATATCCACGCCGATGGCTTCGTCGCCTTCCGCCTCAACACTGTTGAACTTGTTCTGACAACGGAGCAGGGCCACGCCGCCGCCGGGCACAATGCCCTCTTCCACGGCCGCGCGAGTCGCGTGCAAGGCGTCTTCCACGCGCGCTTTCTTTTCCTTCATCTCCGTTTCCGTCGCCGCGCCGATGTTGATCACCGCCACGCCGCCGGCGAGTTTGGCCAGACGTTCCTGCAGCTTTTCGCGATCGTAGTCCGACGTCGTTTCCTCGATCTGACGACGGATCTGTTCGATACGACTCTTGATATCCGACGTCTTGCCGCCGCCTTCGACGATCGTGGTGTTTTCCTTCGTGATCGTGACGCGCTTCGCACGGCCGAGATCCTCGACATTCACGTTCTCGAGCTTGATCCCGAGATCTTCCGTGATGCAGGTCCCGCCGGTCAGAATCGCAATGTCTTCGAGCATCGCCTTACGACGATCGCCGAAGCCCGGGGCCTTCACCGCGCACGCCTGCAGGGTGCCGCGAATCCGGTTCACCACCAGGGTCGCCAGCGCTTCGCCTTCGACGTCTTCCGCAATAATCAGCAACGGACGCCCGGCTTTGGCGACGTTCTGCAGCAGAGGCAGCAGATCCTGCAGATTGGAAATCTTCTTCTCGAAGATCAGGATCTGCGGGTCGTCAAGCACGACTTCCATCGTATCCGTGTTCGTCACGAAATACGGCGACAGATAGCCCTTATCGAACTGCATCCCTTCGACCACGTCCAGCGTCGTCTCGATGCTCTTGGCTTCCTCCACCGTGATGGTGCCGTCGTTACCGACCTTGTCCATCGCGTCGGCGATGATTTCGCCGATGGTGTTATCGCCGTTCGCGGAAATGGCCGCGACCTGCTCGATTTCGTGCGAGTCCTTGACCTTTTTGCTCTGGGTTTGCAGGGCTGCGACGGCGGCCTCCACGGCCTTTTCGATACCGCGCTTGAGGCTCATCGGGTTCGCGCCGGCCGTGACGTTCTTCAAGCCTTCCTTATAGATGGCTTCGGCCAATACCGTGGCGGTCGTCGTGCCGTCACCGGCCACGTCGCTCGTCTTGCTGGCCACTTCGCGCACCATCTGGGCGCCCATGTTCTCGAACGGATCTTCCAGTTCGATTTCCTTGGCCACGGTCACGCCGTCCTTGGTGACGGTCGGCGAACCGAATTTCTTGTCCAGTACGACATTACGGCCGCGCGGACCGAGCGTTACCTTTACGGCGCGGCTCAGTTTCTCCACCCCTTTCAGGATGGCTTGACGCGCTTCCGCGTCATACATCAATTGCTTTGCTGACATAGGAACTTTCCTCCTGTTACTTGATTATGGGTTCACACTGATTTCAGGCGATGACGCCGAGAATATCCTCTTCGCGAAGAATCTGGTATTCCTTGCCGTCGATCTTTACTTCCGTGCCGCCATACTTAGGCATGAGCACGCGATCGTTCTTCTTGACGTTGAACGGAATCTTTTTCCCGTTGTCGTCCAGTTTTCCGGTGCCGACAGCGATCACTTTGCCTTGCTGCGGCTTTTCCTTGGCACTATCCGGAATAATAATGCCGCCTTTGGTGGTTTCCTCTTCCTTGAGAGGTTCAACCAAGACACGGTCGCCCAATGGTTGAATGTTCATATACGTTTCCTCCTGGTTTGGTTATGGGTTGATTTACCACGTACGCTCTCCCCGCCGGGCGTCCCTGCGGGAACGCCGGCGGGAAAATCCTTACACCGTCTTTATTCTTTCTTGTCCTTGTCGTCGTCGACCATCTCGTAATCGGCGTCGATTACGTCGTCCGGCTGCCCGGCCTCCGCGGATCCGCCCGAGTCGGCCGCGCCGGCGTCGCCCTGCGCGTCCCCCTCGCTCGCGGCCTCGCCCGAAGCCTTCGCCTGGGCGTACATCTCCGCCGAAACCTCCTGCATCGCCGACGTCACTTCTTCCAAGCGCGACTTCATCTGATCCACGTCATCGGCCTCAATGGCGCTGCGCAGGGACTTGATCGATTCCTCGACCTTGGCCTTCTTGTCCTCGGCGATCTTGTCGCCGTTTTCTTTCAGGAACTTCTCCGTTTCGTACGCCGTGGCGTCCGCACGGTTCTTCGTCTCTACGGCTTCACGCGCCTTCTTGTCCTCGTCGGCGTGCGCTTCCGCGTCCTTCACCATCTGCTCGATCTCCTCTTCGGACAGCCCGCTGGAGGCCGTGATGGTGATCTTCTGTTCCTTGCCCGTGCCGAGATCCTTCGCGTTCACATGCAGGATGCCGTTCGCGTCAATATCGAACGTCACCTCCACCTGCGGTACGCCGCGCGGCGCCGGCGGAATGCCGTCCAAATGGAAACGGCCGATCGTCTTGTTGTCGCGCGCCATCTTGCGCTCGCCCTGCAAGACGTGAATCTCCACCGTGGACTGGTTGTCCGCCGCCGTGCTGAAAATCTCGCTCTTGCGCGAAGGGATCGTCGTGTTGCGTTCGATCAATGGCGTGAACACGCC
>SLGY01000098.1 GCA_007136425.1 Kiritimatiellia bacterium
CGGCGGCGACGGCGCAGGCCAGCAGGTCGTTTGTGGGTAAGGTATCCATGTCAAGGCTCTCTTTCGGGTGAAGGCATTCCATAATGGCGCCCGGCTTTCCTGCGCCAGTTGACACCATCGGGAAAATGCGGAACTCTCTGGCGCATGAAGCGCACAACCAGTATCACTACCAGAACGGGCGATAACGGGACAACGCATTTATTTTCCGGCGAGCGCGTATCCAAGGATTGCCCGCAAGCCCATGCCTACGGAGACCTCGACGAGGTCGTCAGTTTGTTGGGCGTGGCAAGAGCGCTGTCGCCCAACGCCGACACCGTTGCGCGCTTGGAATCCCTGCAACGCCGGCTGTTTGTGGTCGGCGCGGAATTGGCGACGTCGCGCGAGCATCTGGCGCGGCTCAGGGAAAGAGTGGACGAGGCCATGCTCGCGGAGCTGGACCGTGAACGGGAAGATTTGGAAGCAGCGTTGCCTGCGCCGGGCGGTTTTATTCTGCCGGGTGGAACGCCCGCCGCCGCGCACATCGATCTGGCGCGGGCGGTGACGCGCCGTTGCGAACGTAAAGTCGTCGGGTTGATGGAACAAGGGGTTATGACGAACGAGACTCTGTTGGTCTGGTTGAATCGATTGTCCGATTACCTTTGGCTGCTCGCGCGCGCGGAGGAAAACGGCAAAACGGTGATGAAAGACACCTGAAATGGGTACGCCACTTGCACCATTGACCACCTTCCAATTGGGCGGGCCGTGTCGGGAATTGATCCAGTGCGCCGACCCTGACTCGCTGCGAACCGCTGTGAGCGCGTTGCTGCGGGCGGGGACGCCATACGTGCTGATCGGGGGCGGCTCGAATCTCTTGATTGCCGACGAAGGGGTGGACGCCGTGGTCGTGCGCTATTTTTCGGAGGAGCCCGCCGTGACGGTCAAAGACGGGGCGGTAGAGGTGTCGGGGGCAACGATACTCGATCAATTCGTGCGCGCGACGATCGAGGCCGGATGGGACGGCGTGATCATGTGTTCCGGGATCCCCGGCACGGTCGGCGGGGCGATTGTCGGAAATGCGGGGGCGTTCGGGAAACAGATTGGTGATGTCCTGGAATCTGTAGAGCTGATGGATGCGAACGGAAACGTGTATCGTCTGCCCGCCGGCGATCTCGACTTGGGGTATCGCCGGTCCCGTCTTCAAGTCAGCGGGGAAGTGGTTCTTTCGGCGCGCCTGCGTTTGCCGGCTGGAGACATGAACGCAATGCGCCGGAAACGGGAAGAGATTCTTGCGTTGCGCCGCGCGAAACATCCGGATTGGCGCACGGAACCGTGTATCGGCAGCATCTTCCGGAACGTGGAGCCGACGTCGAGCGCGGGCCGTCGTCAGGCGGCGGGCTGGTTTCTGGAAGAGGCGGGCGTTAAGGAGCTGCGGGTTGGCGGAGCCTTTGTGTATCCCAAACACGCCAACATCATTATCAAGGGGGAAGAGGGTACGGCGGAAGATGTGTACGAATTGGCCCGGCGCATGGCGCGCGCTGTGCGGGACCGATTTGGGTTTGATCTTGTTCGGGAGGTGCGTTTCCTAGGTCGTTTTCATGCCGCCGGGGACGCGCCCACGACCCGTTTCTTTTGAAAGGGAACAGCGTTCGGCCTCGCAGCATAAGAGGCAAGACCTGTCGCGAGGGGCGTTGAACGTTTATATGGAATAACGACGGGCCTTATGCTTTCTAATATCCAACAGGACGACGGCGTATGACGATGAATAATGATAATGAAATGGCGCGTGTGATTAGTGTGAACTGGCACGCGCCGGGCATCTTCGAGCTGGCGCTCGAGCGCGATGACATACGTTTCATGCCCGGCGATTGCACCGCACTTTTCGGGGCGGATAATCAGGCGTCGCGCCCGTACAGTTTTGCTTCCGGCGTCGATGAAACGGCGCTGCGCTTTCTCATTCGCCGTATGGAAGGCGGCGAAGTCAGTCCGTACCTGGCCGAGAGGCAACCGGGCGATCGGGTCCGGATAAGCCCGCCGTTCGGCTGGTTCCGTCCCGGGCAGTCCGGCGAAGGCGCCCCCTCGGTGTTCATTGCAACGGGGACCGGCATTGCGCCGTTCTTCTCGTATCTGCGCACGTGGCCGGATAGTCCGCCCCTACGGGTTTTATACGGCGTGCGCAAACGCGCGGACGCCATTGATCTGGAATGGTTGCGCGCGCGGTGCGACGTCCGATTAGCCGTATCCCGGGAGGACGCGGAAGACGCGTTCAGGGGGCGCGTGACCGATCTGCTGCCGGACGTGCCGTTGGGACCGGAAATCCATTACTATCTGTGCGGACTGGATGCCATGATTGATCAGACTACGGTATGGTTGGAGGAGCGCGGCATCGATATCGCTCATATCCATCGCGAATGTTTCTTCAACGCCGAATCTTGACGGGCAACTCCGAATCCTTAGTGCTGAATCCCACGTTCGCCAAGGGTTCAGAAACATGTAGGGGCATTGAGTTCTCCAAGCGAGCTCTTTGTTGACCAAGCGGTTTACTATGGCCCTTCGCTATTTTGTGTGGAGAGACTGGGGGACGCGGTGCCCCCAGTCCCCTCGAAGTATTTCGCTTATGAGCCTACCCACAGGCTTGCTTGTAGGGGCCGCGCTTGCGCGGACCGGGTATGTGGGTAATGCTTGGTCTTCGCAAGCGAAGCCCCTACAGCAACAGGCCCAATGTGTCACCCAAACAAAACTTCAAGGAGTCCATTTTGTTCAGCAAATCAGTATAAAGTCGCCAAATAGCAACGCGGAAATTCATTGCAGGGAAGTGAATGCCCTGCAGGACCAAAACCCGGTTGACAATCTGCGAGAACGGCGTAGGGTCAAAGCGGACAAAAAAGGTCGGATATGCCGTGTTGAAGTTGAGTAAGAAAGTGGAATATGGGTTGATGGCTCTCCTGCACCTGGATGAGCTGGAGCCCGGGGAGTTGGTCTCGACGAAGGATCTGTCCGAGCAGTTCAATATTCCCGCCGATTTGCTGGGGAAAGTGCTGCAAGCGCTTGCGCGTGCGGGTGTATTGGAATCGGTGCATGGCGCGCATGGCGGGTACCGGCTTCAACGGCCCTTGGATGAACTGACTTTGGGCGATGTAATGGCGGCGGTCGAGGGGCCGCTGCATCTGGTTCGGTGTCATGAAAGCCCGGACACGTGCGACCAATACGGGACGTGCAACATTCGCGGGCCGGTCCTGCGAATACAGGAAGAGTTGACGTCGTATTTGAGCGCATTTCGACTGGGAACGTTTCGGCGTCGTTCGGAAATGGCGAAGCAAGCAACGGGATGAACGGGGAAAGGGTGAAGAGATGAGCAAAGAAGAGGACGTGCGCAAAGCCTTGATGAATGTGGTTGATCCGGAACTACATATGAACATTGTTGATCTGGGATTGGTATACAAGATATCGGTGGAGGACACGGCGGCGCATATCGAAATGACGCTGACATCGCCGGGTTGTCCTTATGGCCCGTATTTATTGCATATGGTAAACGAAGCCGCCGAAAAAGTGGAAGGGATTGACGCCGCCCAGGTAGACGTGGTTTGGGAGCCGCCTTGGGGGCCGGACAAGATGACGGAAGAGGCGCGGCTTGAACTGGGCTTTGATATCTGAGGGCTATGTCCCTTGACGGAGAACGAACGCCGCTGGAGCGGGACGAACAATTTTTGATTCAAAAGAAACAACGACCAAGGAGAGAGAACAATGAGTGAAGCGCAGGCGTATTTTGAGATTCGCAACCTGCACGCGGAGACGGAGGATACACCCATTCTGAAAGGGCTGGATCTGACGATATCCAAAGGCGAGACCCACGCCCTGATGGGGCCGAACGGATCCGGGAAAAGCACGTTGGCCAATGTCATCATGGGACATCCCGCGTACGAGGTCACCGAGGGAGAGATCCTTTTCAAGGGAGAGAACCTGCTGGAAATGGAGCCGGAAGAACGCGCGCAGGCGGGCGTATTTCTGGCCTTCCAGTATCCCGTCTCCGTGCCGGGCGTCAGTGTGGCGAAGTTCCTGAAAAGCGCGCACGACGCGACCCACGGCGAATCGAAACTGAAGCCCGCCGAGTTCTTGAAGGAACTCCGCGAGAACATCAAGTATCTCGACATCGACGATGCGTTTATCAATCGCTTCCTGAACGACGGGTTTTCCGGCGGGGAAAAGAAGCGCATGGAAATTCTGCAGATGTTGACGCTGAAACCGCAGTTTGCGGTGATGGACGAAACCGATTCCGGATTGGACATTGACGCCCTGCAAGTGGTGGCGAAAGGCGTCAACAAATTGACCGGCCCCAATTTCGGGTTGCTGGTGATTACACACTACGAGCGCATATTGCGTTACATCCATCCGGACCACCTGCACGTATTGATTGACGGCAAGATCGTGCATACCGGCGGCCCGGAACTGGTGAAGAAGTTGGAGGAGAACGGATACGACTGGGTGCGCGAGCAGTTCGGCCAGGAAGTATTGGTTGGATAACGCAGGACGGAGGTCACATCATGAGCACGGAATCAACCGCCATACTGGACGATTACAAATACGGGTTTTACACGGACATCGAGTCCGATGCCGTTCCCAAAGGCTTGAACGAAGACATCATCCGGATCATTTCCGAGAAGAAAGGCGAGCCGGAATGGATGCTGGAATGGCGCCTCAAAGCCTACCGCTGGTGGCTGAAAAAGACCGCGCCGAGCTGGGCGCATCTGAATTATCCGCCGATCGATTATCAGGACATCTGCTACTATTCCGCACCGCGCAAGAAGAGCGATCAGCCGGACGAGATCGACGCGGAACTGGAGGCGACGTTTGAGAAGCTGGGCGTGCCTCTGCACGAGCGCAACCGCTTGGCCGGCGTAGCCGTGGACGCGGTGTTCGACAGCGTCTCCGTGGCGACGACCCATCGAGAGATGTTGCAGGAGAAGGGCATCATCTTCTGCTCGATTTCCGAGGCGATCCGTGACTATCCGGACCTGGTGCGGAAGTATCTGGGTACGGTTGTCCCGTACACCGATAACTTCTTTGCTTCCTTGAATTCCGCCGTATTCACGGACGGCTCATTCTGTTACATCCCGAAAGGGGTGCGGTGTCCGGTGGAACTGTCCACGTATTTTCGCATCAACGCCCTGGATACGGGCCAGTTCGAGCGCACCCTGATCGTTGCCGAGGAAAGCTCCTATGTTTCCTACCTCGAAGGCTGCACCGCGCCGGCCCGCGATCGACACCAGCTGCACGCGGCGGTGGTCGAGCTGATCGCGCTCGACAACGCGGAAATCAAGTATGCCACCGTGCAGAACTGGTACGCCGGCGACAAGGACGGTAAGGGCGGCATTTATAACTTCGTTACAAAACGCGGGCATTGCCGGGGCAAGCGGTCCAAGATCTCCTGGACGCAGGTCGAGGCCGGCGCGGCGATCACGTGGAA
The DNA here is from genome assembly GCA_007136425.1 of Kiritimatiellia bacterium. GTDB lineage: Bacteria > Verrucomicrobiota > Kiritimatiellia > SLAD01 > SLAD01 > SKZA01. The sequence goes on from SLGY01000098.1 coordinate 5,441, forward strand.
ATATCCGAGCGTGTTTCTGGAAGGCGACGGCTCGACCGGGGAATTCTATTCCGTGGCCGTGACAACCAATCGCATGCAGGCCGATACCGGCACCAAGATGGTGCATATCGGCAACAACACCAAAAGCACCATCGTGTCCAAAGGCATTTCCGCGGGCCATTCGGTGAACAGCTATCGCGGGCTTGTGCAGGTGATGCCGGACGCGCATCAATGCCGGAATTATTCGAATTGCGATTCCATGCTCATCGGGCCTGATTGCAGCGCAAACACGTTCCCGTACATCGAGTCGGAAAACAGTTCGGCGGTGATCGAACACGAGGCGACGACGTCGCGCGTCAGCGAAGATCAGATTTTCTATCTGCGCAGTCGCGGCCTGAGCGAGGAAGACGCCATTTCCATGGTGGTCAACGGGTTCGCACGCGAAGTGTTCAAGCAATTGCCGCTCGAATTTTCCGTCGAGGCGGTGCGGCTGCTCGAAATGAAACTGGAAGGCAGTATCGGTTAAGGCAGGGACACCGCCGTTTCCCCGCGCCGCTGTACGCGCGGGTGGGCGCCGTCCGATATGATGGTATTTAAGATGGGAGTGGTATGACGACGACAGATCTACAAATGGAAAAGCCGGTGGATACGTTGCCCGGCTTCGATGAAGCACAGTTCTCGAGCGTACTCGAGGAGGGAATGTCGCCCGTGCTGGCGGCTAAACGTGAGGAGGCGTTCAAGACCTATCTCCAAATCGCGTCGCCCAAGCGAACCGACGAGGAGTGGCGTAGGACCGATCCGACGCTTTTCCCGCTGAACGACGTGACGCGTTTGCCCGCGCTGAAACCGGTCCGCGAACTGCCGGAAAGTGCGTGGGACAAGGAATTCGACGTGGTGGTTGCGGTGCAGGACGACGCGTTTGCGATCATGCATCGCAACGATACGGCCGAAAAACTGGGGATCACCGTGCTTTCGCTCGCGGACGCCGCCGAGCAGAAACCGGAATTGGTGGACGAGTATTTGCAGGGGCGCGCGGTGCCCGCGGAATCGGGCAAGTACGAGGCGTTCAACGACGCGTTCTGGAATTTCGGGCTCTTCGTGCATATCCCCGAGGGCGTCGAGTGGGAGAAAGGCCTGCTCATCCGTTATCGCATGGAAAAGGAGGATAGCCTGCTGCTTCCGCGCTTTGTGGCCGTCGCGGGTAAACACAGCCGTGCGACCGTAGCGGAACACCTCGAGTCGCCCGACGCGATCCGTTTCATGGCCGTGCCGCAACGCGAGTTATACGTGGACCAGGAGGCGAATTTCAAATTGGTGAGTCTGCAGGAATGGGGGCTGAACTCGTATCAGATCGCCAACGATTGGGGGCTGGTACAGCGCGACGCCAACCTGAACTGGATCACGCTGAATTTCGGGACGGCGCTCAGTAAAATGAAGTTCGGCAGCGATGTGGCCGGTCCCGGATCGGCCGCCGACATGGACGGCATCTTCTTTGCAGCGGGCGAACAGCATATGGATCAGCGCACATTGCAGATTCATTCGTCGCCCGACACCTACAGCCGATTGCTGTACAAAGGCGCGGTAAAGGATACGGGACGTTCGGTGTATCAAGGGCTGATCATCGCGCGGCCGGGCGCGATCCGCGTGGACGCCTATCAGACGAACAACAACATCGTCCTCAACGAAGGGGCGCGGGCCGATTCCATACCCGGCCTGTTGATCGACGCCGACGATCTGAAATGCAGTCACGGCTCGACCACCGGCAATCTCGATCCGGAACAACTCTTCTACTTGCGTTCGCGCGGGATAAACGAGCATGATGCGAGACAGGCCCTGATCATGGGCTTTTTCGAGGAAGTCGTGGCGCGGATTCCGCAGGAATTCATCCGCGACATCGTGCATAAGAATATCGAAGATAAAATGGAGCGATGACGTATGGGCTTGTTCGGTGGCGGAGATTGGCAGGTCGCAGCCGAGGAATCGGAATTCGCGGAGACGGATCGCAAGCTGGTTGATTTCGGAGGCGAGAAACAGATCGGGCTCTTCAAGATTGACGGTAAATATTACGCGATCGGCGCGTGGTGCAGCCATCAGAAGACATCATTGGTACACGGAGAGATCGAGGATCACGAGATCATGTGCCCGCTGCATGGCGCGCGGTTCGATTTGCGGAACGGCAAGCATTTGTCGATGCCCGCCGTGCGCCCGATTCCGAGTTATGCGGTGAAAGTGGAAGAGGGGAAGATTTTGATCAAAGCCTGACGCATCGAGATGACCGATGTATAATGAATGTAAACGCTGGAAAGACTAGAACAGGCGCGCCCCTCGACGTGGAAGGCCTGCGCCGCGACTTCCCGATTCTTGACCAAACGATCTATGACGGCAAACCGTTGGTGTATCTCGACAACGCCGCGACGTCGCAGAAACCGAAAGCGGTCATTGAGGCGTTGACCGATTATTACACCCGCTACAACGCCAATGTGCATCGCGCCTTGCACTATCTCGGGGAACAGGCAACCGCACGATTTGAAGAAACACGCGCGAAAGTCGCGGCCTTCCTCAACGCTCCCTCTGAACGAAACATCGTATTCACGCGCGGCACGACGGAAAGTATCAACCTCGTAGCCTACGCGTGGGGCCGTGCGAATATTGAAAACGGGGACGTGATACTCGCGACGGGCATGGAGCATCATAGCAATTTGGTGCCGTGGCAGATCCTGGCGCGCGCGCAAGGCGCCGAATTGCAACTGGTGCCCGTTCTGGAGGACGGCACCCTGGACCGCGACGCGTTCAATTCCTCGCTTTCCCCGAAAGTCAAACTGCTCGCCGTCACCCATATGTCGAACGTGCTGGGCACGATTAATCCGGTGAAAGGGCTGGCCGCCGCCGCTCATGAAGTCGGCGCCAAGGTGCTTGTAGACGCCGCCCAGAGCGTGCCGCACATGGCCGTGGACGTTCGGGACCTGGACGCCGACTTCATGGCCTTTTCCAGTCACAAGATGTGCGGTCCGACCGGCGCCGGCGTCTTGTACGCGAAAGAAACGCTCTTGGAATCAATGGATCCGTTCATGGGCGGCGGCGAAATGATCAGCAGGGTCAACGACGATTACTCCACATGGGCCGATCTGCCGTACAAATTCGAGGCGGGCACGCCGAACATCGCTGATGTGATAGCGTTCGGCGTCGCCGTGGATTATCTGTCCGGTATCGGCATGGAGGCCATCCATGAATATGAACGCGATTTGACCGCGTATGCGGTGGGCCGGCTGGAGGAGGTCCCCGGGCTGCGGGTGTTTGGTCATGCGCCGGAGCGGGGCGGGGCGGTCTCGTTCGAGATCGAAGGGTTGCATCCGCACGATCTATCCCAATACGTCGATCAGCAAGGGGTCGCCATCCGGGCTGGACACCTTTGTGCGCAGCCTTTGATGCGTCGTTTGGGGGTGCCCGCGGTCAGCCGAGCGAGCGTTTATTTCTACAATACCGAACGGGAAATCGATTGCTTGACGGATGCCCTGCGCCGGGCGTGTCAGTTTTTCGGCCATGGATGATCTCGAACAACTCTATCAGGACATCATTCTGGATCATTACAAGCATCCCCGGAATCGCACGGCGTTGCACGACGAGGAGGTCATGGCCGACGAGGAGAACCCGGTTTGCGGTGACCAGATTCGTTTGAGCGCCCGGATAGACGAAGATCGCGTCGTGGAAGTGCGTTACGACGGCAAGGGCTGCGCCATCAGTCAAGCGTCCGCCTCGATGCTGACCGAGGTGCTCAAGGGGAAGACGGTATCGGAAGCCGCCGCCCTCATTCAGCATTTTATTGCGGCGATGCGCGGCGAGCGCGAATTTGATCCCGACTTTCCGGAAGATCTTCAAGCGTTAAGCGGCGTCCGAAAGTTCCCGCTGCGCGTCAAATGCGCCACCATGAGCTGGCACGGGATGGAAAAGGTGCTGCAAGAACTCGGCGCCGGAAGAAGTTGAAGCGCGTTGCCTGTGCCTTGACGCCGGGATTGATCCCAATCGGGAAATAGGTAAGGATGCCTGCGTTTGTGAGGAAGCCGCATGGAAAAACGCATGGTCAAAGTCTGGGAACCGCAGGGCGCGCATGGCGCGACCGGGCCCTTCCTTGGGCGGGTCCATTACGGGGTGATCCTGGCCGCTACGCTGTTGGCGGCGTGGGTTGCCTTCGGCCCGGCGCCGGATGGGCTGACCTGGCAGGCCCAGCGTACGTTGGGCGTCTTTACGCTCTGCGCCATTCTATGGATCACCGGCGTGATTCCATTGCAAATCACCTCTATTCTGGCCATCATTCTCTTGCCGATTCTGGACATCATGCCGAGCGCCCAGGCCTTTTCTCTGTTCGGTAATTCCGCCGTATTTTTCATTCTTGGCGCATTCATTCTGTCGGCGGCGTTGATCGACTCGGGATTGTCTCTGCGTTTGACCTGCCTGGCGTTGACACAGTTTGTGGCATCGGCCACCCGTTTGCGGACGGCTATTCTGTTGATTGCGGCGTTTGCCAGTTTCTGGATGAGTGAGCATGCTGTGGCCGCCATGTTGTTTCCCGTTGTGATGGGGTTGGTGACCGCCTTTGGGCTGAAACCGAAGGAAAGCCGATTCGGCATGAGCTTCTTCTTCGCCTTGGCGTGGGGCTGCATCATCGGTGGGATCGCGACCTATCTGGGCGGTGCGCGCAATCCGTTAGCGGCGGGTATTCTCTTCGAAGAGCGCGGCATTGAGATCAGTTTTATCCGCTTGTTATCGGCGTCCCTGCCGATTGTCTTGGTGATGCTCGGGCTGGCGTGGGTGATACTGAAGGTCTTTTTCCCCGCCGAATCTGTGGATATGCAGAAAGCGCGTGATCAGTTGTTAAAGGAACAGGCGCAGTTGGGGCCCGTGTCCGGTCGCGAGCTCAAGATCGGCGCAATCAGTCTTTTGACGATCTTGTCGTGGATCTTTCTTCATAGCTACTTCGGCTTGGCGCCGATTGCGTTATTCTCCGTGGCGCTGCTCTTCGTCTTTCGACTGGTCAACTGGGCCGATCTCGAAACGAATGTGAACTGGGGCATCATTCTCATGTACGGCGGCGCGATTGCCCTGGGTTCCGCGCTGCATACGACGGGCGCATCCCTGTGGGTGGTGGAAACGACGTTGGGCCGCTATAATTTCACCCCGCTACAACTCATTCTCATTATCGGGGTGCTGTCGCTATCGTTGACCGAATTCATCAGCAATGTGGCGGTGGTGTCGGTGATGATGCCGATCGGGTTGGGATTGGCGTCCACATACGGTATTGCGCCCGAGGTCATCACGCTGGCCATCGCCCTGCCGTCGGGATTGTCGTACATCATGCCGATGGGCACCCCGGCCACGGCGATCGCTTATAGTTCCGGTTTCATGACGCAGAACGAGTTCTTCAAGTACGGCACGCTCATGAACTTCCTGAGCCTCGGCGCCTTCGCGCTCGTCGCCTGGCTCTACTGGCCCCTGATCGGGTTGCGATGATTGTTTCCTTTCCTATGGACAATATGCGTTTGTTTCGTTTAGATCATGTTCTTCCCTAAGCGGCTCACGGAGAGGTGGCAGAGTGGACTAATGCGCGCGATTGGAGTTCGCGTAGACGTGATGAGCGTCTCGGGGGTTCGAATCCCTCCCTCTCCGCCAGTTAGGTATATTCCGGGCACATCGTTGACTCTTTATTCCGGTCACATGGTTTACACATTGGCATACTTGCCTCAACAGGGGGTGCCGTATGCCGTGGAAGGAGACCAGTGTCATGGACGAGAGGATCAAGTTTATCGGCCGTCTTCTATGTGAATAGAGTGTGGCGATTGTCATGCCGAGCGAAGTCGAGGCATCTCAAGACTGCACATGACGCTTCCTCCCGTCCTGATCGGACTTGTGAGCGGAATGCGGTGAGGATGGAGATCTCTCAAGAATGACCGGATGTATCCATTATGTGGCAGGGCGCATCAGTTTCGCACGCATTCTTGCTCATTATTCCAGCTGCCCACACCCCAACATCGGCTTGCATCCGTGAGCGGATCGCGCCATGCTGTTGATCCTTTTTAAGGAGATGGACGCATGAAAGGAATCATTCTGGCCGGAGGCGCAGGGACGCGCTTGTATCCCATCACGCAGGTGGTGAGCAAACAGCTCCTGCCGGTGTACGACAAGCCCATGATCTATTATCCGCTGTCGGTATTGATGCTGGCGGGGATTCGCGAGATCCTTATCATTTCCACCCCGCAGGATTTGCCGCTGTTCAAACAGTTGCTGGGGTCGGGATCGCAATGGGGGCTTGACCTGTCCTATGCCGAACAGCCGAAACCGGAAGGACTCGCGCAGGCGTTCCTGATCGGCGAGTCGTTCATCGGTAATGATCCGGTGGCATTGGTATTGGGCGATAACATCTTCTTCGGCCAGGGATTGCACGGTATCCTCAAGAAGGCGGGAGAGCTGACGGAGGGCGGCCTCATTTTCGGCTATCTGGTCAAGGACCCCGAACGGTACGGGGTGGTCCAATTTGATGCGTCGGGCAAGGTGCTGGACATCGAGGAAAAACCCGCTGAACCGAAATCCCGCTATGCGGTGCCCGGTCTTTATTTCTATGACAATGCGGTGGTCGAGGTGGCGAAGCATCTCAAGCCCTCCGCGCGCGGCGAGTTGGAGATCACGGATTTGAACCGTGTATATCTCGAGAAGGGGCAATTGCATATGGAACGTCTGGGCCGGGGTTTTGCATGGCTGGACACCGGAACGCATGAATCGCTGCTTCAGGCGGGGAATTACGTGCAGACGATCGAGGAACGACAGGGCCTGAAGATCTCGTGTGTGGAAGAGATTGCGTTCCGAAAAGGCTGGATTACCGCGGAGCAATTGCGCGGGTTGGCTGATTCGCTTTCTAAGAACGATTACGGTACCTATCTGCGGGATATTGCCGATCATCCGGAATGGTAAAGGGGGGATAATGGAAATCACTGAGGGCAAGCTCGGGGGCGTATTGTTGATTCGACCTCACGCCTTTCCCGATGAGCGCGGGTTTTTTACGGAAACCTATCATGTGGAAAAATACGCCGAGGCGGGGATCAACCGTACGTTTGTTCAGGATAACTTTTCCTTTTCGAAGAAGCACGTGTTGCGCGGCCTGCATTTCCAAAGCGCCTATCCGCAAGGGAAGCTGGTCTATGTCGTGCAAGGCGAGGTTTGGGACGTAGCCGTGGATCTTCGGCGCGGTTCAGCGACCTTCGGCCAATGGGAGGGCCACACGCTGACCGGGGAAAATCATCATCAACTCTATATCCCGGAAGGTTTTGCGCACGGATTCGTGGTGTTGAGCGACACGGCGGCCGTCCTCTATAAATGCACCGACGTATATCATCCCGATGACGATTTCGGGCTGTTATGGAACGATCCCGCGCTCGGTATCGATTGGCCGGTTCGGCGCCCGGTCTTGTCCGAAAAAGACGGGCGCCTTCCGCCTTTGCATGCGATCGCCGACGACCGCTTGCCCCGCGTCCGGGACGCCGGTTGATGGAGACGGGCGCTGTTCGATCGTCCTTCTCGCGGGCTGTCGGCGCCGCGTCCGCAGGGCATTCGGTGCGTCGCAAGGAGAAGTGGTGAAGTATTTGGAGACAGACCGTCGAAGGACGGGCCGTGCGTCGCCGACGCGCTTCGGTTCAGCCGAACCTGTGGCCAAAGATCGATTGGCTCGGCAATTTGGCGCGGTTGCGCACCGCTATGATCTGGTTACACCGGTCCAACGCGCGATGGGGCGGCAGTTGCTTGATTCCGTGGTTCGACAGCAAGCGGGCGAGCCGGTGCGGCGTATCCTCGAGGTGGGGTGCGGGGCGGGCGCCCTGACGCGTCAGCTCCGGGCGCTGTTTCCGGAAGCGGCGTTCACCGCGATTGACTTCTCGAAGGGCATGATCGATGAAGCGCGCAGGAACGCGCCCGGTGTGCGCTTTATCTGTTGTGACGGCGAGACGTATGCGGATCGGACGGCTGCGCCCTTTGATCTCATTGTTTCCAACGCCACCGTGCAGTGGTTCAGCGACCCGGCCGGAGCCCTGCGCCGCTATCGCGCGTTGCTCTCGGACGCCGGCATGCTGGCGTTGGCCACATTCGGTGACCGCACTTTTTCGGAGTTGAACGAATCGTTCGAGGCGGCTTATCGGGAGCTGGGCCGGGCGCCGCAACGTCACGTGATGCCGATGCGCCCGTTTAGTTATTGGCAATCGATATTCGCAGACGCGACATGCACGGAAACGCTATATCCGGTCCGATACCCGGACGTACGCTCGTTTCTGAGAGCCGTCCAACGCGCCGGCGCATCCTACACCTCCGCCGCAGAACGCCCGCTTTCCCGCGCCGTACTCGAGCGCATGACAATGCTTTACCAGCGGCGTTTCCCTGCAGACGACGGCACCGGAATACGTGTCACCTACCACGGAATCCAGCTATTGGTCCGCTCGGAACGCCGCAGCCTGCGTGAATAGAGCGCGGAAGCGGGTATCCTGCGGTCAATCTATCCACCGGCTTACGGGCGTGTTTATTGATTCAAAAAGGAAATAGAGACTGGTAGAACCCGTTGGAATTGCGGTTGACTAATCAAAGCCGCTTACCTAGGCTATCGGCACTTTTTTGTAACCGGTTGCAGGTTTCCTGTTTCAGTATCTTATCGTATGTCACAAAGCACTACAGAACTCGTTTGGCCTTGGCGCACCAGGCAAGAGCCCGTCGATACGCCGCCTTCGCGGAAGGGGCCGTGGATCCAGTTCGTCGTCATGGCGTCCGTTGGCCTGCTTTTCTATTTCGTCTTGGGGCACGCGATCATGGCCTACGTATTATGGGGGATCAGCACGCTGTTACTGTCCGGCATCCTCTTTTTTGATCGGGTACTGCACGGGTTCGAGGTTACGGGCAAATGGTTGGCGCACGGGATCGGTACGGGCGTTACATGGATTCTCCTGGTACCGTTTTTCTATATTGTTTTCGGGACAGGCCGGTTCTTCTTAAAGCTTCGCGGCAAGGATCCCATGCGCCGTAAGCTGGACCCGGAGGCGGAGAGCTATTGGACGCCGCACCAGAAACTGGACATTGAAACCCGTTACCACCGGCAATTCTGATGCATATTCTCGGGATCAGCGCGTATTACCATGATTCAGCGGCCTGCCTAGTCCGCGACGGCGATATCGTGGCCGCCGCTCAGGAAGAACGTTTCACGCGAAAGAAGCATGACGCCAACTTCCCCCTGCATGCCATCAAGTATTGTCTGGCCGAAGCGGGCCTACAGCCCGGCGACACATTGGATGCGGTCGCGTTTTACGACAAGCCCGTGCTGAAGTTTGCCCGTATCCTGGAGACCTATTTCAGTACGGCGCCCAAAGGACTGGAATCTTTTCTCATGGCGATGCCCTTGTGGTTGCGCCAGAAGTTGTGGATCCCGTTGGAGATCGAGACGGAAATAGAAAAACTGGGCCTGACGATCAAGGACGACATTTATTTCCCCGAACACCATGAGACCCATGCGGCGAGCGCGTTCTATCCGTCCCCGTTCGAGAAGGCCGTTATTCTGACGCTCGACGGTGTGGGCGAATGGGCCACCAGCACCGTCGGGTTGGGCGAGGGCAACCGGGTCGATATCCTGAA
>SLGY01000195.1 GCA_007136425.1 Kiritimatiellia bacterium
GGACGGGTCGAGCAGGACGTGCTGGCGGCGAGGCGCGATCCGGCGGCGTCGGTACTGGTGATTGGGAATCAGGGGCGCGACGGGGTCGCGGGCGGCGCCTGGCTGGAAGCGGTTCGGCCGGAGGCCGTGGTGTTGGCGGTTGGTGCATATAATCGTCACGGCTATCCCGAGCGGGCGGTGTTGCGTCGATTGGAAGGAAGCGACAAGCCGCCGTTATGGCGCACGGACGAGTCAGGGGCAGTGGAGATCGTGTTGAGGTCGTCCGTCCGGTTCGGGCGGCGCGCGGATTCGTTCCGGATCGAAAGCGAATGGGCGGCGGGACATTGACGGGCCGTCGTCGCGGCCGCTTCTCGCGTTTGCGCGCAGTTATTTTGCGGCGACCAGATACTCGACGAGTTGTTGAAACTCGGGATTGTGGCGTAGGCGGTCGAATTCGCTTTGCGACATCCAGGCGAGCGCGTTGCGCGCGTCCACGAGCTCCACGGCCTGGTGCAGGGTGCGGATGGCGTCCGCCGGGCGTTCGCTTTGTGCGAGGGATTGGGCGAGGCGGAAATAGATCGGCGGCGATTCCGGCGATAGTTGTGCGGCTCGTTGCAGGAAGTCGGCGGCGCGCGCCCATTCGTCGTTTTGCATGAGGATGGATGAATATACCAACAACGCGTTCAGGTGTTCGGGATCCATGCGAAGAAACGTCTCGAAATGGTCGGCGGCTTTTTCCGGGCTGCCTTGGCGGACATACAAGGTGGCCAGATTGAAGTGGGCGGCCGCGTAGTCGGGTCGTAACCGGAGTGCATGTTGCAGGTATTCTTCGGCCCGGTCCCATTGTTCGAGTTGCAGATAGGCCACGCCGAGGTTGTTGACGATGCCGAACGACAAAGCTTCTTCGAGGGTGGCCCGTTCGAGGGCCGCTGCGGCGGCTTCATATTCCGCCCGGTCCATGTAGAGCATGCCGAGGGTGGCGTAAACGCCGCGCAAGTCCGGGTAGATGCGCAGGGCCTTTTCGTAACTTTCGAGCGCCAAGGCCTCGTCGCCGGCGCCCCGTGCACGTTCGGCGCGCAGCAGGTAGTAGGCGGCTTCCTTGATCCAGTGAGCGTGAAGGGGTTTATCGCCTTCGCCGATTTCCGCTTCACCAACGGATTGCGCTTCAATCTCTTCGAGGAGCAGCCGCGTCTGTGCATCGGCGTCCAGGGCGAGGTGGGTCATCAGGGACCGGGCGCTCGTAGTCGTTTGCGGAGCCGGCGCAGGCGCATTCGCCGGCGGGGCGGGTGGGGGGTCGTAGAAGGTAGTGGAGTGCAACAGGTATTGTTGCACGCTGACGACGATCAACAGGCTCGCCACCAGCAGGACGACGAACCCCGTGATGAACGCTTGTCTGCGTTTGCGTTTGTGTTCGAGGTGCAGGTATCTTTCGTCCGCCGGGATGTTTCCGTCACGAAAGAGGGACTTTCCGTGGGACGGGGTGTCGCGTGTGCGATAAATATCATGGGCTGGGCGCGTCATGGCTGCGGTCGTGAGTAATGAACATTAGTCGGGGGCGGAGTGCATGGGGCGAGTCAATGAAATCGGTTCTTCCTCCGTTTCTTGGGCCGCCAACATTTCCCGGGCGCGCTCGGCCAGGCGTTCTTCGAAGGAGCGCCCTGCTTCCGTCAATCGAATTTCCCGAAAGGCGGGTTGTTGGTAGACACGATATACGAAGCTCGGCGAGGTGAGCGCTTCGGCCCGGTCGAGATAGTTGATGGCTTCATCGGCGCGGCCCATCAAGGCCGTGGTGGCGGCAAGGTCCACATACAGGGACGGCCAGTCGGGCGCGCTGGACAGGGCGCGCCGCAGATGTTCCAGCGCCTCCTGATAATCGCGTCGGCTGGCTTGTAAATAGGCCTTTTCCTTCAAGGCCCGCGCGTCGTTCGGACGCAACCTCAGAAACGCGTCCAACGCTTCTTCCGCATTTTCGTCGTCGTCCTGCGCCAGGTAGCACAAGGCCCGGTTGAAATGGGCCGAAGCATATTGCGGATCCATGTCCGTGACGGTTTCAAACAGTTCGATGGCTTGCGTGATGCGGTTTTGATAGAGGAGGGCCACGCCGAGATCGTTCAAGATCGACGGGTTTCCCGGATCGTTTTCCGCGGCGCGTTCGAGGGCGATTTGTGCGCGTTGAAATTCTCCGGTTTCGAGGTAGGCGCCGCCCAGTTTCGCCCACACTCGGGTGAGCTGCGGCCAGATATCCAGCGCGTCGCGAAAGCGGCGGATCGCCTCGTCCACGTCGCCGGCTTCCAGCAGGGATTCCGCCCGTTGTTGCATGAAGATGGCACGGCGCATGGCTTCCGTGTCCAGTTCGGTGCGTACATGAGGTTCCGTTTCGTCGGTGTCCGGCTCGTCCATGAACACGCCGGTGGCGCCGGGCGCGCGCGGTTCCGGGGTGGGGGGCGTTTCCGGTTGCGCGCGCGGGCTTTCGCTGCGCGCCTGTTCCTGCCGGCTTTGCCAGGATCGCGTGGTGATATAGGCGGCGAGCCCGGCCAGGATTACCATGAACAGGGTAACCAGTGTGAAGGTGCGGATATTCGACAACAGAATGGCATGGCCCAGATGGGCGGGGCGTTTGGCCGGGCCGGCCTGGGCTCTCGGGGTCTCCGTGCGTCGGGTATACCGGGGCTTGGGCTCCGGGTCCTGACGGTAATATACGGACCCGGCGGCCGTGGCCGTCGCATCATCGGCACGGTCAGGCTTTGAATCGGGTTTCTTGTTCATTCCTTAAGGTACTCTACATGTTTCCCAATCCGGTTGCAAAGCATGTATTTCTGAGCTACTATCATCATCGAGTTAGATGCACAAACGACGGGTCGGGTTCAAAGGTTGAACCGATTAATGGAGTATATGTCATGTCTGTACGTTGGGTAGGTAGAGGGCTGAGCTGGGCGTTTCTGATCGCGCTGCTGGCGGGCAATCTTTTTGTCGGCGCCCGGTTGTATTCGAAAGAGGCGCCGGATGAAGAGCGCGAATCCGCCTATGACCACATGACGCTGTTCACGACGGCGATTGAACAGATCCGCCGGAATTATGTGGATGCCGATAAGACGGAATTCAAGGACCTGATTTACGGGGCGCTCCAGGGCATGTTGCAGTCGCTGGACTCGCATAGCGCCTTTTTGGATCCCGACATGTTCAAGGACATGAAGGAAGACACCACCGGCCAGTTTGGCGGGTTGGGCATCGTGATCAGCATGCGGAACAACATTCTCACCGTGGTGGCGCCCATGGAAGACACGCCGGGCTCGCGCGCGGGCCTGTTGTCCGGCGACCACATCGTGGAGATTGACGGCGAATCGACCGAAGGGTTGTCGCTGCAGGAGGCCGTCCGCAAGTTGCGCGGACCGCCCGATACGGATGTGGACATCAAGATCCTGCGCCCGAAAACTTCGGAAATAAAGGAACACACGATTACGCGCGCGATCATTGCCATCGAAAGCGTGAAAGACGCGAAGATCATCGATGACGGTATCGGCTATGTGCGCATTACGCAATTCACCAATCCTACAGCGGACGACTTGCAGGAGGCCCTCGACGAGTTGAGTGAACAGGGTTTGGATGGGTTGATTCTTGATCTGCGCAACAACCCGGGCGGGTTATTGAATGCCGCGATCGAAGTGGCCCAGAAATTTGTGAGTCGCGGCGACCTGATTGTCTATACCCAGGGCCGGGACGCGCGAAGCGCACGGCGTTATCGCGCGCGAGAGCGGAATCCGCGCCTCGACTTCCCCATGGTCGTGCTTATCAATGAAGGCAGCGCAAGCGGCTCGGAGATTGTGGCGGGCGCCTTGCAGGACCATCATCGGGCCATATTGGTCGGCGAGAAGACGTTCGGCAAAGGCTCGGTGCAAAGCGTCCTGCCGCTGGACGACGGTTCGGCGCTGCGCATTACGACCGCGAAGTATTATACCCCCGGCGACCGGGTCATCGATGATCGGGGTATCGAGCCGGACATTGTGGTGCCCATTTCCGCGGAGGACTGGCGCCGGCTGCTGATCAAGCGGTCGCGTCCGGATAATGCCGAGATCGACTTGGACGAGGATCTGGATCTGGAAGACGTTGTCGACGTGCAATTGGAGCGCGCAATCGATGTGCTCAAGGGCATCATGATCTTCGAAGCCAATAGCAGGCCGGAGCAACGCAAGGGACGCTTCGCCGGGCGCTTCTTCTAAACAGCATACGACCCGACATATATCGCTCCATATGCTTGTGCTCGGCATAGAAACCTCCTGCGACGAAACCGCTGCAGCCGTGGTGCGTGACGGGCATGATGTGTTGTCGAACATTGTGTTGAGCCAGGTTGCCGCGCATCGCCCGTATCAAGGGGTCGTTCCGGAAATCGCCTCGCGCGCCCATGTCGAGGCGTTAATGCCCGTACTGGAGGATGCCCTGCGACAGGCGAATACGGGCTGGGACGAGATCGATCTGTTGGCCGTTACGCACGGACCGGGGCTGGCCAGCTCGTTGCTGATCGGCGTGACCGCCGCACGCGCTCTCTCCATGCGCCTGAATAAGCCGCTCACCGCAGTAAACCATTTGGCCGGTCACCTCTATTCCGTGTGTCTGGACCCGGCGGTGTCCGATCCGGATACGTTGTTTCCGTTAATCGTATTGCTCGTGACCGGCGGACACACGATGTTGGTTCGGATGGACAGTGTGACCGACTATCGGTTGCTCGGGCAGACCCTCGACGATGCGGTCGGCGAGGCGCTGGACAAGGGCGCGACGTTGATGGGACTGGGCTATCCCGGCGGGCCGGAAATCGAGAAGGCGGCGACCGGCGGCGACCCGGCGCGACACGCGTTCCCGCGCGGGTTGCGGGGCGACCGGGGCCCGGCGGCGGGCGGACTTTCGCGGGATCGGTGTTTCAGTTTCAGCGGGCTCAAGACGGCGTTGTTATACCTTTTGCGCGATCATCCCGACTATCGGGAGGGGGCCGAATTGGCTCATGTGGCGGCGAGCTATCAGGAGGCCGCTTTCGACGCCTTGTTGGACCGGTTGGAGCGGACGGTTCGCGAGGAGGGCGCGCGCCACTTCGCGTGTGTGGGCGGGGTCGCGAAGAACAAGCGGTTACGGGCGAAACTCGAAGAGGCGGCTGCGCGGTTGGGCGTGCAATGGCATGCGGCGCCTATGGCGTATTGCACCGATAACGCCGCCATGATCGCCGGCGTCGCCGGAGCCGTGGCCCTGCGCGGCGTTCCGCCGGAGCCGGTGGACGAGGTGTACCCGAACCTGCCGGTCGCGGCTGCGCGTTAAAGCGCCTGACGGATGTCCGCCACGAGATCGTCGGCGTCTTCAATGCCGACACTGAGCCGTACCAGGCCGTCGCTGATTCCCCGGGCGCGGCGGTCGGCCGCCGGTACGCTGGCGTGCGTCATGCTCGGCGGATGCGAGCAGAGCGATTCCACGCCGCCGAGACTTTCCGCCAGCGAAAAGATGCGTACCTTGGTGCAGAAGGCCTTGGCGGCCTCGAAACCGTCTGCGAGTTCGATGGCTATCATGCCGCCAAACGCGCGCATCTGGCGTTTTGCCAGCGCGTGATCCGGATGATCGGGCAGGCCGGGATATATGACGCGCGATAACCCCTTCATTTCGCAAAGGGCTTCGGCCAGTTGCATCGCGTTGGCGCAGTGCCGGTCCATCCGCACGGCCAGGGTCTTCAAGCCGCGCTGCACAAGATAGCAGTCCAGCGGGCCGGGAATCAGTCCGGCGGTGTTCTGCAGGTAGCGAACGGGTTCCAGGAGCTCTTCCGTGCGCGCCACAACCGCCCCGCCGATGACGTCCGAATGGCCGCCCAGATATTTTGTGGTGCTGTGCAACGCGTAATCCGCGCCCAACGCAAGCGGTTGCTGGAGGTACGGGGTGGCAAACGTGTTGTCCACCACGACCTGCGCGTTGTATCGATGCGCCGCGTCGCTGACGGCCCGGATATCGACGAGATCGATCAGGGGATTGGTCGGCGATTCCAGCCAGACCATGCGCGGGCGTTGCAACGAGGACAGGGCCCGCTCGTAGGCTTCCGGTTTTGCGGATTCCGCGCGCGCCACCTCCAGACCCCACGGCTCGAACACAGAATGCAACAGGCGAAACGTGCCGCCGTAGAGGTCGTGGCCCGCCACGAATCCGTCGCCCGGCCGCAACATCTGCAGCAGGGCGTTGGTCGCGGCCAGTCCGGACGAAAACGCCGCGCACGCCGCGCCCCCTTCCAACGAGGCCAGACACGCTTCAAGCGATTCACGCGTCGGATTCTGTGAACGCGAATACTCGTAGCCCTTATGTACGCCCGGACTTTCCTGTTGATACGTGGTGGACAGGTACAAGGGCGGTATGACCGCGCCCGTGGTCGGGTCGGCGCTTTGCCCGGTGTGTATGGCTCGTGTTTCAAACTTCATTTCCACTCTCCTTGCGCGGCAACTTCTCGTAATAATTCATCAGGTCGGACCGGGTCACGATGCCGGACAAACGGCCCTCGCGCGACACGGTAATGGCCGGGTGCCCGGCCAACAAAAGCCGGTACGCTTCTTCGACAAGGACGTCTTCCGCCAAGTCCGGTAACGGGCGCGCCATAACGTCGCGCACCAGGATTTCGGAAGGCGTCACCCCCTGGTGCAAAGCCCGCATGAGCGTGATTTCTTCCACCGCTCCCGTCACCCGGCCGCTGTCCACTACGGGCAACTGCGAGAAACCGTATTCGCGGAAGGTGGCGACGGCCTTTTGCAGGGTGTCCTGTTCCCCGAGCGCTATCACCTTGTCGGCGCGGCCGATGGCGACGAGCAGGTCGCCGATGGTGGTCTGTTCCGGCGGACGATCAATAAACCCGTTTTCCGCCATCCATTCGTCGTTATACATTTTGCTGATATAGTTCCGGCCCGTGTCCGGACACAGAACGACCATCAGATCGTCCGCACGACAACGCGGTGCGAACTTGAACGCGGCCGCCAGCGCGGTGCCGCAGGAACCGCCCAGCAGGAGTCCTTCTTCCCGTGCGATGCGGCGCGCGGTACTGAACGATTCGGCGTCGCTCACGCGGATCCATTCGTCGATCACCTGCGCGTTCAACGTCTTGGGCACGAAATCCTCGCCGATCCCCTCGACCTTCCAGGGTTTCGGCGTATCGCCGGACAGGATCGAACCTTCGATATCGGCGCCGATGATTCGGATGTCCGGATTCTGTTCCTTCAGGAATTTCCCGGCTCCGCTCAGCGTGCCGCCGGTTCCCGCGGAGGCGACAAAGACGGTCACGCGTCCTTTCGTCTGCTCCCATATTTCGGGGCCGGTATGCCGGTAATGCGCCTCCGGGTTGGCGATATTCCCGAACTGATCCGGTCGCCATGCGTCGGGGATCTCGCGTGCGAGCCGGTCGGCCACGCCGTTGTAACTCTCGGGCGAGTCCGGGGGCACGGTGGACGGGGTAATCACCACCTCCGCGCCGTATGCCCGGAGCAGGCGCACTTTGTCCTCGCTCATCTTGTCCGGCATGACGAGAATACAGCGGTAACCGCGCACGGCGCCTACCAGCGCCAGGCCCAATCCCGTATTGCCGGCGGTTGCCTCGATAATCGTGCCGCCGGGTTTCAGCGCGCCGCGCGCTTCCGCGTCCTCGATCATGGCCCGGGCGATCCGGTCCTTTGCGCTGCCGCCGGGATTGAACGCCTCGATCTTCGCGGCAATTCTCGGGGTCATGCCTGTTACGGAACGATTCAGATAGACAATCGGCGACCAACCGATCGTATCGAGAATACTGTTTTGAATATCGCTGCGAAATGTCATGCGTCCTCCTCTCAACGTCCACGCACGGTACCTGAAAAGAGCGGGCAGGGCAATATGTGCGCCCGGTAATCTGTCAGGTCCGCTTCTTTCCGGCGACAGGGCTAAGCGGCTGTAAGAAATACGTAGAGCAATCCGTTGCACTCCAGTCCGGAGCGCGGCGTTCATAAGGCAGCGGGAATAGCCGCAGGGAAGAACTATGAGTCTGCAAACATATGTTAAGCGCACGTTGATTCCGGCTTCCGCTGAAGAAGTCTTTGCGTGGCACGAGGCGCCGGGCGCGTTTCAGCGATTGACGCCGCCATGGGAGAAGGTGCGCGTCGTACACCATGCCGGCGGCATCAAAGACGGGGCGGACGTCCGGTTGTTGGTCGGTCGCATGCCTTTTGTCCTGCGTTGGGATCTTACCCATTGCGATTATCAGCCCGGCCGTTCCTTTACCGACCGGCAGGTCAAAGGACCGTTCAAACAGTGGACCCATGTGCATCGCATGCTCCCACGCGACGACAAGACCTGCCTGCTCGAAGACCGCATCGAATACGAATTGCCGCTAGGACTTTTCGGTGCATTGCTTGGCCGTTTCTTTATGAAAAGAAAACTAGACCGCTTATTCGAATACAGGCATAAAATAACGCTACAGGCTTTCGCGTAGGTTAATCCATGCATCATGACATCGCAGTATGGCTCTGGGTGCTTCATTTGTTGGGCGCCTTTTATATGACGGGCCTGATCTGGTTTGTTCAGCTTTCGCATTATCCCCTGATGAATCGCGTGCCGCCGTCCGACTATCCCGCTTATCAGCGCGCGCATATGTTTCGCACGACATGGGCCGTGGGCCCGATGATGTTGCTGGAGGCCGGCACAGCGGCCGGACTCTTGTATGTGCGTCCGGAATCGGTCTCGTTAACCGTGGCCGTGATCAATCTGCTGCTGTTGTTGCTCATATGGGTATCGACCGCCGCCCTGCAGGTTCCTTGTCACAGGAGATTGGAACAGGGGTTCGACGCCGAAGTGCATCATAAGCTGGTGGCGACGAACTGGATTCGCACCGTTCTTTGGACCGTGCGCGCCGCGATCCTTGTGGCGGTAACCGGCGGTGTGGCCCCCTTCTGAACCATAATCCTTAGCGAGCCCGACAAACTGACCCCATTGGGTGAATCCGCCGGACGCAGAGGTCCGGCCTACAACGGTCCGTGGTTGTAGGTCGGGGCTCTGCCTGCCGCGCCGGAGGCTTTGCGCAGGCGGGTCCCCGGCGATTATTCGCTAAGGATTGTGGTTCTGAAGGCGAGCGCGCGACCGCGATTGCAAAGTCTACGTGCGCGCAGTAAATTCTCCCTCATGAACGCGACGCGCACCGCCATCCTGCTCATCCATTGCCCGGACCGGAAAGGTATAGTCGCCGAGGTTTCGGGTTTCATCCATCAACACGGCGGCAACGTCCTGCACCTGGACCAGCACGTGGATTTTGAGGAGAACGTGTTCTTCATGCGCATGGAATGGAGTCTTGCCGATTTCGATCTGTCCTTGGAATCGTTCCGGGAGGTGTTCGAACCGCTGGCGCGCCGATTCGAGATGATATGGTCGGTTGAAGATTCCGCCCGTCGCGCGCGCATGGCCGTTTTCGTCTCCAAACAACCGCATTGCCTGTACGACATCCTGTCGCGACAGGAAACGGGCGAGTTCGATGTGGATATCCCGTTGATCATCGGGAACCACGACGATTGCCGTCATATTGCCGAACGGTTCGGTATTCCCTTCCATCATGTCCCCGTCACGCCGGAAACCAAGGCGGACAGCGAACGCGAACAGGTGCGGCTGCTCGAGGCGCATGGAATTGATTTTGTGGTATTGGCCCGATACATGCAGATTCTGACCCCGATCGTGGTCGATCGTTTTCCGCTGCGCATCATCAACATTCATCATTCGTTTCTGCCTGCGTTTCCGGGCGCGCGTCCGTATCATTCCGCCTACGCGCGCGGCGTGAAGATCATTGGGGCGACCAGTCACTACGTCACCGCCGAACTCGACGCCGGTCCGATTATCGAACAGGACACCATTCGCGTGTCGCACCGCGAAACGATCGAAGACTTCATCCGGCGTGGTCGCGACCTGGAGAAGTCGGTGCTGGCGCGCGCCGTCTGGTTGCATTTACGGCGCCGCATCCTCGTGTATAACAACAAGACCGTTCTTTTCGGATAGTCAGAAAGTGCTATAAGGCGCGGACGCTCAAGGGTATACTGTTGCCTTTAAGCCGATCCCATATAACGCGATGTCTTCTTCTTCCAATCTATGCCTTGATGTTTGCCGTCAGATTGTCGAGGCACTGACGTTTCCCGTGCTGGTGCTGAATCGGGAGCGGCGCGTGCTGTACGCGAACCCGGCGGCCGAGTCCCTCGCAGGCCGTACCCTGCCGGACGCGGCGCCTCCGTCGGCGGGCGAATTCCTTGACGTTTCCGGGGGCAGCCTGGAGGACATGTTGCCGGACGCCTCGTGGGACTCGGCGGCGCTGGATACCGGTTGGGAAGAGATCGAAACGTCGTGCCGCATCTCCGGACGGGTCGTGTCGCGGGTTCGGCGCCGTACCATGGCGGGCGAGGATGAAC
This sequence comes from Kiritimatiellia bacterium, assembly GCA_007136425.1. Taxonomy (GTDB): domain Bacteria; phylum Verrucomicrobiota; class Kiritimatiellia; order SLAD01; family SLAD01; genus SKZA01. The sequence continues at coordinate 10,395 of SLGY01000195.1, forward strand.
GGTACGTGTTGCTCATGATCGAATTGGCGACGCCCTGGGAACAGCGCTATCTGGACACGGTAAAGACCAAAGACGGGTTGGCCCGCGCGTTGGAGGCGGCGGAAGAGCGTTTCAATGTGCTGTTCCGTGAGTCGTCCGATCCCGTCCTGATTCTGGGGCCGGACGGCGATATGCTCTCCGCGAACGAAGGGTTCGAGCGTTATACCGGCACCGCCGCGTCGCGTTGGTTCAGCGAACAGAAAGGGTGGGCCGATTGCGTTCATCCCGACGACCTGGCGCTGCTCAAGGAAGGGGTGGAACGCTGCATGCGCGAGGGGCGCAATGAACTGGTCGAGTTGCGCATGTTGAACGGCGAGGGGTTTTACCAGTGGTTTGAACAGAGTCTCAGCCCCTTGCACGACGAATCGGGGCAAGTGCCCGGCATCGTCGTTGTGGCGCGGAACATCAACCGGCGCAAAGAGGTCGAGGTCCAGTTGCGGGAGAAGGCGCAGTCGATGCAGAAACGGCATCAGCGCGCCCAGCTCTTGGTCGCCAAGCTCAAACATTTCTTCAGTCGCATCGGTGTGTTGCCGTCCGATATCGACGGGTATCTGCGCGGTGTTTGCGCCGCCTTGCAGGACATGTACCGGCCGCATGCGGTTGCCGTCCACGTTGTGTACGGGCAGGAACGGCTGTATGTGGAAGGGCCGGACACGCTCGACAAGGAATCGTTCCGCGTGCCGGACAGTTTGTCGCAGGCCGTGCAGGAATCCGGACTGCCGCTCTATTGCAATGCGCTGAACCTCACCGACCCGTACCGTAACGATCCGCTGGTCCGGTCATTGAACCTCATTACGTATCTCGGCGCGCCCCTGCGCGATTCGACGGGCCGCATTCGGGGCACGCTCTCGGTCATCGACACCGAAAAACAGTACTACGACAATGTGGACGTGGAACTGATCACCGTGGCCGCGCTGCATATCGCGGCCCGCCTGCGCGCCGAAGGCCAGGAAGAGATCAATCGCGAACTGGCCGAGCATCTGCGGCAGGCGCAGAAGATGGAGGCCGTGGGGATGTTGGCCGGAGGTATTGCGCACGATTTCAACAATATCTTGAGCGGAATTCTCGGCTTTTCCTCTTATCTCCTGTCCAAAGTGGACGAGTCCTCCACGATCCATCGCGATCTCAAGCTCATCGAGCAATCCGCCGTGCGCGCCGCGGAATTGACCCGGCAACTGCTCGCCTTCGCGCGGCGCAAACATTTCGAGAAGGAAGCCGTGTCCATGAACGAAGTGGTTCAGGAAGTGCTGGGCCTGGTCCGGCGATCCATTTCAAAGAGCATCCGGATCGAAAGCCGGCTCGAAGAAGCGTTACCCGCCGTGCACGGCGATCCGGGACAATTGAATCAGGTCATGATGAACCTGTGCCTCAACGCCGCCGACGCCATGCGCGAAAAGGAAGACGGGCTGTTGCGAATCGTGACGGAACACCGGACGCTTACGCCCCGGGAACGGATTATTCTGGGCCAGGACACCGAGGCGGAATTCGTTTGCGTTACCGTGTCCGATACCGGCGTGGGCATGTCCGAGGAATTACAGGAACATGTCTATGAACCCTTTTATACCACCAAATCCGATAAGGGCGGCACGGGATTGGGACTCGCCATCGTGTACGGCATTGTAACCAATCATGACGGCCACATCATCATGGACAGCGAAGAGGGGCAGGGCTCGTTCTTCACCATATACCTGCCCGTATTTCGCGCTTCGGTTGAAGAGGAAGAAGCGGTATCGGACGGCGACCTCGGAGGAAACGAAACTGTGCTCGTCATAGACGACGAACCGATCGTGCGACAGATGGTGACGGAAGTGCTCAAGGATTATGGGTACACCGTGGTTGCCGCGCAATCGGGCATGGAAGGGGTTCAATTTCTGGACGAATTGCGCGGGCGCGTGGACTTGGTCCTACTCGACATGATCATGCCGGAAATGGACGGCGAGGCCACGTTCAAGGCCTTGCGTCGGATCGACCCCGACATCGCCATTCTCCTCACCAGCGGCTACGTGCAGGAAGAGAAAAGTGCGCGACTCACAAAAGCCGGCGCGTTGGGTCTCGTCTACAAGCCGTACAAAAGCGATGCCCTGTTACGTGCCGTGCGCCGGGCCCTCGACACCTGCTCCGCCACATCGAAGTAAATTGAAATGAAAGTGCGCGACAGCGGTATGCCGGAAGCGGACTACTGGGAAACGTTGTTTGACATTCCCCTGATCCTGGACGCCTTGGGTGTCAACAACTCCGTATCGAATGCCGTGGAATTCGGGTGCGGACACGGAACATTCGCCGTGCCCGCCGCGCATCGTATTGTCGGAAGGCTGTACGCGTTGGATCTTGAGCCCGACATGATCGAGGCGACACGGCGGCGCGCGGAGCGTGAAGGCGTAACGAATCTTGAGCTGATCCAGCGCGACTTTATCGGGCAAGGAACGGGCTTGACGGACGAATCCGTCGATTACGCCATGCTCTTCAACATTCTGCATGCCGAAGAACCGCTGATTCTTTTGCGGGAAGCCCGGCGTATTCTTCGGCCGGGCGGACACGTCGGTGTTATTCATTGGAATTACGATCCCGCCACGCCGCGCGGTCCGTCCATGGATATTCGTCCGCGACCGGAAGACTGCCGGCAGTGGGTCGAAGACGCCGGCTTTGTTGTGGAACAACCGTACATCAACCTGCCGCCGCACCATTACGGGATCTTGGGTAGAAAGGAGAAACGCTCTCGACGATGAAGGATCTGTACGAGCGGGTCCGGGACTCGGGTCGCGTGGTTTCCGTTTGATTCCCGGGTGGCGGCACCCTTCCCGCAATCAATTCGCGAGGTATACATAAGGCGTGACCTGCGCGGAGGATATTCTCCGCCATACCCTCGACATTTCCTCCACCACATCGAAGTAACGGGTTCCCAAATGTGCCCGCTATCTTGCATATCTTCACTGATACTCCAAGTATTTGCGCCTGAATTCCTTCACATCTCGTGCCAGACTTTTGGAGCCGATATCCACGGCTCCGACAAGAAGCAGGTCAACCAGTGTCTCCAGCCCCACAATTACAGCCCGATCCCGATACTCGGGGCGCAAGACGTTGTCCAATTGTACGTTCAGATCCCTGAATGCACCGTTCTCTGTGGGCACGATAAAAAGCACATGGCTCTCTGGGTGCGTGTCCAAATACACCAAATTGCGGAAGAGCTGATAATGCTCGAGGAACTGATCTTTGGTGGCGGCTGACGGAACAAATACGGCAGCCGCACGATTACGGTATAGTTGATCCCATCGCTTATCGTATCTGGGGCCGTGCTTATGGCCTGCAAAACCATTTTCGGAGTATTTCACCTCTACGGTCACGTAACTGCCATCCTCATGGCCAACGCAGAAATCAAAATTCGTAGCCTCACGCCTATCCAGAATCTTTTCAAATGCCACCTGCGCAACGGGTTTAACGGGCACCCCCAAAAGCGCAAGCAGCTCGGGCATATATCGCTGATCATGCCGGATGAACGGGTAAAAGAGATTGAAAGCCAGTGCTTGCGATGAGTTCAGATGATGGAAATCAGACTGCAGGTTGAAGCGGGATCCAAGTCGTCCCGCTTCATAGTCCTGCCAGAAATCATCCCTAAAACGCTCAATAATGTTCAGGCGGAACCGATCTTTAGGAAGAATATGAGGATAAGGGCTTTGGTTTCTGCCCCATACTCCATCCTCCATAACCTCCAGCCGGGTTCGTTTATATTCGGCTAAATGCGCTTTGACGGCCTTATTGAATTCTGCATTAGATAATACTGTCTTCATTCTCTCTCCATTCTGTCTCCGAGACGTCGGAAAGTGACTCCTTCGATCACGATAAATGACGGTCTGGCGACTATCAGTCCCGCAGAACGTTCACTCCAGCCGCCCCAAAAGCGCTCGTACTCTTTGCTTCCTCCGCGCAGACGCCAGCCATTTTCTGTTCGATCGTAAGTAACGCCGGTGTTGCTGAATATCATGTTGTGCGTCCGCTGCCATTCGGTAACCGTACCGTCCAATCGTGTGACGCGGTATGTGTTGAGGCCCAACTCGACGGAACGTACATTGGAAGAAAAGAGGAATGCAGGGAACTCTGCATTGGCTGTTCCGACAAGCACGCACACACTCAACGCCAATGCTGCCCACGCGATATGAGTGTACAACTGCCTGACCGGTCTTCGCCAATTAGCTGCGATCCTGCTCATACACTCTATATACGAAAAACCGGGCAATTCCCCACTGGGTTTCTCCATGAATAATGATTTTCATGGAATCCATGATGCTTGGATGAGGAGGCGTTGAAGGGGCAACGACTTCAGGCGGGATCTGCCGATCATCATCCTACAAGACGGCAAGCTGGACTAATGCCAGCATTCGTCAATCCTGCGTGCACACGCGCACCTCGGCGCGCAGGCAGGTGCCTTCCATCCCTCCTCACTTCCAGTTTCCCGAACAGGAGCTTGTCCGCGTCCATCAAATTGGCCAGGGACTCGGGGATGGAGCGGGCGGCGGGAATCGAACCCGCGTAGCCAGCTTGGAAGGCTGGAGCTTTACCACTAAGCTACGCCCGCA
>SLGY01000176.1 GCA_007136425.1 Kiritimatiellia bacterium
CAACCCGACAGGCCGCCGGAACCGGACGACCCGGCGGAGGACGATCCGGCCGAGGCGCCCCCGCTTCCGGAAGAAGCGGAGGAACAACCGCCTACTGAGGCGTTTCCGGAAGATCTGATCCCCGACACGATGGAGGAAATGACAGAGGAAGAAGCTATGTTACTATTGGACGCCATGCGCGATGAGGAACAGGAAACGCGCGATCAAATGCGTCTGGAACTGGGGACACCGGAGGAAGTGGAGAAGGATTGGTAAGTTCATGATCGGCATTCGCATAGGCCGGGCGTTGAAACGAACGCGCGCAGTCCGCGCAGGCTGCGCCTTGTTTGTAGGCGTCCTGCTCGGCGTCTGGCAGGCGGCGCACGCGGTGCATGTCCGTATGGAGCTTGAGCCGGACGCCTTGCAGATGGGCGAATCCGCCGAGTTGTCCGTCGTTATTCAGACCACGGACGAACCCGCTGAACCGGAAATTCCGGACGTCCCGGGCCTGCGTATCGGGAGCCCGTCCGTTCAATTCTCTTTCTCCCGAACTACGATCGACGGTGTCAGCGAACAGCGGCGCTTCACCACCTACCGTTATACCGTGATCCCGCTTCAGCCGGGCGAATACGAAATTGGGCCGCTCACCTACACGCAGAACGACGAAACCTTCGAGATCCCCGCAAAAACGTTGCAGGTCGTTGCAACCCGAGACGGAGACGATCCGGACGCACAAGCAGAGGAGTTGTCCGATTTTGTTTTCGCCGAACTGGAGGTGAACAAGGAGCGCGTGTATGTCCAGGAACCGTTCACGTTGACCATTGCCATCTACTCGCGCGACATCAATGTGGGACGGGACGTCTCGCTGGTGAACCTGCCGGATACGGGCATTGCCACGGAACCGTTTCAGGAACTCCGGCCCACGCGGGAAATCGTCGACAACCATGTGTTCAATGTGCGCCGCTATCGCACGCGGATACGACCGCTGACCGCCGGCACGATCCGGTTCGCCCCCGAACTCCGCATCCAGATTCTTGTTCCCCGCGAACGCGGCCGCAGGCCGTTCGACGATCCTTTCTTCGACGGCGTGTTTTCCAATTATGAAGCGCACCCGTTCGAGCTGCCGCTAACCCCGGTGGAAGTAACCGCGCGGGCCATCCCCCAAACGGATCGCCCCGAATCCTATACCGGCAGCGTGGGCTCGTTCGATTTCAGCGTTCGCGTGCATCCTACGGAAGTGCAGGCCGGCGATCCGATTACGGTATCCATGCTCATCGAGGGCGAAGGCAATATGACCGCCGTTTCCGCGCCCGGCGTGCCCGAAAACGATTTGTTCCGCGTCTATCCGCCGCGCCTGATCAACCAGGACCTCGACCGCGCGGCCAGCCGGGGCCGGAAGATGTACGAACAGGTGATCATCCCGCGCAGCGACGAAGCGACGGAGGTTCCGGCGCTGCACTTCAGTTTTTTTGATCCGGCCGAGGAACGGTTTGAAACAAGGGTCGAAGGCCCCTTCGAATTGGCCATTCAGAAGCGCGACCCGACCGATGAACGCGTGGTTCGCGCTGACGACGCCCGCACGGATCATCAAACCCGCATTGTTGGAGAGGACATTGTCTATCTCAAATCCGCGCCCGCGCGCTGGATGAACGTGTACGACGGGCCGTGGTATTTGCGTCCGGGCTTTCTCGCGCTGCAAACCGCGCCGCCGATTTTGGTGCTGGCCGTGTTTCTACTGGCGCGGCGTCGCCGCCGACTGGACACAGACATCGCACTTGCGCGACGCTATCGCGCGCCGCGCAGCGCCCGACCGGGTTTGCGCCGCGCCGAAAAGGCGTTGCAGGACGGAGCGGTTGACGCGTTTCACGACGGGCTCTGGTCGGCGTTGAGCGCGTATTTCGGCGATCGGCTCAATCTGGCGCCCGGCTCGGTCACGGCCGAAGAGGTGCAGCGCGTCATGGCCCAGCGCGGCTTGGACGAGGAGACGTTGAAATCCATCGGTTACCTGTTCGCCGATTGCGAACAACTCCGTTACGCCGGAGGACGCGTCGACCAGGAACGTATGCGTGCGCTGTTAGACGATTTTCGGCGCGTACTCAAGGCCTGCGAAAGGGTGAAGGCATGAAACGACTGCGCCTTTATTCCGTTCTTGCCTGCACGGCGCTGATCCTGACGTGCTTGCCGGGCGGCGTCGCCGCCGCCGGGGCGTTGTCGCCCGACGCGCGTTTCGCGCAGGCGGCCCAAGCGTATGATGCGCAGGAATACGAACAGGCCGTCACCTTGTACGAAGGCTTGTTGCGCGACGGTTTGCGCGCGCCGGAACTGTACTTCAATCTCGCCAACGCCTATTTTCGCATGAACGATCCCGGATCGGCCATACGCCATTACAAACACGCCGAATACCTTGCGCCGCGGGACGCCGATATCCGGCACAACCTTCACTTTGCCGTACTGCAAGCGGATGCCGCCTACGCCCCGCCGGGCGCGCCCGCGCGCTGGCTGCACATGCTTTCCGCGTCGGAATGGTCGATCGTCGCCTCGCTTGCCTGGTGGCTTACCGCTCTACACCTCGCTTTCGTGCTCTGGCCGGGTACGCGACGGGGCTGGGGCGTCATTGCGACGTTGACCGTCCTTGTGCTTCTGTTATCCTTGGCGGGTATATCGCACTGGGCTCTTTTGGACCGGAATCCGGAAGTGGTCATTACGCAGCCCGCACAGGAAGCGCTGTTTGCGCCGATCGACGGATCCACCGCACACTTCGCGCTGCCGCGCGGGTCCATTGCGCGTATCGAATCGGTAACGGAAGGCTGGTACAAGGTGCGCCTGGGCGATAAAGACGGTTGGATACGCCAAACGGCGGCGCGACGGGTTGCCCCGTGGCGGCCTGATTTGGATTAGCAGCTCACTCGGAAGGAAGGACGATGAGCAGGCGAAATCCCACATGGCTGTGGTGGCTGGCTTTTTTCATACTCTTTGCCGGCGGACTGATAACGTACCTGTTGTACCAACATACGGGTGGGACAACCATCCCGGAACAAGCCAATCTGGTCCTGGCCATTACCATCGTGGCGGCGGGCATATGCATCATCTGCGCTACGGCGGATTGGTGGATACAGCATTGATGTATCGGCGTTCGGCTGCGGGATCAATACCCACCAGTATCTCGTATGGGATCGTACGACAGATCTTGGCCAGCTCGCCCGCCCACACGGACGCGCCCTCCTGTTCCCCGATCAACACCGCTTCGTCTCCGCGCCGCACATCGCCGGCGGGCCCCACATCAATCGTCACCCAGTTCATGCTGACCCGGCCGATGACCGGACAACGCCGGCCGCGAACCAGCACGTGGCCGCGATTACTCAGCGCGCGGTGATACCCGTCCGCATAGCCCACCGACAGGATAGCAATATGCGTGGGCGCTTCCGTCCGGTAGGTGCCATAATAACCGACCGGATAGCCGGCGGGCACGGCTTTGACCTGCATGACCCGCGCCTTCCATTGCAAGAACGGACGAGCGTGAAAGCGCATCCGCGGATCCTCCGTTCCGTAACCGTACAAACAAATGCCCGGCCGGATCGCGTCAAGATCCCATTCGGGATGGTATAACAGTGCGCGGCTACTCGACAAATGCTTGAACAGCGTACGTCCGTGCTTCGCCTCCAACGCGCGGGCCAACTCAAGAAAGCGTTGCGCCTGCTCCTCCGCGCGTTCCGGTTCATTGGGTTCAACGGCGGCGAAATGACTGCACAATCCGGTGACCTGCAGGCCCTTTTCCCCATTCAACACATCGAAGATTTCGTGGGCATCCTGCCACGGGGCGCCTAGACGTCCCATGCCGGTATCCACTTTCAGATGCACGGGCACAGTGGCGCCCATCGCCCGCGCCGCCGCCGCCAACGCCTGTCCGTGTTCAGCGCTCACGACAATCGGTGTGATGCGATCCGCCACAAGGCGCGGTACGTCTTCCGGTTCCGCGACGCCCAAGACCAGAATATCCGCGTCCGGCAACCGTGCACGTACCGTCAGCGCTTCATCCAAATAGGCCACCGCCAACCAGCGCACGCCGGACGCCGCCGCCTGTACCGCCATCGGAGCCAGCCCGTGCCCGTACGCATCGGCCTTGACCACAAACATGATCTCCGTCGACGGCCGAATAGCCGCGCGCAACGCGTCGATGTTCGCGCCCAATATCGTCGGATCAATTTCCACCCAGGATGATTGCATAGTAGGTCCCCGCCCGCAGAATATGCCAAGGACACGGACGGCGTCCAGACCAAGAATTCCGATGACGAGCGGCGCGCCGATGCGATAGACTCCGCCTTCACAGAAACTGAACTAAAGGATGGCCCCATGAACAGGAAGATCGACATCGCCGATTTCGAAAGCAGGATCGTGCTGCGCCGCATCAAACCGGAGGACTTCGACCGGATCGTCGAAATCCAACACAAATGCTTTCCACAGATGGAACCCTGGTCGCGCGAACAGTTCGACAGCCAGCTACAACACTTTCCCGAAGGCCAATTCTGCATTGAGATCGACGGGACAGTGGTCGCCTCGTCGACCAGCCTGATCGTGGATTTCGATCTTTATTCGGATTGGCACAACTGGAAGGAGATTTCCGACAACGGTTATATCCGGAATCACGATCCGAACGGGGACATGCTGTACGGCATCGAGATCATGGTGGATCCCGAGTATCGCGGCATGAAACTCGCGCGACGCCTGTACCAGGCGCGCAAGGATCTCGTGCGCGAAAAAAACCTGAAAGGGATCGTCATCGGCGGCCGCATCCCCGGCTATCACCGGCATCAGGACGACATGACCGCGCACGAATACGCCGAAAACGTGGAGGACAAGACGCTCTACGATCCCGTACTGACCACGCAGCTCGCGAACGGGTTCGAGTTGAAACAGTTGATTCCCGATTATATGCCGTCCGACGAAGACAGCGTCGGCTGGGCCACCTATCTGGAATGGACCAACGTGGATTACCGGCCGTACAAGAAGCGCGCGATCCGCCCCGTACAGGTCGTGCGCATCGCCGCCGTGCAATACCAGATGCGCGCCATCAAGGATTTTGACGAATTCACCCAGCAATGTTCTTTCTTTGTGGACACCGCTTCGGATTACAAATGTGATTTCGTCCTGTTCCCCGAACTCATCACGACGCAGTTGCTTTCGTTTTGCGATACCAAACGGCCGAGCCAGGCCGCACGTCGGCTGGCCGAATTTACGCCGCAATACCTGGAAATGTTTTCTGAATTCGCGATTCGCTACAACATCAACATCATCGGCGGCTCGCAATTCGAAGTCGAAGACAACTCACTATACAACGTGGGCTACTTCTTCGGACGCGACGGAACCATCGGACGACAACGCAAGATGCACGTCACGCCCGCGGAATGGAAGTGGTGGGGGGTCAACGGCGGTGACAAAATCAATGTATTCGACACGGATTGCGGACGTATTGCGATCATGATCTGTTACGACATCGAGTTCCCCGAATTATGTCGCATTGCCCGGCAGAAAGGGGCGCAGATCATCTTCGTCCCGTTCAACACGGACGAACGACACGGCTATCTCCGTGTGCGGCATTGCGCCCTGGCGCGCTGCGTGGAAAACCATGTCTACGTCGCCGTGGCCGGCTGCGTCGGGAATCTTCCTTTCGTCAACAACGCCGACATCCATTACGCGCAATCCGGGATCTTTACGCCGGCCGATTTCTCGTTCAGCCGCGACGCCATCGCCGCCGAATGCAATCCGAACATCGAGACGTTCGTGATCCAGGACGTCGACATCGAATTGCTGCGACGACACCGTTTCCGGGGCACGACGCAAAACTGGAACGATCGTCGACGGGATCTATACGAGATCCGCTATGTCGAGGACGGGAAATCCAAATCCGTTTAGAGCGTCGATTGCACGTTGACGCGCCGTCTTGCCGGACAATCCGGGACTCAATCGGTCGCCGACAGCCAGGCCCGTACCGCGCGCCCCAAGCCGGCGAGATCCCGGGGCGCCTCCCCCAACGCCGCGCTGGACGCCCAGGCGACTTCCCGGTCGGCGCCGACACGTCCGTGCGACCCCTTGACCTTCGACGTGTCCGTACTGACGCTGCCCGGCGGCCAGCCGAAAAACAGCTCGCACGCGTCGAATCCCGGCTTGTTATGAATGTCTACGTGCGTCGCAAAATCAGGCGCCTCGCTCCGGTCGGTCCACCACGGATAAGCAAACCAATACCCGTCCTCCGCGATCAGGATATAGTCGCCGCTATGCGGATGATCGATGCCCCACGCCCGCTGCGCCTCCCGGTCCAGCACCTGGTCCACCCCCGCGATGTCGGATAACACCTCGCGCGTCCGGTCCAGCGCCGTGCGGTCCGGCACGTACACGTGCGCAATTTCATGATCCACCATCGCAAAAGCGCGGCCGGCAAAGAAATCGGGATAAGCCATGCCCTTGACCTGTTGCGTCAGGAACAGGTCGGCGTTGTGCAATGCGCCGTTCGGAAACACGGCCCCGTGTTCGACGGCGCGGATCGCATAGTCGCCGACGAACAAGACCTCGTACCCGTTGGAGCGCGCGACCTCGTACAACCGGCTCAGGTACTGTTCCAGCTCGTTGATCGCCCGATCGACTTTGGGATGCGCCGGCCCGTGCCGTTGCAGGTCGTAATCCATGTGCGGGAGATAGCTCAATAGCAGGTCCGGCGCCACATCCGGCATGGACATGACGGCGCTCACGGCGTCCACGATCCATTCGGTCGACTTGCGCGAAGCCAGCGGACCCCAATAGTGCATGAGATTGAATTTCCGGCCGACGCGTTCGCATAACCGGGCGTACAAGTCGCGCGGCTCGGTGTACACGTCCTGGATCATGCCTCCGCTATGCTTATGGATCGGGCGAGGCGACACAACGAGGTCGGCCGATTCGCCGAGGCTTTGTTGCCAGAACATGATCCCGACTCTACCGCCGCGCGCACGGAAATCGTCCCAGATGCGCGGCCCGTGCACGAGCGAGGCCGCCTGCTCCCAGAACAGAATCTTTTTCAAGCGATCATGGTACACGCCGTTGGCGATCATGCCGTGGTGCGCCGGATCTGCGCCGGTGCGAAACGAGGCCTGCGCCGTACAGGTTACGGCGGGAAATGACGAGTCGATCGATGCAAAGGACAGCCCGCCCGGCGGTCGTTTGAGGCGCGCAGCGATGTCAGCGCCGAAAGCGGCGAGTTGCACCACCAATAACTTGCGCGAAACAGTCATGGGTTCACCATAAAGTTGTTTTACATCACGAGCAATACCGGTCTTTACCGAATCCGGGTCGGCTTCGATCGAAACCCTTCAACTGGCATAGAAACGACGGGCAACCAGTCGGTTGCAAGCCCAGCAGAGAACCAGCATCCCGGCGACGCTTGCTCCGACCAGTCCGCGATTCGCGCTGAGAACCAGGGCGGCGTGCAGAAACAGCAGATTGGCGATCAGGCGCCCGATCCAACCGGGCAATTCCCCCGCCCGAAGCGATGCTTTCGCCGACGCGCGCATACGCAAAGAGAAGAGGAATGCGACAACACAAGCCAACGTGTAGACGCCGAGAAACGCAAGGCGCGGCCAAGGCATGTCGGGCATATACGGCAGATACGACGCGCCACCGCCGATCAGCACAATCAGCGGCCCCCACGCGGCGACGCCGGGTCGATGGGATTCCGTTTCGCGTCGGGCCAGATGCGTAACCGCCGCGATATACAGGAAAACGATCGCGGCAGCGAGCGGGACAGGCGCGGCGAGCAGGCTGATTTCCGGTACGGCGGACGCGCCCAGCAATAGGCTCAACCCGCGGCACGCGCCCATGGCGATATTGCCGGGAACTGGCAGGGACTTGAACCAGGCGTTGTAGCCAAAGACGCATGCGGCCAAGGCTAGCCCGGTCCAGAAGGTCGCAAGCCCAACGTGCGCGCATATAAGCAAACCGATAATCGTCAACACCCAGCCCGCCCCCAACGCCGTCCCCGGCCGGATCCGGCCGGACGGCAACGGCCGGTCGGGCCGCGCGCGGCGGTCCTCGTGCCGGTCGAAATAATCGTTCCATGCCAGCCCGGCGCCATAGAAACCAAGCGCCGCCGCAACCACCCATCCCATGGCCGCCCAGGGCAGCGCCGGCGATTGCGCGGCAAGAAAGCAACCGGCGACCGGATCGCCGGGCACGGTAAACAGATTGGGCGCACGCAACAATTGCAGCCAGGCGCGAACTCGATCGACCATGCGCTCTCTGTTCATGCTCTCTCTATTCCGGCAATCCGCGCGCGCAGCAATGCGTCGAAACCGGACGCCTTGGCTTGGATTCCTTACCGTTGATAGGTGCTTGGATGAATGAAAGGGAGGTCCAGGCGCGGATTGAACTTGCCGCTTTGCCGATAGAAGGCCAACGGATTATCGAAGAGCAGTTTCTCGATCGCGTCGTCCGCAAAACCGTTTTCTTTCATGTGCCCTGCGATTTTCGGGAGCGTAGTCGGATCGGACACGCCCCAATCGGCGGAACTGTTTACCATGGTCTTCTCAAGGCCCCATTTCTTGAGGATATCGATGGCCCGCACGGGATTGAGTTTGGAATAGGGATAGACCGTCATCCCAGCCCAGGTATCCGCTGCGCGGGTGAGATCCATGGTGTCTTCGGTATTGTGGTCGATGATGATGCGGTCGTGATCGTAATCCAGTTCTTTCAAGACTGCGATGGTCCGCTCGACGCCTGCGCGCTTGCTGACCTGCGGCGTATCGTGCGGCGTATGAATCATGACCAGCATGTTCCGCTCCTTGGCGATCTCAAGCTGGCGCATGAACACCTCTTCCTCATTCTCCGTGATGAGGTTGTATCCGATTTCGCCCACGGCCAAACAGCGCTCGTGCTCCCAATAGGGGTCCATGCCGTCAATGGTTTCGTGCGCCAATGCCACGTCCTCGGCCTCCTTCGGGTTCAGGGCAATGTTCGCGTAATGATCAATACCGAACCGCTCCGCGCGTTGCGTTTCAAAATCGAGGATCAAGGCGAAGTAATCCCAGAACGTGCCCGCGTAGCGGCGCGACGCGCCCAGCCAAAAGGAAGGCTCTACGGTGACGCGGATCCCCTGTTCGTACATGGCATGATAGTCGTCCGTCGTACGGGAAAACATGTGGATGTGGGGTTCAATGATGATCATCGCACATCCTGACGGGCGGGCTTGACCGATTTCTTCTCCATATGGCGCAAGGCATCGCGCAGGGACGCGGCCTTCTCGTAGTTCTCCAGCGCGATGGCCCGCTGTAGATCTTCGCGCAGACGTTCACTCTGACTTTTCGGCTTGCGTTGTCGCAGGTCCGCCAACAACTCGGACAACACCTCCTCCTCGTCGGTGGTGATATCCGTGTCGTATTCCGTGTCGTCGTGCTTTTTCCAGAACGCGCGGATATCGGCCAGACCCTGTTCAACGGCCAGGATCGCCATTTCGTATTCGTCCCTGCCGTCGTTTACAAACTGATCCGCCGTCGCGCGCGCGTGCATCATCCGGACATAGGGATAAAACTGCAGGAATTCCCACACCACGTCCTCGTCTTCGCCGTGCCGTTCGACCAGTTCCAGCACCATCATATTATGGCGCGTATCGCGAATCACCCCTTCGTAATGACGTAACGCATAAAGCGCCAGGTACCGATAATAGAATTGTACGGCCTCCTGCTGCAGTTCGGCACAGGCGTTTTCGTCCAGACTCGGAAACGGTTTCCCGGAGGAGGTGCGCTCCAGCGTCAGATAATAATCCAGCAATGTCGGGTAGCCGCGCGGGCGCGTTCCGTCCGGACGCCCTTCCGGTTCTATCTGGAAAAGGCCCAAATCCAAGCGTAATTGTATTTTTGTATGCCCGTCCCGGCCCTTCACCCAGCGCGCCGAAACCCGGGATGGATCATAATCCCATCCTTCCAGTATGGCCGAAATATCCTTGCTCAAAGCGCTACTCCTTGTAATCGATTCATTCGATTACCGTCACTCTAGCAAACCCGGCAGTCCGAATCAAATCAGGATTTAACGCGCGGGGGGGGGCATTCAGTTCTCTGCTCAGACCTATTGTTGTAGGGGCTTCGCTTGCGAAGACCAAGCACTACCCACATACTCGGTCCGCGCAAGCGCGGCCCCTACAAAGAGCTTGCGGGTAGGCCCATAAGCGGAAGATCTCGTGGCTGCTTGGTCCTGTTCCCTTCTATCCAGCCCATTAAGGAATCTTGCGTGATTCAGGGCGCACGGGTAGATTGGGCGACCGTGAAACTACGCGTCCTCATACCTTATGCGGTCTGGTTATTGCCGGTGGGCTGGAGTGTCTGCATCTTTTTTCTACTGACTAGACGCGTGCACCGGTACGTCCCCGGCTGGCTTCCGCCCTGGGCGGATAAACCGACGCATATGATGTTGTTCGGATCCCTGTCCCTGTTGACCTATCTCGCGTTCAGAAAAGGTTCGACCGTTACGATGAAATGGGCCGCGGGCTGCGCGTTTCTCTATGCCACCGTGTACGGCGCGGCGATGGAAGGTTATCAGTATTACATCCCATGGCGCACCGCCGATTGGGGGGATGTCCTCGCAAATACGATCGGCGCCGCCGTCGTCTTCCTGGCGATGCTGGTCGAGCGCATACGCTGGCCCTATCCGTAGCGCCGATTTCCAATCGGCGCATTGCTCCCATTGAAAATGGGAGCTACGGAAGCAGGCTTAGAACATTGAGACGGGTAACAGCGTGGATGCAACGTCCAGTGATAGAATTGTTCTAAAGGGGTCGCCAATGTGCGGCGGTTGTTGTAAGGTCCTACCCATGCAGAAACAAACTCCTTTATATGATAACCATGCGGCGCTCGGCGCGCGTATGGCTCCGTTTGCAGGCTGGGACATGCCGATCCAATACGCGGGCATCCTCGCTGAACACGAGCACACACGCACCCGGGCTTCGCTATTCGACACCTGCCACATGGGCGAATTCGAGATCAGCGGGCCGGGCGCCGAGGCCGATCTCGACCGATTACTGACCCAGAACGTGGCCACCATCAAAATGAACCAGTGCCGATACGGCTTCCTACTCAAGGAAGACGGCGGCGTAATCGATGACTTGACCTGTTACCGGCTTGGACCGGACCGATTCTTTCTGGTTGTCAACGCGGGCACACTGGCAGCAGATGCCGAATGGATTCAATCGCATTTATCTCCGGACACCACCTTCTCAGATATGTCGCCGACCATGGCCAAACTGGATGTGCAAGGCCCGGACTCACGCGCGGAAACCGAGAAGGCCCTGGGCCGTTCCCTTCCCGACCTGAAATTCTTCTACTGCGCAGAATGGGAGATCGACGGCATACCCTGTCTGATAAGCCGAACGGGATATACCGGGGAATGGGGTTACGAATTCTATTTCCCGGCTGAAGCAGCCGCGCGTATCTGGGAGAAACTGCTGGCTCCCGGCGCGATCAAACCCGCCGGACTCGGCGCGAGGGACACGCTGCGCCTGGAAGTCGGCTATCCGCTGTACGGGCATGAACTCGGGCCCGACCGCACCCCGGTGGCCGCCGTGAACGGCCTTTTCATGGACACGAACAAGGATTTTATCGGGCGCGCGGCCGTTTTGCGCGATCTCGAAGAAGGCGTACCGGAAAAACTCACCGCGCTGCGCCTTGAGACCAAACGCGCCGCCCGGGCGGGCGACACCGTTATCCATGGCGATGAACCGGTCGGCGCCGTTACCAGCGGTTCCCTGGCGCCCAGCCTGAATGTCGCCGTCGCCCTCGCCTATGTCCGGTCCGACCTTTCTGAGCCCGGCCAAAAACTGGAAGTGGAAACGCGCGGAAAACGGTTACCGGCGGAAATAACCGAACTGCCCTTTTACAAAGACGGCACCGCGCGCCGCAAACCGAAGCCGTAATCGTGCCCTTTAAAGGGACGAATACGTTGTTTCCATTTCTACCGAAACAGGTCGTCCGCCTCCGGGCGGAGCATCGATTCGGCGCGATCTTCCCCTGCCTCCCACTGCAATCCGCGTACCAGCACCGCCGGAATCCCTGCCGACTTATGCATCAGCAACCCCGCAGCGGCCGCCACCTCGTCCGCGAACGCGGGGATCGTCGCACGTAACGGGCGGCCATGAGCGTCTTGCGTTTCGGTCAAATCCACCAAACCCGGTACGCCCGCCAAGCCGATCGCCACGTTCACCAGTCCCATCCGCCACGGACGGCCGAACGAATCGGCGATAATCACGCCGGGCGCCGTTCCGAATCGTTGTTCCAATCCTTTCCGCAACGCGCAGGCACTGGCGTCGGGATCTTCCGGCAACAACACCACCGACCCGCCGTCCGGCACGTTGGACTCGTCGATACCCGCGTTCGCCATAATCAGTCCGAGCCGATGCAGGCATATCAACACCGATTCCCGCTCCGACGTCGGCGGTTTGATGCGTAGAATCTTTCGGCTTTCCCGCAGGATCAATTCGACTTTGGCGGGATCCTTGCGCACCTCTTTTGCGAGCCGCATGGCCTCATCCGATGGGTGCACGTCTTCCAGACGGAACACGCGACCCTCGGCTTTGGATACGACTTTGTGCGCCAGCACAAGAATATCGCCCGGTTCCAGCGCCAACTCGGCACGCGCTAACGCGTCCGCGACAAACGCGGTCAGATCATCGCCCGCCCGGACTTCCGGCAGCCCCGGCAATGCGCGCATTATAACTTCCGGGGGATGTCCCATTCTTCCAATACCTTCTTTAGCGTGTCGTTTTGTCCGTTTTGCATGAAAGCGCGCACATCGTCCGGCGTGTCCAGATCAAGCACCAGGCTGTCGAGGCGGACAACCGAGCAGGGCACCCCCTTTTCGCGCGCCTGCGCCATATAATCGGGAAAAGAACGATCGCCGAAACGAAATCGCAACACATCGGGCGGCGTGGTCAGAATCGCATTGGTCCCGTCGTCGCCCGTGGCTGGACATAAGATCACCGAGGGATCGGGCCGTTCCCGCGTCAGTAGATCGCGAATTTCTGCGGCATCCAGACCCGCCATATCCCCGGGAATGACTACCTGCGAACGGAAACCTTGCGCCCCGCTCCAAGCGGTTGCTTTTTCCACGGCGGCGGTTTCCCCCTCGGAAGCCTCTTCGCGCAATACGGAGAAACCTTCCTCTTCCGCACGGCCCGCCACGCGTTCCGAATCCGTCACGACCAGGATATGAGCAATGGACGTGAAATCCTTGAAGAAGGAAAAGGTCTGCTCAATAAGCATCAAGGCCAGGGCGCGACGCTGGTCCGGGGTCAATAAGGCCGCTAAACGCTCCTTCGCCTTCATCGGGTCTTTGATCGGCAATACGATGTTGATATCTTTCATATTCCTGCCGGCTTAAACTTCCATCCCGCACCTTCTCCCTGATGGAGCAGGGCGCTACTCAAACTTATCCCAAAACTCGGCTGCCGTGCGCTGAACGTCGAACATCGAACATTGGACGTTCAACGTTGAATGTTGGACGTTGGACGTTCGCTCCCTCTTCTCCGCGATGCGAGGACATCACCGAGCGCGAACACCCGCACCCCACTCCGCAATTTCCCCTGCCAAACGTACACGGTCCTCTTTGCTCTGCATCACGGTGCGCGTCGTCTTCACCTTCAAACCCATCTCTTCCAGTTCGGCTCTGTGCGCGCGATCCGCTTCGTCGATCACGATCGCATCGATCAACCCGTCATAATATTTCGCCACACCTAGCGCGTCCGAAGAAAACCCTTTTGCCCGCATCATACGGTCCGACGGTCCTTTCAAAGATTGCCCGCCGATCAGCGGGCATACGGCGACCCGGAACGTCGACGCTGCGGCTAACGCATTCCTTACACCGTCAACCGCCAGAATCGGTCCGATACTGGCCACCGGATTGCTTGGCGCAACGACAATCAGGCTCGCCGTCCCTATGGCGTCCAACACTTCCGGCGTGGCCTGCGCCGTGTCGGCGCCGTCAAACCACACATCGCGCGGTTCCGGCCGGCAACGCGCTTTCAGGTAATAGGCCTGAAAGTTCATCGCGCCTTCGTCCGTTTCGACCATCGTCTGCAGGAACTCGTCGGTGGGCGGCATGACCCGCGCGCCAGATACACCGAGTCGGCGCGCGATGTCGGACGCAATCACGGTCGGGCGCACTCCGGCACGGCGCTGTTTCGTGCGATAGATATGCGTGGCCAGATCGAGGTCGCCGAGATTCATCCACGTATCTTCGCCAAGACGATTGAGCATCTCGATCGTCCGAAACGTATCACCCTCGATCCCCCACCCTTTCTCATCATCAACGATACCGGCCAGCGTGTACGTGACGATATCGAGGTCCGGCGAGATCCACAACCCGTGCTGTTCCACGTCGTCGCCAGTATTGCCGATGATGTCAAGGGGCCGGCCCGGCTCAAGCCGGGCGAAGCCGTCCACCAGCTTCGCCCCGCCCACTCCGCCGGAAAACAACAGCACACTCGAAGAGTCGTCCTGGCTCATATAAGAAGGACTCCCGGTACCGCCCGACCCTGTTCCGCCGATCGCTCGGCGCCGGTCGAGTGCTTAGTTGACCGCAAAGGTATCGATCATCAGTTGCACGTCGTCCGCCATCGGATAGAGGATCGGACAGGTACAGCCGTGATCGATGTATTCCTGGACCTTCTTCTTCGCCTGTTCCGGCGTACCGCTCGCGGAGATTCGATCCACCAGATCGTCCGGCACATATTGCATGGCCTTTTCGACCTGCTCTTTCGTCGCCGGCCAACCCAGGGTCTCCTGAATCTTATCCACGACTTCTTGAGGCGTGTTGCTGGCCTTGGCGATATGCGGCTGTTGCGCCAGATACTGGGTCAAGAGCCACTTGGCCGCATAACGCGCCTTGTTCTCGTCATGATCCACGGAGCAAACGATCAATTGCGGACGATCAATGTCGTCCAGCGATCGACCCGCCTTCTTCGCCCCCTTTTCGAGCAGCTCCATCGCCTTAACGTTGTAGTCCGGCGATACGCAGTAATTGAGGCAGGCGCCATCCGCGATTTCACCCGTCATCTCCATCATCTTGGGTCCCGTGGCCCCGATCATGATCGGGACGTTGCGGGGATCCGTGTTGCCGTGCACCACGTCCAGCTTGATCCCGTTGACTTTGTGAAAGTCGCCATCAAACGTCACCGTTTCCATATTCAACAGGCGCCGCAACACTTCCACCGTCTCGCGCATGGCCTTGAGAGGCCGGCTGCGATCGACCCCGACGTTCTTCGCCAGCGGATCCCACCACGCGCCGATACCGCAAATGACGCGATTAGGCGCCAGATCGTCAAGCGTCAGAAACGTCGAGGCCAACAACCCGATGTTCCGCGTCCAGTTGTTGATCACGCCGGATCCGACTTTCAAGTTCTTCGTGGTCGCGGCAAACGCCGCCATGGGCACGATCGCATCGCGTACCAGACGCGATTCCGCCTGCCACACGGCCTCGAATCCCTTCGATTCGGCGTATTGACAATATTTGATTCCGTCCTGCAGGGAGTGCTTGTCCTGTAGATAAAGGGCCATCCGTTTCTTTTCCGCGCTCATGTCATTGTCCTTTCTGTAATGTGTTCGACTCTATTGTGATCGTTTCTCATCCCATACGGAGCTTCCGCGTCCGGTGATACGCCGGACCGTCCATACCCGGCCCTGGAAGCGGGGCCGTTCCATGCCAGCACCATCCTCACCCCTCCATCGCCAGGGCCCCAGACCCCTTCCGCGAACCGGCCACCCGGTCCACCGCCTGCGCCTGAATCTCGTTGCGACCGACAAGCGGATCGTAGTCATCCGGATCATGGTCGTCGTATCGTTCCAACACCTCGTACAGCGTATTGCGACGCACCGGATCACGACCCGCTGCGCGAATGATCCGCACCATCTCCGCCGGCGTGATCTCTTGGCCGTGCGGCGCACCGGACGCTCGTGAAATGCTTTCGTTCATCAAGGTCCCGCCCAGATCGTTCACCCCGTACGACAGGATCTCGCGCGCAAGTTCCGGACCCATCTTGACCCACGACACCTGCACGTTGTCGATCCAACCATGCAGCATGAGCCGCGCGACGGCATGTACGCGAATGTTCTCGTCATAGGTCGGCCCGGGCCGCGATTCGCCATCGCGGAATATCGGGGAATCATAATGAATGAAACCCAACGGCACGAACTCCGTGAAGCCGCCGGTCTCGCGCTGGATCGAGCGTAACAATGCCATGTGCTGCGCCCAATGCCGCGGCTCATCTACGTGTCCGTACATCATGGTGGATGTGGTCGGCAGCCCGTTCGCGTGCGCCGCCTTGATGATTCGCACCCATTCATCGGCCGTAAGCTTGTCCTGGGTCAGCTTCTTGCGCACTTCCACATCCAGGATCTCCGCCGCCGTGCCCGGCATCGAGCCCAATCCGTGCTCCATGAGATCACGAATGAACGACTCCGGCGAACAACGCTGCTTCTTTGCGCCGAACCAGATTTCAAACGGGGAGAAGGCATGAATATGCATCTCCGGCACACGTTCCTTGATGGCGATGAGGATGTTCCGGTAATGATCGCCCTTGATTCGGGGATGAAGGCCGCCCTGAATGCACACCTCCGTCGCGCCCCGCCGCCAAGCCTCTTCCGCGCGCCGCGCAATCTCTTCAAAAGGCAATAGCTCCGCGTCCGGATCCTCCATGCGCTTGTGAAAATTGCAGAACCGGCAGCCCATGTAACAGACGTTGGTGAAATTGATGTTGCGCGTGACGACAAACGACACCGCATCACCTACCGTGCGATGGCGGACGATGTCGGCGGTCTTCAGCAGCGCGGCCAGTTCCTCGCCCTGCGAATGAAAGAGGCGCTCGCCTTCGTCCGCTGTAAGCGCTCCGCCCGTCAACGGTTTCTCGAGAGTACGCGCCACATCCGAATCTATGCGCTTGAACAACGACTCGACGTCGGCGATGCCCTCATCCAGGTTTTGTCGATTGTGCGTAATCACGCGGGTTTTCAGGGTTCAGTGTTCAGCAAAGAGAACATTCCATGTTCGGCTTGACCGAAGGAGTCCTATTCTTCGCGTCCTCCTGTTAAACATCTTTGCAAGCTTCTGTTCAAACCAAGCATTGAACCGCAGCGAGACCATCGTGTCTAGCGATTTCATCGAGCGGCCCGCGCATATCCGGGGCAATGAATCGGTCGGGATCGTTCAAGTAGTTCGGATATACGGTCAACCGTTCCTGCAAAGAGCATCCTTCCTGTTCGGTGACTTCCCGTAAGCGCGCGATCTGCGGCCAGGCGCGTTCGGGGTTGATGAAGTCCCGGGTCAACGGGGAAACGCCGCCCCAATCATTGATCCCCGCGCGCACGTACGGGCCGAACGCTTCTTCCAGATTCGGCGGCGCCTGCAGGCTGATCCCCGGATCGAGCACCAACCGCGCCGCAGCCAGCGTGCGCAACATGTCTTCCTGCGTCGGCTCCGGATGGTGCGCCATCGGAATGTCCGGTTTGGCTCGGAAATTCTGCACGATGACTTCCTGAATATGGCCGTACTTCCGGTGAATCTCGTTGATCGCCAGCAGGGACTCGATCCGTTCCTCCCACGTCTCGCCGATACCGATGAGTATCCCGGTCGTGAACGGCACGCCGAGTTTGCCCGCGCGTTCCAGCGTGCGCAGACGTTGCACCGGTACCTTGTCGGGGCAAGCGTGGTGCGGCATGCCCTTTTGGGTCAGGCGCCGGCTGACGTTCTCCACCATGATCCCCATGCTGCCGGTCACGCGTTTGAGCCGGGCCAGCTCTTCTTCGTTCATCGTGCCCGGGTTCGCGTGCGGGATCAGTCCCGTCTCGCGCACAACCCGCTCGCACATATCGCGCAGGTAATCGATGGTCCGCGTATAACCGAGTTCGGCCAGCGCGTCGCGCGCTTCCTGATACCGCAACTCGGGTTTTTCTCCGAGGCTGAACAACGCCTCCTTGCAACCGAGCGCCCGGCCCTGTCGCGCCACGGTCAACACTTCGTCCGGCGCCATATAGCGCGCGAGCGGCGAGCCGGGACGACGGACGAACGTGCAATACCCGCAATCATCGCGGCACAGGTGGGTCAGGGGGATGAAGACCTTGCGCGAATACGTAACCGTGCGCCCCCAATGCCGGTCCCGCAAGGCGGCGGCTTCGCCCATCAGCTCCTCCAGAGCCCGGCGCGCCAAGTCATCGATGAACGGCCCGGAAGCCCGTTCTGTTACACCCTCCGCTTCATGACTTCGCCGCGGCGTTCGGGAACGCATAATTACTTTCTGAGCGCGGGAATGATCTCGTTGACGTAGGTTTCCACAATCTTCTCTTCTTCTTCGCACATCAGATAGATTACAAACTGGTTCAAGCCCACGTCGCGCAACGCCTTGAGCTTCTCAATCTGCATCTCCGCCGGACCGAGCACGGAAAAGCTGTCGACCACGTCCGACGTGACCCAGTCAAGATGATCGGAATCCTTGTCGGCGTGCTGCTTGTAATCATAGCCCGTCCGTCCCTCGATGGCCTTGAGCAGATTGTCCGGGACTCCGATGGATTGGTTCTTGATCAGATCGGCAATGTGATTGCCCACCATGCCGGGAAACCAGCGACACTGTTCGCGGCATTTATCCAGATCGTCGGATACAAAAACCGGCGCGGCAGCCATGTATTGAATCTCAGACGGATCACGCCCCACCTCTTCGGCGCCGGCCTTGACCTGGTCGATGAACCAGGTGATCAGGCTCGGCTCGGCGATCTGCAACACAATCCCATCCGCTAACGGCGCGCACGCCCGCAACACCTTTGGTCCGTAGCCGGCAAGCCACATGGGCAGTTTATAGTCCGGATTCGCCCACGGCAATTGCACGTCCACGCCGTCCACCTGTACCGTGCCGCCTTCGGCCAGGGTCTTGAGATCCTCCGAATACTGCATCATCCGCTTGATGGTCGTGGGCGGCTTGCCCATCATCCGGCGCGAACTGTCTCCGCGCCCCATGCCGCAAACCATACGCCCTTCGGACACGATATTCAGCGTGGCAAAAATGCTGGCCGCCAGATCCACCGAGCGCGGGCCGGGATTGGTGACGAGCGGGCCGAGCTTTACACGCTTGGTGTTCGCCGCGATCACGCCCAGCATGTTAAAGGCTTCCTTCCACAATACGTGCGAATCAAAGGTCCAGACGTAGTCGAATCCGCCCTCCTCCGCCGTCTGCGCGAGACGAATGGTGCGTTGGACGTCAATATCCCCCTTGAAGCAGATGCCAAATTCCATGAGAAGACCTTCCTTGTTATTCCAATGGGTTACTCCGCTGTTCCTCCAAGCAAACCATAGAGTATCAATCAAGCCCCCCATCACGTCAATACGGAAGTCAGCGCAGGGATATGGCCCTTGTCCCGCCGCACGAGTTGTCGTATCCTTTCCGTATGTGGGATTCGCTCATCGTGCTCGTACGCGTCGTTGCCTTGGTCTACATCGGCCTGGTCTTGGTACTGGCCGGCTGCCAGCGCGCCATGATCTATTATCCCGCACGCGCGTCGGAATCCGAAGCGATGGTCACGGCCGCCGGCGAGGGCATGAGCCCATGGCGGAACGACGACGGGGATATTATCGGCTGGCGCTCACGTACGGCGTCCGATGACGCCGACGCGATATTGATCTTCCACGGAAACGCCGGCTTCGCCGCGCATCGGGGCTACTTTGCCAGAGGATTATATCCCGAGTTCACCGTCTATATTTTTGAATACCCGGGCTACGGCACGCGCAGCGGCAGGCCTTCCGAACCGAACTTTTATGCCGCCGCCGAAGACGCGGTGAAACAGTTGAGCGATGAACACGACGGCCGCATCTTTCTCGGCGGCGAATCGCTCGGCAGCGGGGTGGCCACCTATCTTGCCGGCACGCAACCCGATCACATCGCCGGCCTTTTCCTGGTCACGCCGTTTACCAGCCTGGTGGACGTGGCGCGCAGTCATTACCCGATCTTTCCCGTGCGCTGGCTGATGCGCGACCGGTATGAGAGCGCCCGGCACCTCGAAAACTATGAGGGGCCCGTCGCAATTCTGGTCGCCGGACGCGACGAAATCGTGCCCGCGAAGTTCGGACAGAAACTATACGACGGTTACGACGGCCCCAAACGCATCTGGAATCAGGAAGACCGCACACACAACACGCTCGACTACGGCGCGCAAAGCCCGTGGTGGGACGAAGTCGTCACCTTCCTCACCCGGACGACGGAGTGACGCCGGGTTTCTGTTGGCATTCGGGTATGAGTGGATAAAGAGTGTGCGCGTTCAGGTTCGCTCTTGCTGTGAAGCGGCCGGATCGCTTTCGGACAGGGTCTCGATCAGTTTTTCGAGTTTATCACTTTTCTCCACCAGACTCTTCTTTCGCTCTTCCTGTTGTGCCACCACGTGCTTGGGCGCCTTGCTGATGAAGTCCATGTTGCCCAGCTTGCGCACCACCTTCTGCAGCTCCGCCGCCACCTTTTCCTGTTGCACGCGAAGTTTGCCGACTTCCTGTTCGACGTCGATGACCCCCTCCACCGGCATATAAACGGCGCCCAACTGGCTGATAGCGCTGGGCATGGCCTTCGGCGGCGCGTAGTGCCGGTCGAATTGGATCTTCTTCGCGGACAACAACGAAGCGATCGACTCCTCATCGCGGATCAAGCGCTTCTCGTTCCGTTCATTGGATGCGCGAATGATCAAGTCGATCTCCCGGCGCGGCGGCAATCCGTAGTCGGCGCGCAATTGACGCGCCACGCGAATGAGATCGTGTTTCGCGTCCACATACGACACCACCGCCGCCTGAACGCCCCACTCCTCAAGCTCGTCTATTTCCCGCATTTCCGGCCATGGCGCGATCATGATGCTCTCATGAAACGCGTTATAGCCCATACCCTGCCACAGCTCTTCGGTGACAAACGGCATGAGCGGATGCAACAGACGCAACGCGTTGGCGTACGCATAGTGCATGACCTTCAATACTTGATCGCGCCGCACCGCATCGTCGCCGTACAGGATCGGCTTGGAATATTCCACGTACCAGTCGCAGTACTGGTGCCATAGAAAATCGTAGATCCCGCGGGCGTAATCGTTGAAACGGAAACGTTCAAGGCTCTCCGTGCACGACGCAATCGTATCATGCAGCCGGGCGAGGATGTGCTGGTCGTCGGCGCTGAGCAGGGCGGCGTCGAACTGCGGTTCGACAAAATCGGCCGGCGCCGTGGCCCCATGCATCTGCATGAACCGCGCGGCGTTCCAGAGTTTCGTGCCGAAATTGCGACCGATCTCGAATTTTTCGTCGGACAACTGCACGTCCGTACCGGTCGCAGAAAGCATCATCAGACTGAAACGCAGGGCGTCGGCGCTGTACTTATCGACAATCGTCAACGGATCGATCGAGTTGCCCAGGCTCTTGCTCATCTTGCGTCCGATCTCGTCCCGGACCGTTCCGTGGATGTACACGTGCGTGAACGGAATGTCGTTCATGCATTCCAGTCCAGCCATCACCATGCGGGCGACCCAGAAGAAGATGATTTCCGAGGCGGTGGACAGGGTCGCGGTCGGATAATAAAAATCCCGATCCGGATCTTCGTCCGGCCAGCCGAACACGCTGAACGGCCAAAGCCACGACGAAAACCAGGTGTCCAACACGTCTTCGTCCTGTCGGATCCGCGCGCCGCCGCACGCCGCACAGGCGTCGGGCGTCTCGCGCGACGCCCATTCGTTCCCGCATTCATCGCAGTAGAATACGGGGATCCGATGACCCCACCAGATCTGCCGCGAGATGCACCAATCGCGGATGTTCTCCATCCATTCCACGTAGACCTTGGTCCAGCGCTCGGGCACGAACTGGATGCGGCCCTCCTTCACAACGTCCAGCGCCGGGCGAGCGAGCGGCTTCATCTTCACAAACCATTGCGGCGACAGCCGCGGTTCGACCACCGCATCGCAACGATAACAATGGCCGACGGCGTGCGGATGCGGTTCCTCCCGCTCAAGCAGCCCTTCTTCCTTCAGTTGCTCGACGATCCGCGCGCGGCACTCAAACCGGTCCATCCCCTTGTACGGACCCGCCGCGTCGTTCATATAGCCGTCTTCGTCCATGACATTGACGGACGGCAACTCGTGTCGCTGTCCCATTTCGAAGTCGTTGGGATCGTGCGCGGGCGTGACCTTGACCACACCGGTGCCGAATTCCGGATCGACGAAATCATCCTCCACCACCGTCAACGTCCGGTGCAACACGGGCAGGACGATCTCCTTTCCGACCAAGTGCCGGTATCGATCGTCCCGCGGATTGATCGCCACCGCCACGTCGCCCAGCAACGTTTCCGGGCGGGTGGTGGCCACGAGCACATAGTCCTTTTTCTTTCCGCCCTTGATGGGGTAACGCACATAGTACAACCGGCCGTCAACACTCCGATGCTCGCTTTCCTCGTCGGACAACGCCGTTTGACAGCGCGGACACCAGTTGATGATGTAGTTGCCGCGATAGATCAGATTCTTTTCGTACAACCGGACAAAGACCTCGGTCACGGCGCGGCTAAGCCCTTCGTCCATGGTGAACCGCTCGCGCTCCCAGTCGCAGGAGGCCCCGATACGCATCAACTGGTTCTTGATCGTGTTGCCGTATTGCTCGCGCCATTGCCATACGCGCTCGACAAAGGCGTCCCGGCCCAGGTCGTGCCGCGACTTGCCCTCTTCTTTCAGAGCGCGTTCGACGACATTCTGGGTGGCGATCCCCGCGTGATCCGTGCCCGGCACCCATACGGTGTTATAGCCCTGCATGCGGCGCCACCGCGTCAATACGTCCTGAATCGTATTGTTCAGCGCATGGCCCATGTGCAGGATGCCCGTCACGTTCGGCGGCGGAATGACAATGGGATAGGGCGTACCGCCTTTGGACGCGTCCCCGCGGAAATAACCGCGTTCCATCCACCACGCGTACCACTTGTCTTCGACGGCTTTCGGATCGTAGGTCTTGGATAGTTCAGTCATGGGCCCTCACGCGTCCGGCGCTTCACCTTTCTGTTCGTCCAGAAACATCTTGTACTCGACGCTGTCCACGAGCGCTTCCCAGGAGGCTTCGATGATGTTTTCGGACACGCCGACGGTGCTCCACGTCTCCTTCCCGTCGGTGGACTCAATCAACACGCGCGTCTTGGCCGCCGTATGCTCTTCCGGATCCAGGATACGCACGCGATAATCCGTCAACACCACGTCCGCGATCTGCGGATAGAACCGGATCAACGCCTTGCGCAACGCGCCGTCGAGCGCATTGACGGGGCCGTCTCCTTCCGAAACGGTGTGCTCGCTGACGCCATCCACCTCCAGCTTAACGGTCGCCTCGCTCCGGCACGGGCTGCCGGCGTCGTTCTTCTCGGCGATGACCCGGAACCCTTCCAAACCGAAGAACGGACGATGCGCTTTCAGCACCTTCTGGATCAACAACTTGAACGAGGCCTCGGCGGCCTCGAACTCGTAGCCTTCCTTTTCGAGCCGTTCCAGTTCGCGCAGAATTTCCTTCACTTCCGGCGAGGTCTTGTCGACCTTGAAATTCATCTCGACGGCCTTGAGAAACACATTGCTCGCTCCCGACAACTCGGAGATGAGCACGCGCCGCCGGTTGCCGACCTGTTCGGGATCGACATGTTCGAAACTGTGCGGATTCTTCCGGATCCCGTCCACGTGCATGCCCGCCTTGTGCGCAAATGCGCTGTCACCCACGAACGGCGCCTTCTGCCACGGGCGCTGATTCGACAGCTCGTTCACGAACTGCGAAACATCGCGCAACTGTTTGAGCGACTCATCGCCGTCCCGCAAGCAGGAATATCCCAGCTTCAGCATGAGATTCGGGATGATGGATACGAGATTGGCGTTGCCGCAACGTTCGCCGAACCCGTTGACGGTGCCCTGAACATGTACGGCCCCCGCCCGAACGGCTTCCAACGAATTGGCGACCCCCAGCTCGGAATCGTTATGCGTATGGATGCCCAGCGGTGTGTCGAACGCCGCGCACAGCCCCTTCACAATGTCATGGACCTCGTGCGGCAACGTGCCGCCATTGGTATCGCACGGCACGATCATATCCGCGCCCGCTTCGGCCGCGGCGCGCAGCGTGGCTACGGCGTAGTCCGGGTCGTCTTTGTACCCGTCAAAGAAGTGTTCGGCGTCGTAGATGACCTCCTTGCCCCGTTCCTTGAAGTAACGGACGGAATCGGCCACCATCGCGATATTCTCTTCCGGCGTGGTGCGCAACACATCCCGCACATGCAATTTCCAGCTCTTGCCGAAAAAGGTGACCACGGGCGTGTCCGCCTCCATCAACGCCAGTACGCCGGGATCCTCGCCCACGGCG
This sequence comes from Kiritimatiellia bacterium, assembly GCA_007136425.1. Classification (GTDB taxonomy): domain Bacteria; phylum Verrucomicrobiota; class Kiritimatiellia; order SLAD01; family SLAD01; genus SKZA01. Next base: position 24,355 of record SLGY01000176.1, read on the forward strand.
ATATTGGCGCGGCGCGTGCTGCCGAAGGCCGCCACTTTCGCGTGGGTCAGATTACACCCTTTGATCTCGCGAAAGAAGGCCATGTCCCGGGGATTCGACGCGGCGTATCCGCCCTCGATATAGTCCACTCCGAACGCGTCAAGTCGTTCGGCCACGCGCAATTTGCCCGGCGCCGAGAAGGCGATTCCCTCGCCCTGGGTCCCGTCGCGCAACGTGGTATCGTATATGGCTATCTTTTTCATTATCCGCCTGTTCGTTCGTCCGTGAAAACGCGCGCCGCACCGAGCGGGGCGTCAGGCCGTTCCGTTGACCTGGTCCAGTTTGAATGCATCGTGCAACACCTGCGCAGCCTGATCGGCGTAGGCGCTGCGGATCACCACTGAAATCTTGATTTCAGAAGTGGAAATCATCTCAACATTGATCTTGTTTTCGGACAGCGCCTCGAACATCTGATAGGCGATCCCCGAATGACTCCGCATACCGACCCCGACAATGCTGACCTTGGCGATGTCCACGTCGTAGGACGCGCCGGCCGCGCCGACGATTTCGAGCAACCCGTCCACGGCGGTGCGTGTGCGGTTGATTTCATCGCGCGGCACGGTGAACGTCATGTCCGTGTGCCCCTGCTCGCTGACGTTCTGCACGATCATATCCACGTTCACGTTCGCCGACGCCAATTCCTTGAACAACGTCGCCGCCACACCGGGCCGGTCCGGTACCCGTTGAATCGTTACCTTGGCCTGGTTCTTGTCCGCAGCCACGCCTCGCACCACAATGTCTTCCATATCTTCCACCTCTTCTTTTACGACCGTACCCGGCATGCGTTCGAAGCTGGTCAACACTTCCAGTTCCACGCCGTATTTCTTGGCGAATTCGACGGACCGGGATTGCAGGACCTTAGCACCCAGGCTGGCCATTTCCAACATTTCATCATACGCGACCGTGTCGAGCTTCCGCGCCCGCTTCACCACACGCGGATCGGCGGTGTACACGCCGTCCACGTCCGTAAAGATTTGACAGCGATCGGCCTTCAACGCCGCCGCCAACGCCACGGCCGTCGTGTCCGAGCCGCCGCGTCCCAATGTGGCGATGTCGCCGGTCGGCGACAGTCCCTGGAAACCGCACACGATCACAATGCGCCCTTTACGCAGGTTGTCCACGATGCGATCCGGCTGGATCGACAGGATTTTGGCCTTCGTATGCGCCGCGTCCGTTGCGATCCCCGCCTGCGGCCCCGTCAAGGACACCGCCTCCGCGCCCAGCGCGTGCAACGCCATGGCGAGAATCGACACGGAAACCTGTTCCCCCGTGGACAGCAGCATGTCCATCTCGCGCTCGGCCGGCTGCGGATTGACCTGCTTGGACAGGTTAATGAGATTGTCGGTCGTCTTCCCCATCGCGCTCAGCACGACCACGACGGAATGGCCTTCCTTTTTCGTGTCGTATACGCGTTGCGCCACCCGTTGCATGCATTCCGCGTCCGCCACGGAACTGCCCCCGAATTTTTGTACATAGGTCGCCATACCCGTGCCTACTCCTTCCTCAGCATATCCAACACTTCGTACCCCCGGACCTTACCCAGGGCCCCTTCCGCGCAGGCCGCCTCATCCCAGTGCCCCACGCCGTCGGGCTCCACGCCTTCGCCCGACAGAATAAACGGCAGCGGGTCCGGCGCCGCGCGCCCGTCGGTCGATACGACGGCGCCGTCGGTCGTCAATAACACGCGATACGGTTTATGCGCGGCCAGCAAAGACAGTAACGGTCCCAGCACAAACTGATCCAGCGATTCCAGCGCCCAGACCTTCTCGGCGGCCTCGCCATAACGCCCGCCCGCATACGGCGCCTCGACGTACACCGCCAACAAATCGTTCTCGCGGAGCGCCTCGACCAGTTCCGGAATCTTGAACGATCCCCGCTTCCCCTTCGCGTCCTGCCACGGATCGAACAGGTTGACCACCCGCATCCCGAGCATGACGGCCAAGCCGCGCGCCACCAGGCTTTGCGTAGCCATCACGCCGAACGGATTGTCGGCGTCCGGCTGCAAGGCCGCTCCGCCGCCCCACGGCCACAACGCGTTGGCCGGATTGTCGCCCAGATCCACCCGCACGTCGTTCACCGGATGGCCCAGCAAAGCCTCGTAAGAACGCAGCAGAAAATCCCGCGCGAACGCATGTCTTCCCTTGGCCAGCACCCCGGTGTACGCCGCGCCTTCCACATCAAACGGCGATACGGACGCACTGTGCCCGTCGCGGTCCGCCCGGCATTGCACGATCACCCGGCCCGGCTTGAGCACGTGCAGCGTCACGGCGTCCGACTCGAACTGTGCACGGACCGAATCGGTCAGGGCTTCCGTCTCCTCCAGGCTCAGCCGGCGCACCTCGCCCCGCGCAAGGCTCGTCCCGTCCATTGTGACGTAATCCGCGCGATAGATCCAATCGCCCGGCTCCGCCGTAATCCCGGCGCCCAACGCCTCCAGCGGGCCGCGCTGCAAATCGCGCGCGTCGGGCTCGGACACGCCCAGCATCTGGGCCAGACGTGCTTCCGGACGATGATCCTCTTCGCGTCGCCCGGGCACAATCAGCCCGCCGCGCCCCGGTACCGCCAATCCCGTACCCTGGGCGCAACGCGCCACCTGCAAAGGCGTACGCCCTTCCAGCGGCGGGGCGGCGCGATCCGCCATGCCCTCGTATATGATCATCGCCGTCTTCATGCCAACCCGGCGGCGCGCGCATGCGCCTCAGTCAAAATCCTCAATCCGATAACGTACCGTCGGCGCGCCCACTTCCGGCAACGCATCTATTTCACGAAGCGCCGCGTGAAAAGCGCCTTCCTCCGCCTGATGCGTCAATATCACTACCGGCACGTACTCGCCCGAGCGAACTTCCTTCTGCACCACCGACGCAATACTGATCCCGTGCGCGCCGAGTATGTCCGCCACATGCCCGAACATGCCGGGCGCGTCTTTCAATGATAAACGAAGATAATACCGCGTCCGCACGGCGTCCGTCGGGCGCAACGCCGGCGTGTCCTGCAACGGCACGAACGCCGGAACCCGGCCCGGCGTTTGGGCGGCCCGATTACGCGCCGCGTCCGCAATATCGCCGATCACGGCGCTCGCCGTCGGTTCACGACCCGCGCCGCGCCCGTAATACAGCGTCTCGCCCACCACGTCGCCCGTTACCAGCACGGCATTGTACACCCCGCCGACCGAAGCCAGCATGTGTCCGTGCGGAACCAGCGCCGGATGCACGCGCACCTCGATCGCGGCGTCGCCCGCTTTCAGCACTGCCAGCAGCTTGATCCGGTATCCCAATTCGGACGCATACTCGATGTCCATGGCGTCGATATCGCGGATGCCTTCCAACAGCACGTCGCTCATGCGGACGGAACAACCGAACGCCTGCGCGGCCAGGACCACCGCCTTATGAGCCGTGTCCAACCCGTCCACGTCCAGACTCGGCTCCGCTTCCGCGTAACCCGCCTCCTGCGCCTCCGCCAGGACCTGGTCGAAAGGCAACAAATCGTCTTCCATACGCGTCAGGATATAATTGCATGTACCGTTCAATATGCCGCAGATCTGCGTAATCCGATTGCCCGCAAGCCCCTCGCGCAGCGCGCGGATGATCGGGATCCCGCCGCCCACGCTGGCCTCGAAAAAGAGATCGGCGCCGTGTTTCCGCGCGGCGTCATAAATTTCGTCGCCGTACTCGGCAAGCAACGCCTTGTTCGCGGTCACCACCGGTTTGCCCAGAGCCAACGCCTTGAGCGTCAGGTCCCGCGCAACGGTCGTCCCGCCGATCAGTTCCACGACCACATCAATGGAAGGATCCTCGACTACCGCCGCGGCGTCCTGCGTAAGGATCGATCGGTCCACCGACACCCCGCGATCGCGTTCGAGGTCCACATCCGCAATCGCGCGCAGCGCCAGACGCAGTCCCGTGCGTTCGGCCAGCAGATCGCCGTTCTTCTGCAACCCTTCCACCACTCCGGCGCCCACCGTGCCGAATCCCAATATGCCCAAGCCGACTTCTTTCATCGCATGTTGTCCTCTCTTATGCCCGATCACGGCGCACCAAAAAAAAGCGCCCCGCAAACTGCGGGGCGCGGTACGCAAGCCTACACCGTCCCCGTCACGGGTTAGCGGTTGCAATAATCGTTACGATTTCTGTCATAAAGCGCATTGCACCTGGATCCTTCAAATGAACGGGGAAAACCCTATACGAAACGGGGACCGTGACAAGAGAAAAACAAGCGGCCGGCGGACACGGTTCAGGACGGGGACTCGTCGATCAAACCCGCCACGGCATTGCGCATCTTTTCCACGGTAATCGGTTTCTCAAGAACACGGGCCACTTCGCCGCTGGAAACCAGCTCCTCAGGAATCTCCCCGGCATACCCCGTAACGATCACCACCTGAATATCCGGTCGCAATTCCTTGATTTCCTTCAAGGTAGCCAATCCGTGCTGACCCGGCATACGCAGATCGAGCATGACAACCCGAACCTCCTTGCGCAAGGTCAGGATATGTAACGCTTCATAACCGGTTTGCGCCTGAAACATCTTGTACTCGTCATTCAGCGCGCGCACCATGACACTGCGACTGGTGGGATCATCATCCACCACAAGCACGCCGACATGCCCTTCCTTGCCGGATTCCGACGGGACAGGCTGATTGTTGGATTCGTCCTCCTGCGCCATATCCTGCAACGGACCGGGCACAAACAACCCGCTCTCTTGCATGAACTTAACCAAATCCGATGGCCGGATCAAATTGGTCCGACCCGGCGTCTGATAAGCACTCAATTTGCCGCGCCGCACCCATGTGTACAGGGTATTACGCGACACCCCGCACAATTTGGCGGCTTCCGGCACGGAGAGAAACAAAGGTTGAGGAATATCCGTTTTCATTATTCAAGACTAACATGACACAATAGGCGCGATCCTGTCAACTAAAGTATTGTGACCCTGGCCCGCATTTCGAAAAATGCGGGCCAGGGTGTGCTGTCCCCGGCACCGGAAAAACAACGGTGGATAAGGGTGGGCTCTGCCCTCATCCCGAAAAACGCCCTCAAACGCACCCCAAAAGGAATAAACTTGCGGCCTTTGCGAACTTTGCGGTCTTTGCGAACTTCGCGGGCTTTGCGTTTCCTCCTTTGGCGGCGCTTGGGGACAGAGAATGCCCCGCCCTTATGGACTGTGGCGCTGCGCGCCACTTTGGATCAGGCGGCACGATCAAGACGGCCGCCCCCGCCCGTCTGCGCCCGCCGGCGTTGGCGACATCGAAGAAACGCACGAAACCGCACTCAGCGGCTGTCGTTGATCCGATGAATCACCAAGCCCGGCTCGCCGACAAAGGCATGAATCCGCATGGATTCAAGCACGTCCTTGAGCTCGTCGGCGGTCAGTTCCGTCCGCAACATGGGCACTTCCACATGGGAATCGTGCTCGAACAGGATACGCTTGGTAATGTCGCGGTAACCGGGTTTGCCGATGGTCAGGACATGGTCGCCTTTGTAGATCTCGAAATCTTCCAGCGGCGTGGTACCGACCAGGATCCCGTCGATCTCCACCAACGCCGGATCAGCGGTGGTACTGACCGATAGCTGCACAGTGGGCCGGTCCTGCTGCGCCTCGGCGCGCGCCATCAGCGAGCGTTCCAGTTCCGGCACCGCATTGGCCACGGCCTCGTCCAACAGGTTTAGAATTTCATCCTCGCTCAGCTCGGTCTGCAGGGTGTCCGTCTGACGCACCTCCGTGCGCGCCACCCCGTCGGCGGCGGCAATGACCGCCCCGTCGATGGCGTCGAGCGCCTCCAACCCGACACGTACGGAGAGCGTGGCAAACTCCGCCCGATGCCCCCCTTGATTGACGGTCCGCGTACCGGACGAAAAGCTGATGAGATTCCCGCGCAGAACCGCATCCGCCCGCAGCGCCTGAGCCACATGCAAAAAGGACGGACGCGTGGGCGTCGGACGCCCGTCGTCAAACAGCGGCAGCCGCTCGACCTGATCCAGGAAATCGCGGCGATCAATCAGGACGAAACCCTCTTGATTAACCAGATGCTTGCCGAGCATGAACACCCCGCGCTCGGCCAGTGAGCCGGGCGCCATCGTCCCGCCCAGCCGCGCGTCCGAACGCATGCCGGTCTGGTCCTGAAACTCCAATACCGCCACGCGCAACGGCTGAGCCGCCATCGCGGCCGTGCCGGCCAACAAGATACTTGCCAGAACAATCCATTTTTTCATGATCTTCTCCGTCTCGGGTTTCTTGACATCCATATTCGACCAGTTAGACGTATCCGCACCCCACAATATTCATCCGTTGCGCACAGGAATGCAATCGCCCTTTTAAACCGGGCGACGCCCGGACGGGGAGACGACGGGACTCCCGAATAACAAGCAAGTGGCTTGAACTTCGCCCCGGAAAATTGAATATTCAAGGGAGACCCTGCGTCTAAATCCGTGCCGACGTTGAATAGAGATCCAATGGAATACCAGATGAAGGAGCAACCGATGAAGATTCAAGCGCAACATCCCTTGACGCTGCTGACCGTTATCATGATCGCCGCCCTGTTAAGCGGGTGCGCCGCATTCCGGCATCAAACGGCCGGAGTGGACCTGGACGAGGCCGACCCCATGCGGGAGCGGTTTGACTTCACGGACCTGCGCAGCATCACCGAAAGCTTCGCCAACGAACTTGCGTACAGCTCGTTTATCACCGAACACAACGATCCGCCGATCATGATGATCGCCGGCGTGCAGAACCGTACCAGCGAGTACATGGACACAAAGAACCTGAGCGACCGGCTGCGCACCCTGTTGTTCCAGACCGGCAACGTCCAATTCGTGAACGAAGCGCGACGCGAAGACCTGCTGCGCGAACAGGGTTACCAAGCCGCACAGGCCACCCCCGAAACCCAGGCGGCCGTCGGACAGCAATTGGGCGCGCAATATATGATGTCCGGATCGTTGACGGAAATGTCGGACCGGTCCCCCCGGCAGGTGCGTGTTTCCAGAACCGTCCGGCGCTATTACAAGCTGACGCTCGAGGTGACGGACCTGGAGACGGGTCTGCTGGCCTGGACCGCGGAACGCGAATTTGCGCGCGAAGCCCGTCAGCCGCTGATTGGATGGTAACCCCATGTCCACGGCCCGCATGCGCTTGATCGCAGCCGGAAGCCGGGGCGCGCTGATCGTGTGCCTCGGCTTTCTAATGTCCGGGTGCGCCACGCATCGGCTCAACACCGCGCGCAGCGATTTCTACGCGGGCCGGCTGCACGAGGCCGAGGAAACCCTTGAATCCGGCTCCATCCCGCACCGCGATCGCGTCCTGTTCCTGATGGAACGCGGCACGGTCCGGCAGGCCATGGGCGATTACGAGGGCAGCTCGCAAGACTTCATCGAAGCCTACGACATGCTCGTCGAACTGGAGACCTACAGCATCAGCCGCGGCGCGGGCAGTTTGGTCATCAACGACAACATCCGCAACTTCGTCGGCGCCCCCTTCGAACGCACCCTGCTGCACGCACTGACCGCGCAAAACCATCTTGCCCGGGGCCATTGGGACGACGCCGCGGTAGAGGCGCGGCGCATCATACGCTCCCTGTCGGAAGACCAGCGGAAAAATTATCCGGACGAACCGTACTCCCGCTACATCGCCGGGCTGGCCTTGGAACTCATCGATGACCCGTCCAACGCCGCGCTGCAATACCGAACCGCCGACGAGATCTTGGGTCGGGTGCAAATCGACCCCGACACCGGCCGGCTTGCGCACGCCACGCCACCCGAAAACAACAACGGCACCAACGACAACCATGAGGCCTGGCCCGACCCGCCGCCCGAACCGGGCAACGGCCCGGACGAGGAATGGTCGAATGAGCTCGTCGTGTTTCTCCAGCTCGGCCGCTCACCGCGAGGCGGGCAGCCCCTCGGCTCCGGCGCCCGTCGGGGATCACCCTATTACGCCGAGATTCACGCCGGGGACCGGTATCTCGGGCGCAGTTACCTCGTCTCCGACACCGCACAATTGAAGGCCGAAACCGAACGCGTCCGCGCCCTGCGCGAAGCCGCCAAGACCGTCGGTCGCATCGCCGCCAAAGAAGGCATCGCCGTCGCCGTCGAATCCCAGCACAACGAATGGGCGGGCGATCTCACGCGGTTTATCCTGTTCGGCCTGCTCGAACAACCCGATGTGCGCCGCTGGGAAACGCTTCCGCGCTGGCTGCACGTCGCCCGGGTCCCCGCCCCCGAAGACCTCTCCTCATACACGGTCGTGGTAAAAGACGCGTCCGGAAACACCCTTCGCACCTATGAGGTCAACGCCCCCATACAGCGCCGCCAAAATCTGCTCGTCTCCTTCTTCCGCGACACCCCTGGCGGACGATAACCCGCCACGCCCTTGACAACCCGTTGCACCCACATTATCGTCCGAGATTGATTAGTGGCATGCCTGATAACAGTATAAGCGAATGCGGAATGAATATTGACATCACAGAACAAGCCAAGGCGGAATTGCTCAAGCTGAATATCGGCGGGGACCAGTTTCTGCGGATCGACATCATACCCGGCGGCTGTTCCGGCATGACGTATAACGCCGCGATCGACACCGAAATGCGCGAGTCGGACGCAACCATGTACTGCGATGACGATATCTGCATCGTAGCGGACAGCGGCAGCGCGATGTTTCTCGACGGCTTGAAAATCGATTATTCAAGCGACCTGATCAAATCCGGCTTCCGCTTTATCAGCCCGAACTCCGTAAAATCCTGCGGATGCGGCGCCAGCTTCTCCGCCTGAGACCGTATGGCCTTGAAACCCATAGACCTGACCGGCGGAAAATCCGTTTACTGCTTTAACGAAAGCCAGATCGCCTCGGCCTACCAGCTCGCGTTTGAAAGCAAGGACACGGCCCCGAAACTTCAACCTGAATTGGAGCGCCTGGAAACCGATTTCTCGCGCAACGAACGCGCCGCCCTCGCCTTCGTCATCATCGATCGCCTGCTCAGAACGCCCGCGGACACGACGGAGTAGCGGGCTGGCAATATCTGTCATTTAATTTGACGATCGTCAAATTAAATGACAGATGCGATTGCCTGAATAAAGGCGTATTTCATGATCAAGACGTCCCACGACAGGGAAAAAGCGGAATAGCCCGGAATACAGGCGGGGCGCCTGTTTCACCCCTTTTTACTACGGACCGCTATCGCTCCGTCGTCCCGCCCCCGTCCTTTTGCCGTTCCACCCGGCGGATCACGTCCTCGATATGCTCCCGCGTGACGGGTTTCCGCAAATAGGCATGCGCGCCCTGCTTCAGTATCTTATCAATGACCTGATCATCGTCCAGGCTCGACACCACAACCACTATCGTATCCGGATAGCGACGATGAATGACCTCTAAAGCGGTTTCCCCGTCGATCCCCGGCATGACCAGATCCAGAAAGACAAGATCGCATGCCTTGTTCCGCATCAATTTCAAGCAGTCGGCCCCGGTGGCGGCCTGGTGCACCGCATGGCCGCGCTCACTGACATGGCGGTCGACCAGTTCGCGCACCACCGGTTCATTATCGGCAATAATCACCTGTAACTTGCGCTCTACCATACGTTTCGCCCCTTCCCGGTTAAGCGATACTCTGCGCAACAAGGCCATTCTAATCATTCCCGCTTGTTACGACAAGAAAACTTTTTGGGAAAACGAATTGCCAATGGGTTCCGCATCTCCAGAATCTTTGCGGTAGATTGCCAACCGGCATTTACAAGTCACTTTCGATACACCACAATGGCGCGCGTTCAGGTTGCCATGATCTATTTTGACAACAATGCCACCACCCCGATCGCGCCGGACGTGCGCGAGGCCGTACGCCCGTTTCTAAACGAGCTCTACGCGAACCCGTCAAGCCCGTACGGGTTCGCCCGCAAAACGTCCGTGGCCGTCGCGACCGCGCGGGAACAGGTGGCGACGCTGGTCGGCGTCCGACCCGCCGCCATCATCTTCACCAGCGGCGGCACGGAAAGCATCAACACCGCGTTTCACGCCGCGCGCGCCCTGCGCCCGGAACGACGCCATATCGTCGTCAGCACGGTCGAACACAGTGCCACCCTGGCCTGCGCGCGACGCGCCGAAGAGGCGGGCTATCGCGTCACCCACGTGCCGGTCGACGAGGATGGCCGTCTGGATATGGAAGCGTACGAGGCAAGTTTGACGCCCGACACCGCCCTCGCCTCCTTCATGGCGGCGAATAACGAAACCGGCGTCCTCTTTCCCGTAACGGAAATGGCCGCACAGGCCGAAGAACGCAACATCTTCTTTCATTGCGACGCTACCCAGGTCGCCGGCAAGATCCCGTTCGGCGTCGATCAACGCGGCATGACCTTTGTCTCGTTGTCCGGCCATAAATTGCACGCCCCGAAAGGCGTCGGCGCGTTGGTCGTCGACCCGACCCTGAACGCCCCGCCCCTGTTGGCGGGCGGCGATCAGGAAGGCGGCCGTCGTGCCGGCACGGAAAACATTATCGGCATCGTCGGCTTCGGCGCGGCGGCGGAACTCGCCCACAACGCGCCCGCCCTATTCGAGCAATCCGTTCGCCCCCTGCGCGATGAACTCGAGCGCCGCGTGTCGGACGCCGTCGATCGGGTACGCATGGCCGGCGCGACGGCGCCGCGCCTGCCCAATACCAGCATGCTGCTCTTCGCAGACGCGCCCTCTGAAGCGCTGCTTGCGCGGCTGGACATGCTCGGTTTCTGCTGCTCCTCCGGCAGCGCATGCACGTCCGGCGCCGCGGAACCGTCCCATGTACTGGCCGCCATGCGAATCCCGCCGGAATATGCATTGGGGGCTGTTCGGATCAGTTTTAGCCGCTATAATCGGCCCGATGAAGTCAATGAGTTCATCAAGGAAATCGGTACGCTGGTGAATTCGCTGCGTCAGACCTGAGCCGATCGCACGAAGGAACCATGGATGGATAGGGAATAATCATGCGTGAAACCAACAAGCGAACAAACCAACCGTCCACCTGCACGGCGACTGCACTGTACACGTCGCTCTGGCCCGTCGTTTTGACGCCGCTCGCGTATAACGGATCAACCGGCGCGCCCCCGGCTTGGACGCTCGTCGCGACCGTGATCGTGGCGCTCGGCGCGCTGGTCGCCGCCTTCGCATGGGGTCAGGCGAGATACGCCCGACGCAACCAAGACGTACTCGAAGCGGGACGCCGCGCCTTGGACCGCGCATCGGACCCGGCCGACACCACCGCGCAAACGTCGGCCTACCCCGCGCACGCGGCCGCTTCGCCTGCGGCCGACATCAATCGCGAAATGGAGGCCGACCTCGCTCTGGCACGCGACTTTCAATTGGCTTACCTGAACCGGCCTTATCCGAACATTCCCGAAACCCACTACGAAGGCCATCTGCGCCTCAAGTTTCACCATTGGTACAACCCGGCCCTCGCGCTCGGCGGCGATTTCTTCGACATCATGCCCCTGGCTTCCGATACCGCCGGCGTATTCATCGCCGACGTCATGGGCCACGGCGCGCGCAGCGCCTTGATCACCGCCATTCTCCGCACGCTCCTGCGCGACCTCAAAGGCCAGGGCCGCAACGCGCGCCATTACATCACGCAAGTTAATAAATCCATGTGCGAAATCATGCGCGGCTTTCCGCAGCCCCTGTTCGCGTCCGCCTTCTATTTCGTGCCCGACACCACCTCGCGCGTGGCCACCTTCTCCACCGCCGGCCATCCCGCACCGTTTCATGTGCGTCGCTCCCTCGGCCGACTTACCCGCCTGTCCGTGCCGTCCCCGCACGGCGCAGCGCTCGGCATTATTCCCGACGAAAGCTATACCGGCGGCCATATCCGCCTGATCGATAACGACGGATTCATCTTCTTTACGGACGGCGCTTACGAAGCCGCCAATGCCGAAGGGGAAGAGTTCGGCCTGTCCCGCATGATCGAGGTCATTCGCGCATGCCTCTATAAAGACGGACCCACCATCGTCAAAAACATCGAGACGGCCATCCGCCGCTTCGCCGGGGACACTCCGCTCAGTGACGACATCTGCATCGTCGCCGTGGACGTGACCACGCAAAGCGAGGAAACGGCCAAGGACGTATAACCCGCCGGGACGCATCCAACACCCCGGCGCTTGACACGCCGCGCGCGTCTGCTAATCTGCCCACTCATTTTCCGGCTGAAAAGCATTCCATAACATCCCTTGGGAGAGAAACATGATGGCAACGAAACAAAGCAAGCAGTACGTCTACTTTTACGGGTTCGGCAAGAAGCATACCGAAGGGGGCGCGGGCGACAAAGCCGTGCTCGGCGGCAAAGGCGCGAACCTCGCGGAAATGGCTCTGGCCGACCTGCCCGTGCCGCCCGGCTTCACCGTATCCACCGAGGCGTGCGCTTATTACTCCAAGCACGGCAACAAGTACCCGCCGAAGATGCAGGAACAACTCAAGGCCAAACTGCAGAAGCTGGAAAAGATGACGGGCAAGAAACTCGGCGATCCGCGCGATCCGCTGCTCGTGTCCGTTCGTTCCGGCGCCGCCGTGTCCATGCCCGGCATGATGGATACCGTGCTGAACCTCGGCCTCAACGATAAATCCGTTCACGGATTCATCAAACAAACCGACAACGAGCGTGCAGGCTGGGACTGCTACCGCCGCTTCATCGACATGTTCGGCTCCGTCGTCATGGGCCCCACCACCGGGCTGGAACACGAACACTTCGAACACGAACTCGTGCGACTGAAAAAGAAGTACGGCGTCGAATCGGACACCGAACTCACCGCCGCCCAGTGGAAAGAGGTCGTCGACGCCTATAAGAAAGTCTACCTCAAGAAGGTCAAGAAACCGTTCCCGCAGGATCCCGTACAACAACTCGACCTCAGCATTCGCGCCGTGTTCGGATCCTGGACCTCCGCGCGCGCCGAAAAATATCGACAGATCAATAAAATCACGGGCCTGCTCGGCACCGCGGTCAACGTATGCACCATGGTTTTCGGCAACATGGGCGACGATTCCGGTACCGGCGTCGCCTTCACGCGCGACGGCTCAACGGGCGATTTCAAGCCCATGGGCGAATACCTGATCAACGCCCAAGGCGAAGACGTCGTTGCCGGTATCCGCACGCCGAAGAACCTGAACGACATGCCGAAAGAGTCCAACCCGATGTGGAAGAAGACGTTTGAAGACCTCAACGTCATCATGAAAAAACTGGAAATGCATTACAAGTATCCGCAGGACGTGGAATTCACCGTGGAACGCGGTACACTCTGGATGCTGCAAACCCGTAACGCTAAACGCGTCGGCATCGCCGGCGTGCGTTGGGCCGTGGAAATGGCCACCGGCAAGGACGTCGTCACCGGCAAGAGCCAACCGAAAATCCTGACGCCCAAAGAGGCGCTGATGACGGTGACCGGCGCCGACCTGGAACAGTTGCTATTCCCGATCTTCGATATCGCGCACGAAAAGAAGGCAAAAGTCTTCGGCACCGGCTTGCCCGCCGGTCCCGGCGCAGCTACCGGCAAGATCGTATTTACGGCGAAAGACGCCGAGGCCGCCGTTGCCAAGGACCCGAAGGCCAAGGTCCTGCTCGTCCGCCATGAGACCAGCCCCGAAGACGTCGGCGGCATGTGGGCCGCCGCGGGCATCCTGACCAGCACCGGCGGCATGACTTCGCACGCCGCCGTCGTAGCGCGCGGTTGGGGCAAATGCTGCATCTGCGGCGCCGGTGAATTGCGCATCGATTACAACAAGAAGACCGTCAGCAACGGGTCCGAAGTGTTGAACGAAGGCGATTGGCTCAGCCTGAACGGATCCACCGGCCTCGCCTACGCCGAACAGATCCCGACCCAGTCGAGCCCTGTGGTGAGCGCCATCGTCACCAAGGACAAGAAGGCCGTCAAACATTCCTTCTACAAGATGTACAAGCAGATATCGGACTGGTCGGATCAGTTCCGGAAGGTCAATGTCCGCACCAATTCCGATACCCCGCAGGATTCGCAGGCCGGCCGCGCGTTCGGCGCCGAAGGCATCGGACTGTGCCGTACGGAACATATGTTCTTCGAGGGCAACCGGATCTGGGCCATTCGCGAGTTCATCCTCGCGGACAACAAGAAAGGCCGGGAAAAGGCGCTGGCCAAGCTGCTGCCCTACCAGCGCAAGGACTTCGAAGGCATCTTCACGGCGATGAAAGGGCTCCCGGTCACCATCCGCCTGCTGGACCCGCCCCTGCACGAGTTCGTGCCGCACGGCCCGTCCGATCAGGAGGAAATGGCCAATCGCCTGGATGTGCCGAAGGAAATGGTCGCCTCGCGCGTCCAACAACTGCATGAATTCAACCCCATGCTCGGACATCGTGGCTGCCGGCTCTCGATCACGTATCCGGAACTCTGCATCATGCAGACCAAGGCCATCATCGAAGCGGCCATCAATGTCGAGAAACGGAGGAAGACCAAGGTCATTCCCGAAATCATGGTCCCGCTCATCGGAACCAAGGCCGAACTCGATTTCCTCGCGAAAATCATTCGCGAAACCGCCGACGAAATAATCAAGAGCAAGAAATCGAAACTGAAATACCTCGTCGGCACCATGATCGAAATCCCGCGCGCGGCTCTGACCGCGGACGAGATCGCAGAGTCGGCCGACTTCTTCAGCTTCGGCACCAACGACCTGACCCAGATGGCCTTCGGCTACAGCCGGGACGATATCGGCACATTCCTGCCCGATTACCTGACTGAAAAGATCCTGCCGTACGACCCGTTCCAATCCATCGACACCGCAGGCGTCGGCCAGCTCGTCGAGATGGGCGTGCGCAAAGGGCGTGATGCGAAGCCCGGCCTGAAATGCGGCATCTGCGGCGAACACGGCGGCGACCCGTTCAGCGTCAAGTTCTGCGCCAAGGTCGGCTTGGACTATGTCAGCTGTTCGCCTTACCGCGTACCCATTGCCCGGCTCGCCGCCGCTCAGGCCGCGATCAAAGGCTGATCCCGAATATCGAATGTCCCCCTCCCCCGCCCGGGGAGAGGGGGACAGAGATCGATTCCCCTCTACGGGCGGGCGTGGACATTTATTCTAGCAGCCCGTTGAAAAACTCACGGCCACATAGTCCACGCCCTCACGGGC
>SLGY01000168.1 GCA_007136425.1 Kiritimatiellia bacterium
ACTGTGCGTTTCCGCTTTCCGTCTTGCGTCGTACCAACAGCTCGGACGGGTCGAAGACCGTTATCTGCGCTGCCTTGAGTTCTTCAATGAACCGGTCATAGGAGGGATTATGGAGGGCGGTGTTAACGCCCTCGTAGCGCGCGGAGAATTGTTCCGGATGCACGGTGGGTTTGATCGGCGTGGGCATGACGATCAGCTCTATCCCGCGTTCGTTCAACTGCCGCTCGAAGTCGAGAATGGCCTTGCGCGGGTCGGGTTGGGGAGCAGCCCGCCATTCCGTACCGGCGGCGGCGCGACGCGCAAGTTGGTGTTCGTCAAGGAAGCCGGGGCCGGTGAGATAATCCATGCCGGGCCGGAAAAAGAGCCAGGCGTCGCGTCCGACATAGGCTTGTTCGTTACCAACACCCAGGTGGGCAGCCATGAACGACTGAATGGTCGGTCGGATAAGCTGTCCGGCCAACGAGGCGTCTTCCAAGTTGTCTTCGTATTCGTTGATCCGCTGCAAAAAGATGCGATTAGCGTCTATAACGCTTGAAATGCGCAAGCCGCGTTCGCGAATCGGCTGCGCGATTTCGGGGAGTTGCCGCCACAGGTCGAGGGATTGCATCGGGCGCCCGGCTCGCCATTCCTCCACATGTTGATGTAGCGGCAACGAAGAGATGGCGACGAGGAAGATCAAAATCAGGGTCCAGGCCGAACCGCGCCGAATATCGGTTTGGCCGACCTCTTCCCACGCCATCTGTTCGCGTGACCGTTGTTGTTTAGTAACCTTCATTCTCGCATCAATCTCATGCCTCTCCGTTCCTCCGTGGTTCACTATGCTTAACCGCAGAAGTCGTGGAGGATCGCAAAGGATGTTTTTCAAATGTGATTTGTGTGGGCATTAGAAAATAAAATAGATGAACGGGTTATAGGCCTGTGTGGCCAGTACGAGTACGGAAAGCATGAACAGCGCAACGGCGACAGCGACCTTCCACCAAGGCAGGGACTTTGTCCAATCCCACGTTTGCGGCGCGCCCCACGTGATGACGATGGCGACAAGAAAGGTCATGACGTAGTAGGGCTGGTACAGCAGACCGCCGAGAAGCGGAGCGGTGTCGGGCGTCGCCGCAAGGCCGAACATGGCGCCGAGATAGGCCAGGGCGTCGGGCAGATCGGCGGCCCGGAAGAAGACCCAGGTGATCAGCACAATGAAGAAGGTGATCGCGACACGAACCACGTCGGGCAGCCGGCGATAGAGCGAGTCCTTGCCCTGTACGCGTTCGATGCCGAGCAGCAGGCCGTGAATGCCGCCCCAGATCACGAAATTCCATGATGCCCCGTGCCAGAGTCCGCCCAATAGCATGACCAGGGCCAGATTGACGCCCGTTCGGAGTGATCCCCGTTTATTGCCGCCGAGGGGGATGTACAGATAATCGCGCAGCCACGAGGAGAGCGAGATATGCCAACGCCGCCAGAATTCAGTGATGGATCGGGCGTGGTACGGGGAATCGAAATTCTTGGGAAAGACGAAGCCGAGCATCAAACCGAGACCGATGGCCATGTCGGAATAGGCGCTGAAATCGAAGTAGATCTGGAACGCGTACGCGATTACTCCGAACCACGCATCAAATGTCCCGATGGCGCCCGCGTCGAACGCCACGTCGGCCACCTTCCCGCACGGGTTTGCGATCAGGATCTTCTTGGCGAGGCCGACGCAGATGAACGCCGCGCCCCGCGCGAACTTGGTAACGGTGTGTGTGCGTTGCCGCAATTGCTCGGAGATTTCTGAAAACCGAATGATGGGACCGGCGACGAGCTGGGGGAACATCGAAACGTAACAGGCAAAATCGATGAAGTTGCGCAGCGCGCGCGCGTGGCCGCGATAGACGTCGATGGTGTAGCTCATCGACTGAAAGGTATAGAAGCTGATGCCGAGGGGAAGCGTGACGCGGAAGGCAAGATCGAGTTCCAAGCCCGGCATGCCCAAGGCGTTGACAATGGCGTCGTAGTTTTCCGTGGCGAAATTGAAGTATTTGAAAAAGCCGAGCAGGGAAAGGTTGGAGATGATCGAGACGGTGACGGCGACTTTCTGGGCGCGGGTGCGCGACGTGCCGGGTTCGAGCGGTTCCGTATCGTATCGCCCATCAAAAGGGGTATGTCGCGCGATCACCAGACCGCAGATATAGTCGACGACGGTGGAAAACAGGAGCAGGATCACAAACGCGGGGTTGGCCCATCCGTAAAAGCCATAGCTCAGCACGCACAGAAACAGGTGCTTGGCTCGTCGCGGCACGACATAATAGAGCAACAGCACCGTGGGCAGAAAATAGAACAAAAACAAATGGGAACTGAAGACCATAGGCCTGACAAGATGCGTGATTGCGGGGCGTTATTCAAGCGGAAGCGCACAAAACCCGCCCGTGCGCAGGGCGATCACCGGCGTCGCACGGGAGGGCGCACGGCTGTCGCGCGGGCTGATAGAGGGTTAGAGCGGGTATTAGGTGGGGTTCTGCGCCCGGACGACCGACGGGGTTTCGCTGGCGGGGGCGCCGTCGATCAAGGGCGCGAGAAGGGCGGAAAGTTCCGCCGTCAAATCGCGTTCCATAATTTCCCGTACGCGTCTCTGTTGGGAGGCGCGCACGGCGTTGCCCAGAGCGGGGTCGTTCAAAACCCGCGCCATAAGGGCGGCCAACTCCGTCGCGGACAGGTGTTCGTACAAGACGCCGGCGTCGTTCATTGCGAACGGGGTGCCGCCGGTCCGTTTGGCGATGACAGGTACCTCTTCGCACATCGCCTCGAGCAGCGGCAGGCAATACCCTTCATGGTCACTGGCGGAGAGGTAGAGATCAGCCGCCCTGTAGTAGGCCCGGAGCGCCTCGGGCCATACGAAACCCTCAAAAGCAATATTCGGCACGTTCCATTCATGAGCCAGCAGGCGGAGTCGGGTGACATAACGCGGGGCACTGCGATCCGAGCCCACGAAAACGAGTCGACTGAAGGGGTCATAGGTTCGACGGTATATGGCGAAGGCTTCGATTAATTCCTCCAACCGTTTGTTCGGCGCCATGCGCCCAACGGATAGCAGGGTGGTTACCGGACCTTGCAGGCGTCGCAACGTCCTCTCATCGGGTTCGGTTTCATTGATCGCCGGCGCGTAAGGCAGGGCGAATACCTGTACCGGTTTATCGGATAGCGATTGTATCTCGTCGGCGTTAAAGGGCGAATCCGCCCAAATCGCTTCGCACGCTGCGAGCACGCGGGGCAGTTGTCCGGCGGAATTTGCGAGCTGATCCGCCACCGTATCGTCGTAGCCGCGAAAGTAATCTGCGGGCGTGATATTGTGATAAACAAGTACTTTCCGGGCCGGTACGCGGAGAAAGAAGTCTGTGACATCCGACCACAGTCCGAAGTGGTGCAGTACGATGTCGTGGGGCTTCCCGTCATACGCTTCGAGGGAACGGCATTCCGAACGGATAGCGGGCATGACATAGGCGGACGGCGCATACACCGTGGAAGAAAAGCCGAGCGCTCGCAAGCGATCGCGCATCAACAAGACGGCGTTGGACGTTGCATCGCCGACGGAGAAGCCGGCCACAAACTGGTCGATGCGTGGCGGATTTTTCATGGACCGGCCGTCGGCGGTGCGGATGCGCCCGGGTTACGCTCGAGTTCGGCGATCCGTTTTTCGAGCGCTTCCATCCGGCGTTGGTAGCGCGTGTGTTCGTATTCGAGCGCCGCGGCATGAAGCGCGTGGATGGTATTATGGCGCGCGGTTATTACGTCGTGTTGATAGCGCAGCAATTTCCAAAGCACGCCGCGCACTCGCCGCATGATCGTTCCGATCAGGCCGGGTTTGTATGGAATTTCCATATCGTCGGTGTCGACGGCACTGTGTTCCCGAAGGATTCGTAGCAGTATCTCTTGATATTCCTCCTCATCGCGCGCCGCGGCAAGGGCCTCGGCGCCGGGAGCCCGGCCCGGCGATCTTGCGGCAGCCGCTTGTTCGCGTACCTGCTCGAGGACGGACCGGTCATCCC
>SLGY01000102.1 GCA_007136425.1 Kiritimatiellia bacterium
CACCTCCGGCGCCCCGCCCGAAGATTACAGTTGGGATGAACTGGGATTCGACAAGAACTTCACGAGTTTTGGGATCCTGTTCGAAAAAATGTGGACCTATATCACGCTGAAAGGACACGCCACCTACGGCCGTCCGGAGGTCAGCAGCACGGCGGACCGGGACTATTATATCGGTGTCGGAGAAGTGCGGCACGAGGGCCGTAAGTACGATTATATGGTGATTCCGGAAGGCGACCGGTTCTCGGGTGAGATCGAGGCCTACGCCTTGGACCTGCGCATGTTGATCACTCCGGTTTCATTCGGTTCCGCGCATAGTGTGCAGTTTACGCCGTGGCTGCATCTCGGCCTTTTTGCTTTCGCTGCCAATTACGAAGTCGATGCCGGCCCCTCGCAGGGCGTCACGCAATACGAGAACCCGCCGCGCGATTATGTGGTGGGCGGCAAAGGCAGCGGCCTCACGGGCCTGCTCATACCGGAATTCGGACTGGGCGGCGAACTGTATATCCCCATCACCGACCGGGTCCGACTTTCACTGCAAGGCCATGCAGCCATTTTGCAGTATGACGGCAGTACCCGGGATTTTGGGATCAGTTCGCGGAATGAAAAAGCCGTAAAAGTCGACTATCGGACTTTTGGCGCACGCGCCCTCATGGAAATCGAGCTTAACGAGGATGTGGACCTTATTGCAGGCTTGGAATTCCAGTACTGGACGGGCGACGCGGAAGTTCGCGCGGTTGACCGACCCAGAGAAGAGATTCTTGCCATGCGCGAGAAATTTGACAAGGACGTGACGTTTGAAATGACATCGCTCATGGCGATTCTGGGCTTGCGCTTCTGAACGAGGGTCCCGGAACTCGTCTTAGCCCCTGCGCGCGGGGCGCGTCACCTGCGAAAATGTTCGAATCCGTGCGCTTCCCATGTGCGCACCTCTCCATCCGCTTCTCGCAGTTTCAACACGTTTCTTGTGGCGGTGATGGCCCCGATACGCGTGCAGCGAAGGCGGAATGTGTCTTTCCAACTGGATTCAAACAACGCACATCGCGCCGGGGAGACGGTGAAAAGCAATTCGAAATCCTCGCCGTCCGTCAACGCATGCATCCACGGCGCCTGCCCGTCGTCGTTCAATCTGCGCACCGCCGGGGATACGGGGATGGCTTCGACATCCAACTCCGCCCCGACCCGGTTTATTGTCAAAAGTCGTCTCAAATCGGTGGCGACCCCGTCGCTCACATCCATCAGGGCACTCGGCCAGCCCTGTTCGCGTAACCATAACCCCTGTTCGATGCGCGGTTCAAATTTCAGGTGTCCGCCCGCCCGGCTGCCGCCGAGCCGGCCGGTCACATAGATCGCATCGCCGGGCCGCGCGCCCGAACGCCGCAGGGCATCGCCGCGCGGAACCCGACCGACGCCGAATACGTGAAGCGCACGGATCGGCCCCTTGCCGGTATCCCCGCCGATAATCTGTGCGCCATATTTGCGGCACAACGAGCGCGCCCCGCGATAGACGGTACGCAACCATTCCAGGGTGCAGCTTTCCGGGGCCGTGACATTGATCAGTAACCAGACGGGTTCCCCGCCCATAGCCGCTATATCGCTGAATACGCGACCGACCGCCTTGCGACCGACCAGGCGCGGATCGGTGTCCGCATCGAAATGGATGCCCTCCACCACCGGGTCGGAGGTCAACAGCCAATCGTGCGTCCCGCCCTCGACGGGGACGACCGCGCAATCATCGCCCGAACCGATCACGGCATCCCGTGCCTTGCCTGCAATGGACTGCAAAGCGGCTATTGCGGCGTCTTCGCCGACGGTTTTCAACGTCTTACTTTCGGTCATGGCCGTCTGCTCCCGATCAACCGATCAGCATCATCACGCTCAGCGATACCGCATTGAAAAGCATGTGCATGACGATCGGCACGATAATGGATTCGGTATATACGTAAGCCAACGAGAGGGCGATGGAAAAAACAAAAAGCGGCACGAGCGACGGCACATGAAAATGCATGAAAGCAAATAGCACCGAACTGATCATGATCGCCGCGCCCATGCCCCAGCGCCGGCCCAGCGCGGGCAACAAGATCCCCCGAAAAAGGAGTTCCTCCGCCACGGGCGCGACAACGACGGCGAGGAAGATGAAATAAAAGAACATCCATCCCGCTTCCAGCTCCGCAAACAAGCGCACGGCGTCCTGCGGAGCCGGTTCGTGGCCGCTCCATTGCAACCATACATGGTACATGGCGGCATAGAACACCAGAACGGGCACGGCGGCCACATAGGCCGCAAGCCCTTTGAAGAAGTCCGAACCCGGTGTTGCGCGACCATACGAAAATCCCGCCTGCCAGGAAATATTGCGATAAACGGCGCGTAACAACACGACGACGATAACGGCCCAATGCAGCACGACGCTGTGCACAACGACCCAGAGATAGCGTTCTTCGAATCCGTCCAGCCAGCCAGTCGCTTGCACGGCCCGAACAATCCCCAAAACGAACAGATGCATGACCGCGAGAACCAGGACGATGAACAGGACGTCCGCCAAGCCCCAAGGCCGCCATAACAAGCGGTTGATCTTGCGGACCCAGACGGCCGGCTGCTGGATAAAACGGACAAGCAGATAGATATCAAGCGCCAACCCCAGGCTGAAAAGGAATCCGTACAGCAACAGCACGGGGCGTACCTGTTCCATGTCGACCACGCCGCCTCCGTATCCGGGCGCTTGCATCGCCAATCCCAACAACCAGCCTGCCAGCATCATAGTCACGCGCTTCTCCCGTCAGGGGGCCTCGACGGGGGGCGGATGCGTTTCGCGCAGAACATAGGTCCGTTTGCCCTGGGTCTCATGATAGGTGCGAATCTGGATTTCGGCGACAAGCCCTATACTGATGAATTGCATCCCCAGGAAGAGCAGCATGGTGGCGGACACGAGCCAGAATGGTCGTTTAACCAGTTCGGAAGCCAGCGTGGTATCAAACGCAAGAAAGGATAAGTGCCCGCCGATCATGAGCGCGAAAAGGAACAAGCCGGGCACGGCGAAAAAGAGGCCGATCTTTCCGAATATCTGCATCGGGCCCAGACTGTAGCGCATAAGAAACTTCACGGTGATCAAATCGAGAATGACCCGCACGGTTCTGGACAGCCCGTACTTGGATTGGCCGAAACGACGGGGGTGATGGCCTACGTCCACCTCGCCGACCCGCCCCCCTACCCAACTGGCCAAGGCGGGAATGAAGCGATGCATTTCGCCGTACAAATGCACGTCCTCAATGATATCCCGACGATAAGCCTTGAGCGTGCAGCCGTAATCATGAAGATGCACGCCGGTGATACGACTGATCAGCCAGTTTGCGATCATCGACGGTAGACGCCGACTCATGAAGGGGTCCTTCCTGTCTTTGCGCCATCCGCTGACCACGTCGTAGCCTTCCTCCATTTTTTCGAGTAATTTGGGGATGTCATCCGGATCATTCTGGAGATCGGCATCCAACGTAACCACTACATCGCCTCCGGCCTGGTGGAAGCCGGCGCTCATGGCGGCGGTCTGGCCGAAGTTGCGGCGGAATCGGATGAGACGCATATGGTCGTACCGCTCAGCACAGGCCAGCAGCAGCGGCCACGTCTCATCGGTGCTGCCGTCGTCCACAAGGATTATTTCATAGGAATATCGTATCTGTGACAGCGCGTCGTGAAGACGCCGGCATAATTGTTCAACAGTTTCCTGTTCATTATAAATCGGTACAACGACTGACAGATCCACTTGAATACCCGATCCTTTCCTGTTTGATCCCCGATCCCTCGATACTGGGATGTCCCATCCCTAAAAGCAATCCCATAACCGACGCAACACGGGCTCCATAATCCTTAGCGAACCCGACAAACTGACCCCATTGGGTGAATCCGCCGGACGCAGAGGTCCGGCCTACAACGGTCCGTGGTTGTAGGCCGGGCTCTGCCTGCCGCGCCGGAGGCTTTGCCCAGGCGGGTCCCCGGCGATTATTCG
>SLGY01000132.1 GCA_007136425.1 Kiritimatiellia bacterium
ATCCAAACGATCACTTTTGCCCGAGGACTTAATAATTCCATGAGGATTCCTTTCGCATTTTGCTGAACTCATTCTATCTCTATCCGGCGCCCAACGCAAATGGAAGCCGGTGATCCCGCTCGTTAACGCATCTTTTACATGCTGACTTCTTGAACGAGGATCGGCAGGAGGCCGAAGAGGAACACGAATAGCGCTGCCCTCGCGCGGAGCGCATGATTGCGCGGTCATCTTTCTTAATCGTAAAGAATATAGAGGGGAATCGAATGTAAAAAATCTTCCCCTCTATGGCCTATTTCGCGTTCATTGGCGTCCATTTGCGGTTCATCTATGGCGGACCCCACAGGAAATGGCGCAGACCGAGTAGAACCACAAACACCGCGGTGGCCGGCCAGCCGGCGATGACGTAGAGACCGCCTGCCAAGACGGCGTCGATGAGGGTGTACGCCAGGAACCACCAGGCATAATCTCCGCCAAGGTCGTAGCCCATTTGGGCGGCGGTTACCGCACCGCGCAAGAGCACGGCGCCGATCAGCGCCGGTCGCCAATCACGAAACAGACGCGCAAGGAGACAGATCGTCGCCGCCTGGAAGAAGAGCGCTTCGAATCCCGCGCGCCACAAAAGCAAGGCCACAATTTCTGCGGCGGTCGTCGGCGGTGGCATCACGCGCCAGTGTTCGATCTGCCCGACCTCCAACAACTCCCACCGTAACGCATCCATTCGCAAAGCGAATG
Organism: Kiritimatiellia bacterium; assembly: GCA_007136425.1. GTDB lineage: Bacteria > Verrucomicrobiota > Kiritimatiellia > SLAD01 > SLAD01 > SKZA01. The sequence goes on from SLGY01000132.1 coordinate 733, forward strand.
GGAACATGATCAGTGCGAACAGAACGGCAGCCGTCATACCTCGCTTCACACGAGCCCAGCGGGGGAACAGGCCGGGCAACCCGCCGTAATGGCCCCACGCCGTCGGAGCGCCCGCCACCAACATCATGGTCGCCAGACAGGCCGGGATATAAACGGCCAGATCAACGCCGGCCATCATCAACCGCGGCACCGCCAGCATCGTCACCATGAAACCAACGACCGCCGCCCGACGAAGATTCGCCAACTGAAGATAATCGCGCATAGGTGCATCCTCACATTGGAGGGTCACGCTCGCGTCCCGCCGTAGAGGCCTTGCGAAGGCGGATCCGCGTGACCTGGACGCGCAGAAGCGCGTCCCTCCAAGGGAATGTCCCCCTCGCAAGCGTTCATCAAAATTGCGGAACACTCCTGAAACACAGCACTAATCATCCGCACCCTCATTCGGCTTGTCATTGAAACTCCGCAAGTCTCAAGATTCAAGGCTCAAGTGGTAAGTTCCCCCCAACCCAGAAATAGGAACAGGCTTGCCTTGACTGCGGGAGCTCGCTCCTCCGCCGCGGTCTCCGCGGCCTCCTGTTCAACAAAGACTTTGCGAGCTTCTGCCTGCCCGCCGTAGGCTTCCGGAGGCGGGTTCAAACTCAGCTGCACTATTCCACGATGCGCCAGGTTGAATAGAGCAGCGGGCCGCGCACGTCGCAGTCGAGGTCGCGCAGCCATTCGGCCATGACCTTATTGGATTGGTTGAAGAGGGAATAGGAGCGCGGGTGCGGCACGAATTCAGCCCGAAAATCCGGATTGTAACGCGCCTGCTCACGCCCCGCTTCAAATACCGTGTCCAAGTCCCGCATGAGACGGTCGACCCGCCCGGAAGATACGGTGAAGGTGTGTATTCGCACGAAATCCACTCTCACCATATCGTCCACAGTCAATAATTGACGGCCCAAGGTCCCTTTCGTGGGCCATAACATGGTCGGGAAGACGCGCCAGATCGCTGCGCGCCCTTCGGCGTACCAGCGCCATTCGCCATAACTATAGCGCGCCCATTCATCCCCATCCCGCGGCAGCATCAGGCTCGGATGCCGTCCGTGATCCAGCAGGATAACGCGCACAGGCTGTGCGGGACGCGACGGCGGCGTGATGTGATTGGCGCACGAGACCGTCACCAATAAGGAACTCAACAGCAGCAAGCGCGACAGCACTGATGCGAAGCGCAAGACACGGGGTCTGATCGATTTCGTGCGCATGAGCAACGATACCGACGCCACACAACCCCTGTCAAATATGGACCAAGTAAATTTTGATAGCTCAAAATAATAAATTTGACAGTTGATCTATATTGGCGCTATAGCTCGAATTCAAATGACGGGACAAGGTCGACTGATTGAAGGGAGGGCCCGCGGCTCGCGGGCCGTGGACGGCGAGGCCCGGTCTTCACCTGCGGTTTCGCCCTGGCACGCGCCGTCCCTACGGATCAAGGTCGATGAATTGAAGGAGTATTTGGAATGCAGGTTAGTTTGGATAGATGGTTTAATGCAGGGTTACGGGTCTTAATCCTATGTCTCGCATGTGGTGCGCCGACCCTTGGCGCGGCGAATCCTGCGGTACCGCTCGACCCGCCGAAAGATCCCCCGCCGCCCCGTCTCGAGGCCGGATACGACAACGGCTTCTTTATCCGCTCCGATGATGAAGCGTTCCTGCTGCGTATCAATGGGCGACTCCAACCTCGCTACGAATACGAGCGACGCGGCGATGCGGCGGATACAAGCAGTTTCTATATGCGCCGCGTGCGTGTCGATCTGCGGGGACACGTCATTGCGCCCGACCTGACCTTTCGCATCATGCCCGAACTTGCGCGCGACGCCAACTTGCGCGATGGCTGGATCAACTACGCATTTGAACCGTCTCTCCAACTGCGCGCCGGCCAATTCACCGTGCCCTTCCAGTGGCACCGCGCAGTGAGCGGCATGCGCCAGCACTTTGTCGAACGCGGTTTGCCCTCGCGCGAGTTCGGTTTCCCTTCGGGCTACGATATCGGGCTGATGCTGCACGGACGCGACCATACCGATCGATGGGCGTATGGAGTGGGTGTGTTCGACGGCGCCGGACGTAACGTCAAGGAGAGTAACAGTAACGGCCATATGGCGTCTGCGCGGCTGGCGTTTGCGCCGCTCGGGGTCTTGCCGCGTGAAGAGCCCGATTACGCGCACTCTGCGGCAGCGCAGTGGGCCGTCGGTGTCGGCGCACAGGCGGCCAACAAGAGCGAAGTGCGCGAATGGGATCTTGGACGTACGCCGGAAGATGAACGCGATTCGCGCGCCCATTGGACGGCGCTCACCGCCGACACACGCTGGGCCCGGCGCGGTCTCTCGCTCGCCCTCGAAGGCTATCTCCGCCACGTCTCGCCGCGCGCGGACACGGTGGACAGCTACGACGGCTGGGCCTTCATGGCCAGTTCGGGTTATTTCGTCCTGCCGCAGCGCCTGGAACTGGTCGGGCGCTATTCACTGCAACGCCTCGACCGGCGGGAGGCGGACACGGAGTCACGCGAATGGGGCGCCGGCGTCAACCTGCACTTCCATGGACACAACGCAAAATTGCGCGTCCAATATCTGGACCGCGACGAATTCGACGACGGCCGCCGCCAGCTCTTCATCGTCGAACAGCATATTTCGTTCTGACGCGCACCCGCGCCACAGGGGGCTTTGCATCCACACGGCTGACCTAAAATAAGGGGTGGTAGTGTCGTCTGATCGGGCCGCGCTCTTATCGCGCCGGAGCGCAGGCGGATGCGCGGACCGGGGACAACCCATACACGCGGTCCGCGCAAGCGCGGCCCCTACGGTTCGTGTTTCTTGCCCTGAAAAATCCGGCCACACGCTACGGCTGGCCCAGAGCATAGCACCTACGTGCAATACATCCACCCAACCATCCATCCGTCCAACAGTCCATTCTTCCATCCGTCCATTCTTCTAATCCTTATACGGATCAAACACGTCCTCCCCGGCCATGGCGACGCCGATGGGACGTAATTCGTGTACGATTCGAATCGTCCCTTCGTGCTGTTTCAGCACGTCTTTCAATCGACGATACGCCTGCGGCGCTTCGTCACAACCGCCGCCGCGCAAGCACACCCCCTTGTCCCGCACCCAGCGTTGCATCGCCTCGCGCGAGATCTTCCCCCGCCCCACCCGCACGGGTCGGCCTCGTCGCCACTTCACTTTCCCCGCCGCTGCGGTTCGCGACATGACGCG
>SLGY01000187.1 GCA_007136425.1 Kiritimatiellia bacterium
ATCATCGGGTCCTCGAACAACTTCGCCCACGCCGCCTGCCTGGCGGTGGCACAGTCGCCCGCGCGCGCATACAATCCGCTGTTTATTTATGGCGGGGTCGGACTGGGCAAGACGCATCTCATGCAGGCCATCGGCAACCATGTATTGACGCAGGAACCGGAAACAAGCGTCTGCTATATGTCCTGCGAGGCGTTTACCAACGATTACATTGACGCCATTCAAAACCGTAGCCTGGTCGATTTCCGAAAGAAATATAGGCAAACCGATCTGCTGCTGATTGACGATATCCAATTTCTAGCCGGCAAGGAACGGATGCAGGAAGAATTTTTCCATACGTTCAATGCGTTATTCGATCAACATAAACAGATTATTCTGACCTGCGACCGGCCCGCCTCGGAGATTCCCGGCCTGGAACACCGTCTGGTGTCGCGTTTCGAATGGGGGTTGGTCACGGAGCTGGAGCCGCCGGACATCGAAACCCGCATCGCCATTCTGCGCAAGAAACAGGAAATACTGAATCTGCACCTGAACAATGACGTGCTCCAGTTCCTCGCCGAACGCATCCGCTCGAATATTCGTCGTCTCGAAGGCGCTTTGATCCGTACGGCGTCCTATGCGTCCCTGACCGGACGCGAATTGAACAAGGAATCCCTGGAACATCTCTTGCGCGACACGCTCGATCAGGAGCATCAGGAAAAGGTCACGATCGAAAGCGTTCAACGCGCCGTAGCCGAATTCTACGATATTCGCCTGGCCGACATGTCCAGCAAACGCCGTCCACAATCGATCGCCCTGCCGCGCCAGATCGCCATGTATCTCAGCCGCCAGCTCACGGATCATTCGTATCCCATGATCGCCGACGCTTTCGGCAAGAATCACGCCACGGTCTTACACGCCTGCCGCCTTATCACCGACAAGATGACGGGTGACCCGCAGATCCGGCAGGCCGTAAGTACGATTCAGCAAAAGATCGTCCGTCGCTGATGGGCGATATATATGCACAACCGTGTACAACAATCTGTGGATCAATAATGGATGATGTGGATAAAGCGATTGTACTGACAGGCGGCCCGGGCTTATGCCGGGGGTATCGAGGGATTGTCGACAGCGACGCCGGGAAGATAAACACGGATGGAAAAGGACTTAAGCTTGTTATTGATCTTATCCACAGATCATAATAAGAAGAATATATAGAAAAATTGTTTAGCCTCTTCTTCTTATCTCGTGATAAGTCGGTTGTGGAATTTGGAGGAACGCGCATGAAGTTGAAAATTAAGAAAGACGCGATCATCGATGGATTGCAAAAGGTGCAGTCGATCGTCAATCCCCGTACCACGCTGCCTATCCTGTCCAATATTCTGTTGAGAGCGGAAAAGGATCGCCTCTGGCTGTCCGCAACGGACTTGGAGGTCAGTGTTCGTGCGAGCGTGGAAGCCGAAGTCGGAAAGGAAGGCGGCACCACGCTGCATGCGCGGCGCGCGTTCAGCATATTCCGGGAACTGCCCGGTCCGGAGATCACCATCGAATCGGACGACAAGGATCTTGCCTCCATTAAGAGCGGTTCCTCCTATTTCAAGATGGTCGGCATATCCGAGGACGATTTCCCGCCGCTGCCGAAGTTCTCGGAAGGAAACACGTACTCGCTCGATCAAGGAGCCTTCAAGTCCATGATCCAGAAGACCAGTTACGCCGCCTCCACCGATGAGACCCGCCAGGTGCTCAACGGGGCGCTGATGAGTTTCCGCGACGATAAACTGACCGTCGTCGCCACGGACGGGCGCCGTCTGGCGCTGGTAGAACAGGAAGTCGAGTATCCCAGCGGCGCCGAGATGGACCTGATCGTGCCCTCCAAGACCATCAACGAATTGATTCGTACGCTCGGCGATTCGGGCGCGCTAAAGATCATTGCCACTGATAAACAAGTGGCCTTTGATTTCGGTGACATGCTGGTGGTGTCCCGCTTGATCGAGGGTACCTATCCGAATTTCCGCCAGGTCATCCCCGCGTCCAGCGATCAACGCGTACCCGTGGAAAGGGAATCGCTCCTTGCCGCCGTGCGGCGGACGGCTCTGATGACGACCGATCAGTCACGCTCCGTGCGTCTTAATTTCGTCAAGAACAAGTTGGAAATCGTCACGGAAACGCCGGATATCGGTGAAGCGCGCGAGACGGTGCCGATCAAGTACACGGCCGATGATATTTCCGTCGCGTTCAATCCGGAATTTCTCATGGACCCGTTGCGCACATTGGAAAGCGACGAGATTTTCATGGAAATCACCGACGAATTGAGTCCCGGCGTGATCAAATCCGACGTCCCGTTCCTGTACGTCCTGATGCCCATGCGCATTTCCTGACGCGGAAACAAGCGGTATGCACAAGAGACCCGGTTGGCAACGCCATTGGACGCGACTCCAGCAGGCGGCCTTCCAGGAGGTCGATGCCGTGATGAAACGGTTGCCTGCGGATCTCAAACACAAAGCGCGCGATATCCCCGTCAGCCTGGAACCCGTTCCCGCAAAGGACCTCATCGATGACGGGCTGGATCCGGACATCCTGGGCTTGTACGTCGGTGAAGCCTATAACGAGCGCGTGGCCGGTCTGGAAAATGTGCCGCCGCAGATTCTGCTCTTCCTTGAAAACATCTGGGACTATGCAGGCCACGACACGGCTGCGTATCGTGAAGAAGTGCGCATCACCTACCTCCACGAACTCGGCCATTACCTCGGCTTGGACGAGGACGATCTGTGTCGGCGCGAACTCGATTGAGGCGTTGAGAGGCGTATCGTTAAGGAATGGTGGGCCCGGAGGGACTTGAACCCCCGACCAGAGGATTATGAGTCCCCTGCTCTGACCAACTGAGCTACGGGCCCGGCTCGATCACAAGGCCCGACTGTACGCCATGCCCCGCAGATAATGCCAGCGGATTCTTCGCCTACTCGTGTAGGCGTGACAAAATTCGAGCCTGCGCGTATAGTAGGGGTATGAGAATAGCGTTGTCCATCCTGTTTGTGGCGTTGATGGCCGCGTCTGTCGGCTGGGCGAGTATACCGGATTTCGATCGATATCGCGTTATCATTGATCGCAAACCGTTCGGTGATCCACCGCCGGAACCCACGCCTCAGCAACCGCCGCGCGTTACGTCGCCGGAAGAATCTTTTGCGCGAACGCTCCGGCTCTCCGCGCTCTACGAAGTGCAAGGCGGCGATCTGCGCGTCGGCCTGGTGGACTCGCGAAACAACGACAGCTTTTTCCTGCGCGTGGGTGAAAGCCATGAAGGTATCGAACTGGTGTCCGCCAGTTTCGAGGACGAAGAGGCGGTGTTGCGGCACGGCTCGGAAATGGCGATCATCAAGCTTCAGGACGGTGCGATCGAGCCGATTTCTCCCGAACAACATGAAGAACGCAGGCAACAGCGACGGACCTCCTATGAAGAGCGTCGCCGGGCGCGACAAGAGGCCTTGGAACGGCGTCGCGCCGAACCGCCGCCCGAACCGAGATTGACGGGCGACGAACTGGAACAACATCTGAAAGACTATCAAATGGAAGTCATTCGACAGGGGCTACCCCCGTTGCCGATACCGTTGACCGAGGATATGGACCGGCAATTGGTCGAAGAAGGCATCCTCCCACCTTGATCATCGCTGTGCTGAAGATCGGACGGACGCGACCAAGAGAGTAAACCGCAGATTACGCCGATTGCGCGGATACACTTTGTGTGGATGACCGATTATTTTGCCCGATGAAATAGATCTGCCGGTTTTGAGAAGTGCGCTGGCGAGCGCTGGACTCAACCCGTGCCTACACCGATAGTCACGCCGCCAGTGCCATTGTTATTGCCGGCGTTATTCCCGTTTTCATCATCGTTGTCATCATTATCGTCATTGTCGTCATCATCCGGCGTCGGCTCTGGTCTTGGCACAACTTCGGCGGTGGCCAGGACATTGCCGAAGAGGGTCGGTTCCGCCCA
>SLGY01000067.1 GCA_007136425.1 Kiritimatiellia bacterium
ACGTGGCATGAAGGCGATGTGGTCTTGCTGAACGATCCGTACGCGGGCGGCACGCATTTACCCGATCTCACGCTGATCACGCCCGTGCCGGCGCGCAAGGGACGTCGCCCTTTTGCGTTCCTCGCTACGCGGGCGCATCACGCGGATATCGGCGGGATGACGCCGGGTTCGTTGCCGCTCTCGCGCGAAATTTATCAGGAAGGCTTGCGCCTGCCGCCGCTGAAGTTGGTTGAGCGGGGCAAAATGAATCGCGCGGTATTGGAAATCATCCGTGCGAACGTTCGCACGCCGGACGAGCGGATCGGTGATTTGCGCGCACAGCTCGCGGCGCACGATACCGGCGCCCGTCGCATGAAGGAAGCGCAAGGCACCTATGGCGAGGCGCGTCTGGCCGCGCAAATGGGGGATCTCCTGGATTATGGGGAGCAGTTGATGACCGCCCTTATACGGAGGATACCGGCGGGCCTGTACGATTATGAGGACGTCCTGGACGGCGATGGGGTGAGCGATAAACCCATTCGCATTCGCGTTGCCCTTCGCGTTCGCGGCGGAGGCGTCCGCGTCGATTTTGCAGGCACCGACCCGGCCTGCGCGGGCTCGTTGAATGCGGTCGCCGCCATTACGCAATCGGCGGTCTATTATTGTTTCCTGTGTTTGCTGGTCACACCGTCATCCTTACATGAAGGGGCCCGCATCGAACCCCCGTTGAACGCGGGTTGTTTCAGGCCGATCGAGGTCCTTGCGCCCGAGGGATGCGTGGTCAACGCCCGGCCGCCGCACGCCGTGGCGGGCGGCAACGTGGAGACATCGCAACGTATTGTGGATGTCGTGTTCGGCGCGTTGGCGAAGGCGTTGCCGGATGTGATCCCCGCCGCTTCGCAGGGGACCATGAATAACCTCACGTTGGGCGGCATGGATAAGCGCTCGGGCCGCGCGTTCGCGTACTATGAAACGATCGGCGGCGGCATGGGCGGGCGTCCGTCTTGTGATGGTGTGGACGCTGTTCAGGTCCATATGACGAACACGATGAACACGCCCGTTGAGGCGCTGGAATACGCCTATCCGCTTCGTGTGGAGCGATACGAGATCGCCAACGGTACGGGAGGGAAGGGGAAGAACCGCGGCGGTCATGGCATACGACGCGATATCCGATTGTTATCCGACGCGCACGGGGCGCTGCTCACCGAGCGACGCGACCATGCGCCTTATGGACTACAGGGCGGGCAGGCGGGCAAGCCCGGCCAGAACTTGCTGGTGCGCAAGGAAAAGAAACTGCCTCTCGGCGCCAAGTCGGAATTGGAATTGAAAGCCGATGACGTGCTTTCCATCCGCACCCCGGGCGGCGGCGGGTGGGGCATGAGATCATGTTCCGGCCGATGAATGATCTTCGCACCTGGGTTCAAATTTCTCACCGTGTAGGGGTGCCCTTGTCGTATCTTGTGCGCCCCCACGACCTTGCGTCGTGGGAACGCAAGGCTGATTCTGACACGCTGCACAACGAGCGAGAAATGAGCCCGCGCGGAGCAAGCACAGGAACATTTCCTCTTCTGGCTCAAAAGGGGCTCCCTTTCTTGCTTTACGTTGTTGCAGACTCAACGTTCGACTCCCACGACCCCGCGCCGACGCGGGGCAAGCACAAGGTTTACCCCGCTTCGAGCGGGGTCGTGGGGCGTCTTGGTGAGAAATGCGGGTTAGTGCTCGGTCTTCGCAAGCGAAGCCCCTACAGAAACAAGCCCGATGTGTCACCCAAACAAAACAGCAAGGATTCATTTCTGTTAAGTAAAGCGACATAAAGTCGCCAAATACCAACGCGAGAATTTAATGCAGAGAACTGAATGACCCTGAGGGGGGCGGGTGGCGATCAGTATCGGAAACTGCTCTTGCCCATGAATTCCCGCAGAATGGAGGTTGGCGGGATCTGATCGATAGAGATGCTCAGAAAGCACTCCAGAAAGTCCAGCATGCGCCGCGCTTCCGCGTATTGCGGATGGTAGGGCTTTATTTCGCGCAGTAACGGTTCGGCCAGGTTTTTCAAGGCGCCCAACTCGTAGTCCAACGCGGAATTGAACGCCGCGTCCGCTTCTTGCTGATACGGAAAGATCCATTTCTTTTCGCCGCGCCGTACGCTGGGCCACATCTGCAGCGTGCTCAAGGCGGAATTGCCGCGGAACTGGTGGTCGCGCACCATGCGCCGGACAAGCCGATTATCCGTGGTGGATATGCGATTGTTGGAGTCCAGATTGAGCTGCGTCAGGGCGCTGATATAGATCTTGAACTTGTGACTGGCGGGCACCGTTTCGGTGAGGCGCGGATTCAGGGCGTGAATGCCTTCCACGATGACCAGTTGGTCCGGCTCGATCTTGAGTTTATGCCCTTTGTATTCCCGTTTGCCGGTCGCAAAATTGAACTTGGGCAATTCCACTTCCGCGCCGCCGTCCAATTGGCGCAGGTGCTCGTTGAAAAGGTTCAGGTCGATGGTCTCAATGTGTTCGAAGTCCGGTTGCCCGTCCTCGTCCCGCGGGGTTTTGACGCGGTCCACGAAATAATCGTCCACGGATATCATGACCGGGCGCAGGCCGTTCACGCGCAACTGCACGGCGAGCCGCTTGGAGAACGTGGTCTTGCCCGACGAAGAAGGGCCGGCGATGCAAAGCCATTTCACGTGATCCTGTCTTTCCGATACGGTGTCGGCCAGTTGCGCGATCTTCTTTTCGTGGAAAGCCTCGGCGATCTTGATGAAATCGTCGATCTCGCGATTGGCGATGATGGTGTTGAGCTGGCCGACCGTTTGTACGTTAAGGATGCGGCCCCATTCCTTGTGTTCCTGAAAGATTTGGAACAGATGCGGTTGGCGCTCGAACGGCGTCATGCGCGGCGCGGTCTCCCGGTCCGGAAATTGAATGACGAATCCGGGCGGATAGGCGATCAGTTTGAAATGATCCAGAGTTCCGGTGCTCGGCGCGAGCGGTCCGTGCGCGAGGTCGGTGAACGATTCGCACGAATAGACCACGACTTTGGAGGGATTACGAAAGCGCAGCAGATTGTATTTGTCCCATTGCTGTTCCTGTTCAAAGCGGGTTACCGCTTCGCTGAAAGCGATTTTCCTCCGTTTAATGGGGATGTCCTTGCGCACCAGTTCCGTGAGCCGTTGCTCGATGGCGGCGAGCTGTTCGTCCGTGATGCCCGTGTTGCCGTTCATCTCGAAGTTGCAATAGAGGCCGGAGCCCAGGGAGTGTTCGATTCGGAAACGCGCCTCCGGGAACAGGTCGGCTACGGCCTTGGCCAGGACAAAAGCCAGTGAGCGCCGATAGACGCGCCAGCCGTGCGGGTCGCTCATGGTCAGGGGCGCCAACTCACAGTCGACTTCCAGCGGATAGGTCAGCGAGACCACGTCGTTATTGACGAGGGCGCCGAGCAGGGGTAGGTCGTCGCCATGGACGTCGAGTCTTTCAAGGAGTTCGCCGGCCGTCGTATGGGTGGGGCACGTCACGCGCCGACCGTCCCCCAGCGTAACCGCGATATCTTTTTCCGTATCCATGTTGTGCTCGTCCGTCTTGATGATTTCGCATGCCGACCATGCTTTCTGTTGTAACCCGCGTTTGGGTTGAGGTATAACCTGTTTACCGGATACGGGAAACCTTTTTTCTATTGGAGTATGAGACGATATGGAACCGGATGTGATGGAGCGGGAACAGGCGCTGTTCAGCAAGTCCTATTTCCTGAAAGTTCGCATGCGGATGATTGCGCAGGCGGTGGGTCCCATGGAAGGGCGGTCGGGGCTGTGCGTCGGTGTCGTTCCCGCCTCTTTGCGCGCGCGCCTGCTGGCCCTGGGCGGTGAGTGGACCTTTGCGGATGAGCGCGCCGCATTGCCTTTTGAGGACGGAAGCTTCGAGCGGGTGTTGGTTTTGGATCATTTGGAATGGGTGGACGACGATTATGCCTTCATGGCCGAAGTCCATCGGGTGCTGAAACCCGCCGGCCTGCTTTTTGTGGATACCGAACACCGTAAGCGCTGGACGTTATGGCGCCCGGTACGCCGGCTCTTCGGCGTGGAGGAACGGCCGGCCTTGCGGCTGCGCGATGGATACACGGGCACGGGACTCTTCGATATTCTCAAAGACGGATTCGACGTGCAGGAAACGCGTACCTACTCCCGCTTTTTCATGGAAGGGACGGACACGTTTACCCGGTTGGCCGTCGGTGCGTTGCTGGGCGCGGAGCGCTCGGATGCCGCGGATAAAGAGGGGGAAAGCGATTCCGACGACGCCGTCAGACAACGGCTTTATACGATTCAGTCCATCGCCTACCCGTTTTACGTGCTGGCGGAGAAGCTCGACTGGTTGATGTTCTTCACGCGGGGATACCGGCTGATGGCGGTGGCTCGGCGCCGTCTTTGGCGGCCTCGCCGCGCGCCTGTGTTGCGGGACGGGCGTTCGATTGTTGACGCCACGCTCAACACCCGTATCGGAACAGCCGCCGATTTTTAGCCGCCCCCCTTCTAGCTATAGCGGACGGGGGCCGGACGCGGGGAGCCGCGCGCGCAACGGGCACGCGGCGCATTGCGGAACCGGTTTGCAATAATATTTGCCAAGCCGCACCAACAGCGCGTGATACTCGTTGTACAGGGCGGTGTCCTCCGGTACCGTGCGCATGAACAGGGCGGCCATCTCGTCGTATCCCGCCTCGGGCCCGATCCATCCGTGCCGGACCAGGACGCGCCGCGTATAGGCGTCGATGACGAAACGGGGCCGTTGCGCGGCATAGAGAAGAATGCTGTCGGCGGTCTCCGGACCAATCCCGTTTACGGACAGTAATGCGGCGCGCAAAGCGGCCGTGTCCAAGGCAAAAAGCCGGTTCAACTTGCCCGCAAAACGCCCATATAACAGATCGGTAAACGCGCGTAGACGTCGCGCTTTGACGTTGAAATAGCCCGCGGGCCGAATCCATTCGGCGACCTGTTCCAGTCGCGCGCGGTGCAGGGTTTCCGGGTTCAATGCGCGCGCCGCGCGCAGGCGGCGAATGGCTTTTTCTACGTTCGACCAAGCCGTATTCTGGGTGAGAATGGCCCCTACAATGACCTCGAAACGCGTGCGCGCGGGCCACCATTGTTGCGGCCCCCACGCGCGGTACAGGTCGCGATAGACGGCCCGCAAAGGCGGTGCGTGGGCGCCGGGCTTCGTCTTGTTTTCTCGTCTCGGCTTCGTTACTCTTTGCATCACGGAGCGAATCATAACGCGGAGAAGAATATGCGCATACAGTTTTTGGGCGGCGTCGAAACGGTTACCGGAACAAAATACCTGATTGAAGCGAACGGAGCCCGGGTCTTGCGGGATTACGGCCTGTTTCAGGGGCGCCGCAAGGAAGCGCGGGCAATCAACGAAAAGGTGCCGGTGGATGTAGGCACGATCGATGCGTTGGTCCTCTCGCATGCGCACATTGATCATAGCGGCAATATCCCGATTCTGGCCCGGCACGGATTTGACAAGCCGATCTATGCGACCCGGGTGACGCGTGATTTATGCGATATCATGCTCAAGGACGCCGCGAAGATTCAGGAACAGGACGCGGCGTATCTGAACCAGAAAACAAACCGCAAGGGGTTCGACCCGGTGGTGCCGCTCTTCACCATGGAAGATGCCGAGGCGTCCTTGAAACTATTTCAGGGGACGGGCTACGAAACGATCACCGTAGCGGCCGGCATTGAGGCGTCCTTCATCGAGGCGGGCCATATTCTGGGCTCTGCGATGAACGTCTTCACCCTGAAAGAAAACGGAAACACCGTGCGCGTCGGTGTGGCCGTGGATCTGGGCCGGCGCGGCGTCCCGATCGTGCGGGATCCGGCGACGATGGAGGATATTGACTTGTTGATTATGGAGAGCACGTACGGCGACCGCGAACACGCCGATGCCGGAAAGGCGGACGAACAGTTGTGCGAGGTGGTGGAGCGCACCGTTCAACGCGGGGGCAAGGTGTTGATCCCGTCCTTTGCGCTGGAACGCGCCCAGGAACTGATCTTCCATCTCGCCTCCTTGTACAGTCAGGGTCGCTTGCCCGAGATCCCCGTATATGTGGACAGCCCCATGGCCGACAAGATCACACAGGTGTTCAGCGAGAACCAACAATATATGGACGAGGATTTCCACGCGTTACGCGCAAAGATCGGCGAGGTGATGCGTCCCTCCTGGGTGAAGTTCACCAGCAGTGTGGAGGATTCGAAGAAGGTGACCGGCTCCGACGAGCCCGGCATCGTCATCGCCGCGTCGGGGATGTGCGAGTACGGGCGGATTCTTCACCATCTCAAGCACGGCATTGAAAATCCGAAGAACACCGTCGTGATCGTCGGATTCCAGGCCGCGCATACGTTGGGCCGCCGTTTGGTGGAGAAGCAGGAGGAAGTCCGGATCTTCGGCGATATGTTCCAGCGCAAGGCGGATGTCCAGGTGCTCAACGCGTTCAGTGCGCACGCGGACAAGAATGATCTAATCGATTTTGTTCGCCGGGTGCAGCCGCGGAAAGTGTGTTTGACCCACGCCGAAGAAGATCAGCGCGCCGCGTTGGCCGATGCGCTCCGCAAAGAGGGCTTGGCGAAGGATGTGCTCCTGCCGAAAGACGGAGAAGTGCTGGAATTGGGGTAATCGTTGCGCTTCCTGTCCCCTTGACGGGGCGAAGCGAACCATTTATATTGCAATATGAACTAAGCATGTGAACCGTATACTGGTGTGTGAATTATGAAATCTGTAACCATACATCAAATGGATGAGCAGTTGGCGCGCAGAATTGAGGATGAAGCCAGGAATCGCGGAACCAGCATGAATAAGGTTATCAAGACCTTATTGGCGCAATCGTTGGGCATGAAGCCGTCGGCGGAGGGCGCGCATCGGGCGACCTTCTCTGAATTCTGCGGTGTATGGTCGTCGGACGAGGCATCTGAATTTTCGTCCCGTGTAGCGGATTTGGAACGGGTCGATGCGGAAGATTGGCGATGAAGAAGGTCCTGCTGGACACGAACGCCTATGCGCGTCTGCTGCTCGGCGACGAGCGGGTGTTGGATGTGCTGGGTAACGCGGATGCCGTGTATGTGTCGGCCGTGGTGTTGGGCGAGCTGTACGCGGGGTTCAAAGGGGGCGCACGCGAAGCCGACAACCATCGTCGACTTCAGGAATTCCTGCGCAAGGATACGGTGCACATCATGCCGGTCACGCAACATACGGCGTCGGTGTTCGGCGAAATCAAGCACAACCTGAAAAGGGCCGGCACGCCGACGCCCATCAACGACGTATGGATTGCGGCGCATGCCGTGGAGGCGGGCGCCTATCTCATCACCTTTGATCAGCATTTTCTGCGCGTTCCCGGGCTCTTGCTCTGGGCGCACATCTACGAGCCCTGAACGTCGCGCCACTTTGCGTTTTCGTCGCCGATCCACATCATGAACCCCCTGGAAATACAATACGATAAGAGCACCCGTTCCGGCATCGTCGCGGTGGTCGGCGCGGCCAATGTGGGTAAATCCACGCTGATCAACACGATCGTTGGAGAAAAGGTTTCCATTGTCAGTCCCGTGGTACAAACCACGCGGAACGTGATCCGCGCGATCCTCACCGAGCCGCGCGGTCAGCTGGTGTTCATGGATACGCCCGGCGTACACAAGGCGAAATATGATCTCGGCCGCATGATGAACAAGATGGCCCGGACGGCCGCGGACGGGGTGGATGCGGTCCTGCTGGTGCTGGACGCCGCACGACCGCCGCGAGAGGAAGACGAAGGCTGGATGCGCCGCCTGATGCGGCCGGAACAGGAAGCGCCGGTATTGATCGTTTTGAACAAGGCGGATCGGGGCGCAGAACATGCGCGCGCGTATCGCGAACGGTGGGCGGCTGTGGCCCGGGAAAAGAACTCGGACCGCACCGCCGAATGGATGCCGGCATCCGCGTTGACGGGGGACGGCGTGGCGCCTCTCACGGATCGCCTGTTTTCCCTCATGCCCGTCGGGCCGTTGTTGTTTCCGGATGACGTGTTGACGGATTTTCCGCGTCAATTGAATATGGCCGATGTGGTTCGGGAAAAGTATGCGCGCCGCTTGCAACAAGAGCTGCCACACGATTTGGCGGTGTGGATTGAAGGGGTTGAGGAGGAGTCAACGCAATGGACTGCGCGCGGAACGGTTTATGTAAACCGTCATTCGCAGAAAGGAATCGTGTTGGGCGCTAAAGGGAAATTGTTGAAGACCGTCACCTCGGAAGCGGAACGGGAATTGTCGGAGATGTACGGACGGCGCGTCAAGTTGGTGTTATGGGTGAAGGTCGAGAAGGACTGGAACCGAAACTATTGGATGTTAAAGAAGCTGGGCTATGCCTGACGACCCCGCCAACACGCGCGCGCACCGGCGACGCATACTATGGTCGCTGCTTTTGCTGGTCGCGTTATTCGTCTTGCCCTATATCGGAGGATGGAACTACGCGTTCGTATACGATGATCACGGCCAGATCGTGGAAAATCCGTTCCTGGAATCCGCGGGGCGCTGGTCCGCCGTACTCCAACTTGAAACGCTGAACGACGGGGCTGTGATCAACGGCCGGCGACCGATGGTCCTGCTTTCATTTCTGCTGGATCGCGCCCTGTGGGACGACGAACCCGCAGGCTGGCGTTCGAGCAACTATCTCTTCCTGGGTCTATCCACAGTCCTTTTGTATTTGTTGGTGATTCGGGTGGTGCGCCGCACGGATCCCGGTCAATCGTGCAACCTGTTCGCTTTCATGGCGGCCCTGCTATTCGCGTGGCATCCGGCCATGGTGGAATCCGTACAGGTCTCTGCGTTCCGGCCCGATCTGTTGGTCGTGTTGTTCGGGTTAACGGCCTTGCACGGCGCATTGGGTTTGGCCCCGGCGCGTTCGCCGGTCAAGCGGGGCGCATACGCACTCTGGGTGCTGGCGGCGATGTGGTTCGCCTTGTTAAGTAAGGAATCAGGTGCGGCGCTGCCCGCGGTCCTGGCCCTGTGCTGGATTTGCTTTCCCGGCACACGACCGGGCGCGCGCATGATGGCGAGCTTGTTGCTGGGCGGGTTGCTTCTGATCGGGCTCTTCGCCGTACTGAGCGGCAGACCGGGCCCGGACGGGACCGAGCCGGCCTCCTTGCAGGCGATCGGAGCCGAATGGAACGGGCGCTCTTTGTTGTTCCCGGACAATCTGCGTACCCTGCCGTGGTTGTGGTGGTCGTATCTGCGCGTCTTGTTGTGGCCCGTGCCGTTGATTGTGGATCGTGTGATTGAGCCGGTGACGTCATGGGTTTCGTGGCGCTTTATCGGCGGGATGCTGGTATTGCTCGGGACCGGAGCGTTATGGCTTGTCGCTTACTGGAAGCGATGGGTATGGATCGCTTTCGGCGGTGGCATGATCTTGATCGGGTTTGCGCCGGTCTCCAATGTCATTCCTCTGTTGAATCCCATGGCGGAACGTTACATGCCGCTGATGATCGCGGGGTTCGCGTTGGTTGCGGCCCGGGTTCTGGCGGGGACGGGATTGCGCGCAGGGCGCTGGCCAAGGGTGCGTACGAGCGCATTGGCGATTCTGCTTGTCGGCTATTTCGTATTGGGAGCGCTGCGTGTTCAGGATTTTCGCGATGACGAGACGTTATGGGATCGAACGCTGCGCGACGAACCGCGCAGTGCGCGCGCGCATACGTGGACCGGACTCATCATGCAACGGCAAGGGCGTTTATCGGAAGCCGTCGAACACTTCGAAAAGGCCCGCGAGTTGAATCCGCACGATCTGACTCCGCTCATCAACAAGGCGATATTATACGGGCGCCGGAACGACCTGGCCCGGGCGGAAGAGTTGTTGCGGGAGGCTATTGCCATACGTCCCTCGTTTGCGCCGGCGCACTGGAATCTTGCGATGGCGTTGCAGTTTCAGGGGCGCATGGAAGAGGCGCTGGAGGTGCTGTCCGAAACGTTGCGTCTTGATCCGTATCACATCGATGCGCGCAAGGCGCGAATGGTGTTGCTGGTCAAGGAGGAGCGCTACCGCGAAGCGCGCGCCGATGCCGAACGGTTGGTCGCCCTCGTTCCAAACGATCCCGAAGCGCGCGCCGCACTTGAACATCTTGATGGTAAATAGGACCTTGTTCTGTCTATTCTCGTAGAGAAAGCAAACAGCACCGTCATCCGGTTAAGAATGTATCCGCCGATTAAAAGGAGTTTGTAACATGAATAAGCGAAGTCTGAATTTCTTGAAGAGCCTGATCGAGAGTGTCAGCCCGTCCGGTTATGAGGATGAGGCGGCGCGGATCTGGCAGGAGGAAGCGCGCGCCTTCGCGTCGGATATCCGGCGCGACTCGCACGGAAACAGCGATGCCGTGATCAATCCGGGCGGAACCCCGCGCATCATGTTGTCAGGGCACTATGACGAGATCGGGTTCGTAGTAAGTCATATCAGCGATGAGGGCTTCTTGTGGATTCAACCGGTAGGGGGCTGGGATCCGCAGATTCCGCAAGGGCAGCATGTCACGATACGCGGACGTAAAGGGCACGCGCACGGCGTGCTCGGGAAATGTCCCATTCATTTACTGAAAGAAGAACAGCGCAATAAG
This sequence comes from Kiritimatiellia bacterium, assembly GCA_007136425.1. Classification (GTDB taxonomy): domain Bacteria; phylum Verrucomicrobiota; class Kiritimatiellia; order SLAD01; family SLAD01; genus SKZA01. The sequence continues at coordinate 10,585 of SLGY01000067.1, forward strand.
GTCACCAAGTTGGACGCGCAGTGGGTGGATATCGGCGCGTCCGGAAGGAAACAGGCGGAAAAACTGGTTTCCGTCGGCGATCCGCTCGTCATTGCGCAGGGCTTCAATCGTCTTGAAAACAATCTGGTTGCCGGTCGCGGCTTCGACAACCGGGCGGGGGCGTTTGCCGTGTTGGAGGCGGCGCGTATTCTGTCCAAACTGAAGCCGAAAGCGGAAATCCACGCCGTGGCGACCGTGCAGGAAGAGATTGGCCTGCGCGGAGCGCGCACGGCGGCCTACGGAATCGATCCGCACGTGGGTATTGCCGTGGATGTCACCTTTGCCACGGACTATCCGTCGATGTCGGAAGCGGTCAAGAAATACGGGAAGGTCGAGGTCGGCAAGGGCGTGGTGATTACGCGCGGACCGAATATCAATCCGAAACTCTTCGATCTGATGGTGGACACGGCGCGGAAAGAGAAGATCCGATACCAGATCAATGTGGAATCGCGCGCCACCGGTACGGACGCCAACGCCATTCAGGTCAATCGCGCCGGTGTGGCGACGGGGCTACTCAATATCCCGAATCGCTACATGCATACGCCGTGCGAAGTGGTGAGTCTGGATGATCTCGCGGGGACGGCGGAACTAATGGCGCGCACGTGCGCGCGGATCACCGATAAGACGAACTTCATCCCGTTCTAATTCGGTCCCGACGCGTGAAAGCCTTGCAAAACATCCGGGTGGTGTTGGTTCGGCCCATATACGGCGGGAACGTGGGGTCGGTGTGCCGGGCGATGATGAACATGGGCTTGTCCGACCTCGCCATTGCCGAGCCGCGCGATGCGTTCAATGACTTTGATGCGGGCAAATGGGCGTACCGTGCACGCGCTATCTGGGACGAAAGGAAGGAGTTCCCCTCGTTAAAGGACGCCGTGGCCGATTGCCGACTTGTTGCGGGCGCTTCCGTGCGCGAGGGCCTGTATCGCCGTCACGCCAGGACGCCGCGCGAATGGGCGCCGACCCTCCTGGACACGGCGCGCGAGGGGCGGGTGGCCTTGGTCTTCGGCCCGGAGGATAACGGGTTGAGCAACGAAGATCTGGCTTCGTGCACGCAGTTGATCCGTATCCCGTCAACGGACGCGTATCCTTCGCTTAATCTTTCGCATGCGGTGATGGTGTGCGCATACGAAATCTATCTGGCGTCGGGGACGTATTCGGCTCGCGGCGAAGGTGCGCCGGAAGCTTCCATGGAGGCGCGCGAACGGATGTTTGCCATGTGGCGGGAGGCCTTGCTGAAGATTGGGTTTATGGAAGAGGAAAAGGCGGATCATATGATGATGGCCGTGCGTCGTATCCTGTCGCGCGGCAAGCTGACGGAAATCGATGCGCGCATTCTGATGGGCATTGCGCGCCAAACACGCTGGTATGCCGAACACGGACGTGAATTGCCGCACGACCCCTGAAAACCGGCTAAGTCCTCGAGGTCATGGGACGACGCAGCGCGAAAAGGAAGAGCCCGTCTGTATGACGAAAATGCTTGTTAATCGCAGGGTGTTTGCCAAAAGATTCGGTCATGAAACCATCCGACGTACTCGAACAATGGATTGAGCATCTCAATCAGGGGCAGATCCATGAAGCCGCCGCGATGTATGCAGAACATGCGACGTTGTGTCCAACGTTTTCGGCAAGAATGCTGAAAACGCCGGCAGATCGCCTGCACTATTTTGAGCTATTGGCGCAAAAGCCGAATTTGAGCGTATCGCAGCATGCGCGCTCTCAACATGTCTATGAACATAACGAGTCGATGGCGACGTTGAGCGGGATATACACGTTCAAGTTCGATGTCGATGATACGCCACTCACCTTCGAGGCTCGTTACACCTTCGTGGTGGACACAGGGCAGTCCGCTCCCATCCTGCATCATCATTCGAGTCAAATCCCGCGCGGCATGGTTTAGAACAGTTTAAGAAATTCTGTAGCCGCGCTGGCATGCCGCGCCGTAGTCCCCTTGGGACGAAGGCGGGTAACAGCGTGGAAGCGGTATCCGGCGGTCAATCTGTCCACCGTCTTACGACGGCGGCTACGCCTTTGTTTAAACTGCTCTAGAGCAGATTGATCGTGGGCGTCGTCGTAAGGGCGTGTTGATTTGTTCCGAGATCAAGGGTGTCAACCGGCGATCCGTAAGCGGACGCCCCGAAATACGAAGGCTTATCCGCATTGTAGGGCCGTCGCTTGCGACGCGCCTGCCGCTTTTCTCTGTCCCCGCACGCTCGAACTGTGCTATTTTCCGCTTGGCATGGGGGCAGCCCGTTCATATGTTTCGTCGTTGAGGAGAGCTCGAATCCAATACAGTAAGGGGTACGCATGAATTCATCGGCCGATAATGATTCTGACCGGAGCCGTTTCTCCGGGGAGGTAGAACAAGCCGAAAGTCGGTTTGCGTTGATGGGTTCGCTCCCCCGCATGCTGGTTATCCTGGCCCTGCTGATCGTTTCCGGAACGTTGTATATCCTGCAAGGTGCGGAGCTGTATGCGTGGCCGGCGCCGCTTTATATCGGGATTAACGGCCTCATTATCCTGCTCGGATTGCCGCCGGTCCTCTACAGGGCCATGCGTCAGACCTTCGGGGAAGGACGGCTGACCACGGATTTGCTGATGACCGTGGTGATTGTCTGCGCCGCCGCGACCGGGCTCCTGTTGGAGGCCGCGCTGGTCGTCCTGATTGCCACGGTCAGCGAATGGCTGGAACGCACCGCGCATAGCAAGGTGGGCAGCCTGTCGCAATCCTTTACCATCTCCGGGACTCATGTCGTGCACGTCCGGGAAGGGGAAAAGACGGTCGACCGCCCGCTCGAAGAAGTCGCTCCGGGTCAGACCCTGGTCGTAAACGAAGGGGAAACCGTGCCGGCGGACGGTCATATCGCCTTTGGCAACGCGCAGGTTTCCGAAGCCGCCATAACGGGGGAGTCCTCGTTCCATCCGAAAGCCGAAGGCGACGAATTATTTGCGGGCAGTGTGGTTCAGCACGGGTTCGTGGAAATGAAAATTGATAAGCGCGGTGCGGACACCTTGCTGGCCCAGGTTGAAGAGTCGGTACGCAAGGCCTCGCGCGTCCGGACCGACACGGAGATCCTGGTGGACCGCATTACGGCCGTGCTCATCCCGTTGATCCTGGCTGCGGGCTTGGGGGTTTTCCTGTTCCATTATCTGACCGCGCCCGACAAGACGCCGGAGGTGCTGCGCGCCGCTTTACGTATTGCCATGACGGTGGTCGTGGTGGCGTCGCCATCCGCGCTGGCTTTAGCGGCGCCGACATCGGTCTGGGTGGGCCTGCGCCGTGCCGCGCATCGTGGCGTGTTGTTCCTGAACGGGCGCATCCTGGAACAGTTGGCGGGGATTCGAACGCTGTTGATCGATAAGACCGGCACCCTGACCGCGGGCCGTCCGCAGGTGGTGGATGTCTGCGGCTTCAGCGGCGTATCCGAACAAGAAGTGCTGGAAGCCGCCTTGTTTGTGGAACGGCATTCGGACCATCCGCTGGCGAAGACCATTACGGCCTATGGCGAAGACAAAGTCGGCGCAACGGACAAGCCGGATAAGTTCTTTGAGTTCGAAGGCGGAGGAGCATGCGGCATCAAAGGGGAACGTCACATCAAGGTCGGCGCCATGTGGCTGATGGAGGACGGCCGCGAATTTACCGATGAAATGCTCAAGTGGATCGAGGAATCAAAGGAAGCGGGACGTACCTGCGTGTTGGTGGCGGACAAGACCCGCCTGCTCGGAGGCATCGCGTTCGAGGACTCCATGCGGCCGGAAGCCAAGACTGTGATGCAACGATTGCGCAAGCTCGGTATCAAGAAGATGGTTATGCTGACGGGCGACGGCGCGAAAGCGGCGCACCAGATCGCCGTGGATCTCGGTATGAACGAATACGTCGCCGAATGCATGCCCGACACGAAGCTTCATCGCGTTAAAAAGGAACAAGACCGCGCCGCCGGCGGCGTGGCCATGGTCGGAGACGGCATCAACGACGCGCCCGCCCTCGCCAAGGCCGATGTCGGCATTTCCATGGGCGCCATGGGCACGGACCTGGCCGTGGCTGCTTCGCAGGTGACGTTGCTGAAAGACGATCTTGAATCCCTGTACGACGCGTTCGCCGTCAGCCGACGGCTCGTGACCAGTATCGGGGTAAACATCTTTCTCGCCTGTACGCTGGGACTTGTACTTGTCGTGCTTGCCGCGATGGGGCAGATCAACCTCTTGACCGGCGCCATCCTGCAACAGCTCATTGCCATTATCATCGCCGTCAACGCCGGCTTGTTCGCGCGTTGATACGCGCCCGGCGACGTTTAACCGTTCGCCAGCCGTTCGCGCAGTAGTGTGATGCGGCGGCCGGACTCGGCGTTTCGGACGGCGATGGATACGGCTTTGGGCATGCCCAGCAGAATCACCATCTGTTTCCCGCGCGTGATGGCCGTGTACAGGAGGTTCCGTTGCAGTAACATATAATGCTGCGTGTGAATCGGGACCACGACGTACGGATACTCGCTGCCCTGGCTCTTGTGCACGGTGATGGCATAGGACAAGGCCAGTTCGTCGAGTTCCTGAAAATCGTATTCGGCCGAACGATGCTCGAAACGGACGCGCAACATGCGGTCCTCCGGGTCGATGGCGGTGATGCGCCCGATATCGCCGTTGAACACGTCCTTTTGATAGTCGTTGACCATCTGCATGACCTTGTCCCCGATTCGGAACTTGTAGCCGAACCGCTCGATATAGTCGCCGCGCGGGTTGAGCGCCTCTTGCAGGGCCTGATTCAATGCGCGCGCGCCCAGGGCGCCCCGTTGCATGGGGGTGATGACCTGGATCTGTTCAACAGGATCAAGTCCGAACCGGCGCGGCAACGATTCCTTTACCGTGCGCACCAGACGCGCGGCGGCCGCTTCCGGTTCCTCCTCATGGATGAAATGAAAATCACTGGCGCGCCGCTCCTCGGATTCCTTCCCCGGGGCGAGCGGTAATTCGCCCCGGTTGACCCGGTGCGCGTTGGTGATAATCGCGCTAGCGGCCGCTTGTCGAAAGACCTCGGTCAGGCGACAGACGCCGAACCGGTCCGATTCGATGAGATCCCGCAACACTGTGCCGGGGCCGACGGAGGGCAGCTGATCAATGTCGCCCACCCAGATCACCGCGGCACGCGCCGGTATTGCGCGGATCAGTTGGTAGGCCAGGCTGATATCGATCATGCTGGCTTCGTCGATAACGAACACATCGCCGGCAAGTTTGCGGTCGCGATGATGTTTGAATTGGCCGGTGGCCGGATCGAATTCCAGCAGGCGATGAATGGTCTTTGCGGTCAGGCCCGTCGTCTCGCTCATCCGTTTTGCCGCCCGCCCCGTCGGAGCGCAGAGGGACACCTTCAATTTCTTGGCGCGAAAGATCTTCAGAATGGAATTCACAATTGTGGTCTTGCCTACGCCGGGACCGCCGGTAATGACCATCACCTTGCTGCGCACCGCCTGCCTGATGGCGTCTTGTTGTGAAGGCGCGAGGTCGAGGCGCACCTGTTGTTGCACCCATTCAATGGCCTTTTCCACGTCAATGGGCGGGCAGGGATGCGGGCCCCGGGCGAGGTTGTTCAGGTCTTCCGCAAAACCGGTTTCCGCCTGATGCAGGGCACGCAGATACAACAGCGTTTCCCCGTTACGGTCACGATCCGTAATCACGCGCTTTTCCGCGATGTCGTGATCGATGGCCGCCTCGACCGTTTCAACGGGGATATCCAGCATCTTGACCGTTTCCTCCGTCAACGCTTCCCGCGGATATGCGCAATGCCCGTCCTGGGTCAGCTCCTGCAGCACGTGTTCGACGCCGGCGCGCGCCCGCAGATCGGAATCATGCGCGATCCCCATACGTTGCGCGATCTGATCGGCCGTCTGGAAACCGATCCCGCGGATGTCGCGCGCCAGACAGTAGGGATCGGACATCACTCGTTCGATTGCCTGCTCGCCGTAGGTCTTGTAGATGCGAAACGCGCGCGCGGTGCTGACGCCGTGGCTCAGTAGAAAGGTCATAATCTCGCGCACCACCTTGTGTTCCGCCCACGCCTCCTTGATCGCCGTCCGCCGCGTCGGCCCGATGCCTTCTACCTTCAAAAGGAGTGCGGAGCGGTTGTCGATGACGTTAAAGACCTCTTTTCCGAAAGCCTTTACAAGCTTCTCCGCATACACGGGGCCGATGCCCTTGATCAAGCCGGAACCCAGATACTTTTCAATGCCCTCCAGCGTGTCGGGATGCGTTGTGCGCAGGTGGTCGGCTTTGAATTGTTGCCCGTGCTTGGGATCGATGTGCCAGCGTCCCTCCGCTTCCAGCCATTCGCCTACGGAAATGTTCGGAATGGTTCCGACCACGGCCACGAGGTCGCGCCGCCCGCGCACTTTGACTTTCAATACCGCAAATCCCGTTTCTTCGCTGTGGAACGTGACCCGCTCAATCGAACCGGTGAGGCGTTCCGGTCCGGGCCCGGCGCTTGACGCGTCGGCGGTCGTCTTCTTCTTCGGATAGGGCATGCCCGCATGGTATCCCCGCCACATTGAAAAGCAATCGAATGTTAAGCGTTGTTGGCGAACCCGAGGTGTGACAGAATCGTTTACAGCAGAATCATGGGGATGGGGAGGTTGGAATGCCGGTCGATTGTGCCATCGAGATTGATGCCCTTGATCAGGAGCGGTTTCACGCGGTCGACAAGCAGGTCATGGGGCACGCTTTCGCCATCCACAACACGCTTGGACGCTTCTGTGACGAACGTATTTATCAGGAAGAATTGGCAAGGCGGTGTCGGAAGTCCGGTTTGGATGTTCTAAGGGAGGTGCTGCTTCGTGTATCCCACATGGACTTTGCCAAGTCGTATTACATCGATATGATCCTTGAACGTGGTGCGGCATATGAATTGAAAACCGTCGAAGCCCTAAGTGGCGGGCATCAAAGACAACTTATCAACTACTTGCTCTTGGCCGGAATGCATCACGGGAAACTCATAAACCTTAGACCGGCATCAGTTGAATCTCGATTTGTGTCAACGCAGCTTCGCCCGTCCGATCGCGCTCATGTCATCTTTGACGACCGGGAATGGGTGAGCGTGGATAGAGGGAGTGAACGTCTACGAGATATTCTCAGCGAGTTGTTCGTTGAGTGGGGCGCCTTTCTGGATGTGAATCTGTACCGTGAGGCAATCGTTCATTTTATGGGTGGCCAGGATGCCGTGATCCGGTTGGTCCCGATTGAGGTGGTTGGGCGCGTGGTTGGATCACAGAAAATGTGTTTGCTCGGCCCGGACGCGGCTTGGCATATCTCTGCGCTTCGCAAACACGCGCAATCCTACGAAACGCACATGAGACGCTTGCTGAAACACTCTCCCTTGAACCGGCTACAGTGGATTAACTTGGACCAACGCAAAGTTTTGTTAAAGACGCTCGAAAAATGATTTTGCCAGTTGCCGGTTATTTCTGGGTGAGCTTGCAAAATGATTCTGCTGTACATGATTTTGTCGCCTTCCGCTTGCCAAGGGGATACCGAATTCGCAGTATGTCGCTTGATGAAACATGCCTTAGCCAGAATCCTTCAGGTTTGTGTGCTGGCCGGAATGGTTTTGCTGAGTTCCGGTTGCGTATATTGGCGGTTGAATCAGTTCCGCAACCAGTTGTCGGCCTTTCCCGATTATTATCGGATCGAGGAGCGCGAGCTGCCCACCATCGTGGCCATGAAGCCCGTTCTGCAGCCGGACGACCTCGGTTGGCTCAGCGGCTTGCCGGCGTCCGAGACGGTGCAGCGCGACGGGAACACCCTGGAACGGTATCACTTTGTTAAACAGTATGCGGGTCCGGACGAGGATGAAGAAGGCGCGTACGACATCGTGCTTCTTGCCCACTTTAACGAAGACGGGCGCCTGCACGAGTATCAGGCGCCGGCTCGCTTCGCGCCGCTGTTAACGGAAGAGAACTTCGAGGAAGTGTTCCGTCCCATGAAAGACGGGCACGTGGAACGTTTGCAGCAGGCCACCGGTTGGGTGTGGGAAGAGCATAAAGTCAATATCCCCGTTCGGGAAGCCGTGCGTGATTTTCTGGGCGCGCCGTATGAGGTGGAAGAGCGGGGAGAAGGCTTGACCTACACCTATGTCTACCAATTGCAGGGCAACGACGAGCGTTGGAATCCGACCGGCTGGGATATGTACGCGCGTTTTGTTTTCGAGCCGGAAGAGGAACGGGTCGTGCACACGGAATCCTACATGGGCCGGTTGCAGGTGATCGTTGACTTACGCGCGCGGGAGAATCTGGTCGAGATCAAGCGATTATAGGACGATGGCCAGAAACGTCGGCACGGTGATCACCGCCCAGAGGTTCGTCAACAGCAGGCCGCCCGCGATAAATTCACTGTCCCCTCCATAACGTTCACTGAATATAACGCTGACCATCGCGGAGGGCATGACGGCTACGATGGAAAGAATGCCGCGGGTCATCGGGTCCAGCGGCAGCCAGAAAAGCAGCGGCAACAGGATGAGCGGGACGATGACCAGGCGGATGGCGCTTACCAGCCAGATTCGCCAGCCGCGGATGGTCCGCATTTCCAGCACGGCAAAGCGGCTGCCCGCCACGATAACGGATATGGCGACCGTGCCTTGTCCCAGCATTTGTGCGACGAAGATCAACGACTCGGCCAGCGGAGCCGCTATCCCGCGTAGCTCGATGGCAAAAGTGTCCCGGACAAGGACAAGGGCCAGGCTACCGAAGAGGACTATAAAGGGCGGGCTCATCATCTGCCGGATCCGCATCCCGAGCGAGGCGTCTTTACCGGTGAATAGAAAGACGCCGAGGGTCCATAAGATGATCTCATAACCGACCGACGAATAGACCAGCAGCGCCACACCGCGTTCGCCGTAAAGGAACAGCACGAGCGGGAGGGGCAGGAATAGATAATTGTTCATCAGGCAATGAAAAAGAAATGCGCGCGCCGTTTGCGGCGGCACACACCCGAGGAACCGTACCGCGATCAACCCCAGGCCGAATCCCACCAGCGCGATGACCATCACCAGTAGGGGTAACAGAGCGTTGGCGATTAGGTCGTCCGCCGAGAGTTGAATAATGGATACAAAAATCAGAGCGGGATAGATCAGGTCCGTGGCCAGATGCGCGAGTTCTCCGGTCCCCTGGGCGGAGACCATGCGACGCTTGCGGGCAAAGAAGCCGCAGGCGATCAGGCCGAAAACACAAACGATCTGTAAAGCAAAGGTCATGATATCCCGATTCTGGAAAAGGTCGCGCCCGTTTTTCCAACGATTGGAAAACTTGGATCGCGCAGTTTCCAACGATTGGAAAAACCGCCCGTTCGGGCTTCCAACGATTGGAAAAGCAGGGTCCAAACGCTTCCAACGATTGGGAAAAGAGGGTACCGCAGTTTCCAACGATTGGAAAGCGCCGCTTCCGATCGTTGTCCCCTGTGTTCGCGTAATTGCATTCTTGCGCCGCGCCGGGCTGCTCGGTAGTCTAACGGGCTTTTGAATTGAGGAGTGTATGGCAACGAAAAAGAAGACGGCGCGCGCGGAAACAGCGGAAAGCATGGGCGCGCGACAGCGTGAGATATCGGTATCGGAATTCTTCCTGAAAAACAGGCACCTGCTGGGTTTTGACAGTCCGCGGAAAGCCTTGCTTACGGCGGTGAAGGAGGCGGTGGACAATTCGCTGGACGCCTGCGAAGAGGGCGGGGTCCTGCCGGAAATCAGTGTGGAAATCGAGCAGGTTGCCGAAAGCCGGTTCCGCTTGCATGTTACGGACAACGGACCGGGCATCGTGCGAAGTCAAGTGCCCAAGATTTTCGCGAAACTGTTGTATGGGTCGAAGTTTCATCGCTTGCGGATGTCGCGCGGGCAACAGGGGATCGGTATCAGCGCGGCGGGCATGTACGGGCAATTGACGACCGGCCGGGCGACGCGTATTTGGTCGAAGACAAAGAAGCAGAAGCATGCGCATTGCATTGCGGTGCAAATCGAGACCAAGGCCAATAAACCGGTGATCTTGGAGGATGTGGAGGTGTCCTGGTTGCCGTCCTTTTATCAGGACGATCCCCACGCGGAACCGACGACCTGGTCACACGGGACCTGTGTTTCCATCGAGATGGAGGCGGCCTATGTGCGGGGCCGTTTGTCGGTGGACGAGTTTCTCAAGCAGTGCGCGATTGTGAATCCCCACCTGCAACTGCATTATCGCGTGCGGTTGCTCAGGAAGAGCAATGAAAAGAACGGCCAGACGGAACTGATCGAGCAGGAGGAGCCGTGGACGACGTATGAGCGGGTGATCAAGAAGCTGCCGCCGCCCGGACGCGAGATCAAGCCGCATCCGCACGGGGTCGAGTTGGGCGTTCTGATCCAGATGCTGAAGGATTCGCCTTCCCGCACGTTGAAGTCTTCGTTGACCCAGGATTTCTCGCGGGTAAGCGATAAGGCGGCGCATTATATTTGTGAGACGGCCGGGCTGAATCCGCGCGCAAACCCCACACGCATCGCTCACCAACAGAGCGAGGCGTTATTCAAGGCCATCAACAGCGTCAAGTTGATGCGGCCGCCGACGGATTGTCTTTCGCCGATCGGCGAAGAGCAGATCATTGCCGGTCTAAAAAAGGAGATCCAAGCCGACTTCTATACGGCCGTGACGCGCGGACCGACGGTATATCGGGGCAACCCGTTTCAGGTCGAAGTGGGGTTGGCGTATGCCAAGCCCGGCGAAAACGATGACTTATCCGGCGACGACCCGATCCGGGTCATGCGTTTCGCCAATCGTGTGCCGCTGTTGTACATGGCCGGCGGTTGCGCCATTACGCGGGCGGTGGGCGGCGTGAACTGGAAGTCGTACGGCTTGGCACAGCCCAAGGGGGCGCTGCCCTTGGGGCCGATGGTGATCATGGCGCATATGGCCAGTGTGTGGGTGCCGTTTACCAGTGAGAGCAAGGAGGCGATCGCGCATTATCAGGAGATCGTGCGCGAATTGACGTTCGCCTTGCAGGAGTGCGGGCGCCGGCTTTCCGTCTATTTGAACAAGCGCAAGCGGGCGGCGGAAGCTGAGCGGAAACGCGGGTACATCGAAAAGTATATCCCGCACCTGGCGTTGGGCTTGAAGGACGTGTTGGATTTCAGCGAAAAGGAAAAAGAGCGCGTGGAACGCGATCTGAAGAAGATGCTCGAGCGCACGCATCTGGAAGTGTGAGCCGAGAAGAAGAGAACGCAAAGTCGCGGAGACGCAAAGGCGCAAAAAGGGAGTTGGGTCTGGGAAGACTTGCCTGCTGAAGTATGCTTTGTGTTGAAATAAAGGAAGATCAAAAATGGCCAGAAAATCGGTAAAGGGTCCGGAGGTGATATCCAAGAAGGATGCGTCGAAGAAGATCGTCGGCGTGGCGGGCCGCATCCATCAGGACATCACGAAGAAAAAGAAGAAGCCGGAGATGCGTTTCCCGATCCGTTCGTTGGCGAACGTGAAGTATGATGTGAAGCGCGGACATTTTGAGATTTTGGGGAAGGAATCGACACGGACCTTATCCTATAACACGGTCAAGGCGTTTGCGCAATCGATGCGGCTGTTGGCGACGACGAAGAATGACCTGCTGGACCGGGACGACATTGCGGGTAAGCGCGAGGTGTATTACAACAGCAAGAGCTGGGGGGAGTGCCGCTTCGAGGAACAGCCGGAAAGCGATAGTTTGCTGGACGATATCGAGGCCATGTTGGCCGTGAACCGTGAGCAGCTCGGCTATATTCCCGAGGAACGCGGGGGGGATGTCTGCGGACCGCTGGTGGTCATCGACAAGGATCCTGTGAGCGGTAAAGATATCAAGATCGATTGCGCCAAGCTGGGATCGGGGGCTTGGAGCGTGCCTTCGCGGGTGGAGCATCTTCGTTTCCAGTCGAAGGCCAAGTTTGTGTTGGCGGTTGAAACGTCATCGCTCTTTCAGCGGCTGGTACATCATCGGTACTTCGAGAAGGCGAACTGCATACTCGTTTCGATGAGTGGGGTGCCGACGCGCGCGTGTCGGCGGTTCATCCGGCGTGTGGCGGACGACTTGAAAATGCCGGTCCTGGCGTTTACCGACGGCGATCCGTACGGGTACTGCAACATCTATCGAACGCTCAAGGTCGGTTCCGGGCAGGCGGCGCATATCAACCGCTATTTCTGTGTGCCGTCCGTACAATTTCTTGGTGTCACGCCCCAGGACATTGTGGATTACAAATTGGAAGACACGACGCATCCGCTTGAGGATGTGGACATCAAACGTGCGAAAGACGCGCTGAAAAACGATCCGTTCATCAAGCATCACAAGGAATGGCAGAAGGCGTTGAACCAGATGTTGAAAATGGGCGTGCGCATTGAGCAACAGGCCTTCGCCAAGTACGGACTGAACTTTGTTCTCGACACGTATTTGCCCGAGAAGCTTCGAAAGAAGGATTTCCTGCCCTAAGCGGGACTTGCGTTCCGGCGTCGATCATATGTCCGGCGGCGGAAGGTCGTATCGGGGCATGAGCATTGTCCGGAAGGCGACCTCACTCTGCGGATCCGCCCGCACGACTCAACAGCCCGCTTGCGTTCTCATCCCCGCCTCCTCGCCCAAAACCTGTCGCCAACATCTGTCATTTAATTTGACGATCGTCAAAATAAATGACAGATAGACGGCATGTCGTTATACCCGTTTCATCATCCGGATATCTGTCCGACGGTCATTCGTCGGTGCGCGACGGATACGTTGTTGGATTTGATTGCGTCGGGATTACAGATCACAACGTCGCGGGGAAAATGTCTATGGGGAACCTGGAGTTCTTCCGAGTCCGCCTACTATTCGGCGGTGTCCCGGTTACGAAAGAAAGGGTTGGTGGCCGAGCGCGGGGGCGAAGGACGCGCCCCGGTTTTCGAATTGACGGCGGAGGGCAGAACCCGCGTGTCCGAAGTCTGTTCAAGACGTGAGCCGTGGGCGAGGAAATGGAACGGGATCTGGTATCAAATCGCCTACGACGTTCCCGAAGCGGAACGCGCGACGCGGGAGGTTTTGCGGGCTTTTCTGAAGCGATTGCGGCTGGGCTGTCTCCAGAAGAGTGTGTGGGTTACGCCGAAGGATATACGTCCGGATTATGCGGATTTGGTGCAGGCGTCCCGTATCGATCTCTTTTCCGTGCTCTTCGAGTGCCGGACCGTGCTGAACCGTCCTGCGGCGGAGATCGTAAGGATGGCATGGGACATGGACCGGCTGAGACGGGGCCAGGAATGGTATCTGCAGGTGTGCGAGGAAAACCTGGCCCGCGCGCGGGCAGGAACGCTCTCGAGAAACATGCTCTACGCGCTGGCGGGTGAGGAACTGAATGCGTACGTGACGGTGATGAAGGATGACCCCCTGTTGCCCCGTCCCTTGTGGCCGGCCGGTTACAAGGGCGACGAAGTGTGGCGTTTTCATCGGCACTTTACGGCGGAATGGTCCAAAATCGCCTAGTGTCCCAAGTCATTGCTGTTACCCGCGCGGATGCGATGCCCAGTGGTATAGCTGTCTCCCGTCTCACTACGACTTTATCTAAAATACTCCAGCCACAAGTCGGCCTCTGCCTCGCGCCGATCTGTCATTTATTTTGACGATCGTCAAAATAAATGACAGATCGAGTGGGGTGGTGGGCGGGACGGGATGAGGGGAGCGAAGGACGGAAGCGGACCCCGTGTTTCCGATAGCGAGACCATGATTCGGGGCGGAAAGGGGGCGCGTTTCAGGGAGCAGGTTCCTTGCTTGGAAACAAAAGTTGGTCAGAGGGAGAGGACCTGATTCTGTAGTTGGAGGAGGCGCGCATAGTGGCCGTCGGCGGCAATGAGTTTGTCGTGCGGGCCGCGTTCCACAATCCGGCCGCGGTCCATGACGAGAATCGTGTGCACGCGGTCAAGTCGCAATAAGCGGTGCGTGATCCATAACACGCTGCGATTGGCGCCATGAGCGAGGAGCGCGTCGAGTACCCGACCTTCGGTATCCTCGTCAAGATGCGCGGTCGGCTCGTCCAACACAAGCAGAGGCGCGTCTTTGAGGAATACGCGCGCGACGGCTAATCGCTGTCGTTCGCCACCCGAAAGCCTGGCGCCTTGTTCCCCGATAAAGGTGTCCAGTCCCTCCGGCAATTGACCTACGAAGGTCGCCAGCTGCGCGCGCTCGAGCGCGGACCAGAGTGCGCGTTCATCGGCGTGCGGGGCTGCCAGTAATAGGTTCGCTCGTATAGTGTCATTGAATACATGGGTGTGCTGCGGTACGACGGCCGCGTGGCGCAGTACCTCTTCCTGCGTGTATTCCGATAATGGGCGTCCGTCGAAGGTGATTTCGCCCTTGTCCGGATCGCGGAAACGCAAGAGGAGATGGGCGAGCGTGCTTTTCCCGGCGCCGCTGGGGCCGACGACGGCTATCCGCCTGCCGGCAGGCAACGAGAAGTGGATGTCGGTAACCGCGTCGCCCGCATCATAGGCGAGCGCGACCCCTTTGAAGTGCATGTCATGTGCGGCGGGTGTGGTGGGGTCGGCTGGGTCAGGTACCGGATGCGGCTCGTTGTGTAATGCCTCGATTCGTGTCGCGGCGGTCCGGGTTCGTTCATGAAATTGATAGGCCGGCCCCAAATGCTGCACGGCCTCGAAACTGGTCAGCACCCCCAAGGCGAGCAATGCGAGATAGATCCCGTCCAAAGCGCCGGCCGCCACCATGGGTATGGCCAGGACCAGAACCGTCCACATGCCGAGTTGCGCGCACAATTGGGTGAGGCCGTCCTGGACGCCGGTTATCGTCGCCTGACGGGCCTGCAAGCGCCCGAGTTGTGCATTGTGCGCGTGTACGTCGCGCCGGGCGCGATCTTCCGAGCCCAGTGTCAACAGGTCGCCCAATCCCTGGAGTTGTTCAACCAGCAAGGCTTGAAGGTCCGCGCGGGCGACGACCTGATCGTGTCCGATGCCGCGCGCGCTTCGGGCCGCGTGCCAAGGCAATAGAATTCCGTTGATAGCCAGAAAGACAAAGGTCGTCCACGCGAGTAGCGGCGAGAATACGTGCAAGGCGGCCACCGTAATGATCGAGACGATGGCGGCCGTGATTACCGGCGCGACCACGCGAAGATAGAGTTGTTGCAAGGCGTCCAGGTCGTCGGCCATGCGCCCCAGGACATCGCCGGAACGGTGGCGCAGTAGCAGGCCGGGCATCAATGGTGTCAGGACGCGATATAGTTCAACGCGCAGGGCGAGCAACCATTTGAATGTGAGATCGTGAGACACCATACGCTCGAGATAACGCACGGCCGCCCGTGATAGAGCAAAAAAGCGTACGGCCACGATCACCAGCATGAGGTCCAGAATGGGCGGACGCAACGCCGCCCAGGAAATGAGATAACCGGAGCTGGACATCAGGCCGATGCCCGCGAGGATCGTGCATACGGCAGCCGCAAGGGAAGCCGCGACTTGAGCGCGATGGGTCTTCAGAAAGCGGTACAACGAGCCCATCATCGTGCCGCCCTCCGTAGCAGGCCCGCATAGGCGCCGTTCCGCTTTGCTAATTCAGCGTGCGCGCCTTGTTCCGCCAGTCGTCCGTGTTCGAGTACGAGAATATGGTCCGCACGATAGATCGTACGCAGCCGATGCGCGATGACCAGGACGGTACGATTTCGGGAGAGGCGTTCGAACGCGCGACCGATCTTCTCTTCGCTTTCGGGGTCGAGGTTGGAGGCCGGTTCATCCATCAAGAGGATGGGCGCATCCTTCAGGAAAGCGCGGGCCAGTGCGAGGCGTTGCCGTTCCCCGCCGCTTAGTCGCCAGCCCTGCTCGCCGAGCATCGTTTCATAACCGTCCGGCAGGCGTGCGATGACGTCGTGCGCTTCGGCAAGCGCAGCGGCGTCGCGCAAGTCTTCGATTGTGGCGTCCGGACGCGCCATGCGCAGGTTTTCCATGACCGTGCCCCGATATAGTGCGGGGAATTGCGCCACGACGGCAAGGCGCCGGCGCCAGACGGTTTGATCCAGGTCCAGCAGGTCTGTTTCGCCGGCTCGGATGACGCCTGATTCCGGATCGAGATAACGGCATAACAGATGAAAGAGCGTGCTCTTCCCGGCGCCGCTGTGCCCGACCAGTGCGGTGACACGTCCGTGCGCGATGGTCGCCGTGACGTTGTGCAGGGCGTAGGATTCCCGGCCGGGATACCTGAGCGACACGTCGCGCAATGTGATATCAAAAGGCGGCGCGGGTGCGGCGACCGCGTGCGCCGGTGCGTGCGGCGTAGGTATCTCCAATGCCGCGAAGACGCGATCAGCGGCGGCGCGGCCTTCCAGCGCGGCGTGATGTTCGGCGCCGAGTTGACGAAAAGGAAGATAGAATTCGGGTGCGAGCAAGAGGACAAACAAGCCGAGCTGAAAAGGAATGTGCCCTTCCACTAGGCGCACGCCGATCTGAACGGCGACGATAGCCGTGCTGAGCGAGGCGGCCAGCTCGAGGACAAGCCCGGAAAGAAAGGCGATTTTCAACACGCCCATGGTGGTCAGGCGATACCGGTTGCTGATACGGCGAATGTCCTTTTCCCGGGCCGCGGCGGCGCCGAAGAGTTTAAGCGTGGTCAAGCCTTGCAGGACATCCAGAAAGTACGCACTCATCCTGCTCAAGGCCGACCACTGTTTTTGCGTGCGCTTTTCGGCCATGCTCCCGATCAGCCACATGAAGAGGGGGATCAACGGGCCGGTACACAGCAGGATCGCCCCGCTCAATGGGTCGATGGTCAACACCACGACGGCAATGAGCAGCGGAGCGATCATGACGTGCATGGCGCGGGGCAGGTATCGCGCATAATAGGCGTCTATCTTCTCAAGCCCTTCGGTCAGTGTGGAGGTGAGTTCCCCGGTACGTTCGTTTTTGAGGGTGACGGGGCCGGTACACAGCAGATGCTCGAACAGGCGGTCGCGCAGCTCGGACTTGATGCGTATGGCGCCGCGCTGGTTAATGGATTGGCTGCAACCGGTGAGCAACGCGCGCGCAAGAATGGCCCCGAGCAGGAGCAGCAGGAGCCCATGGACGTCGGACCGTGCGGTGTCTTCCATGAAGACGTCGTGAATGATCCGGCTCAGCCAAACCATTTGGACGATGATGACCGAGGTGCTCAGCAAGCTGATAACGCCGGAGACGGCGAGCAGTCCCCGTATGCGATCCGTCAAACGGATAAGTGGCCGGTAAATCATGCGGACAGGATAGTCAACGGGGTCCCGCGTTCAAGAGGGAATGTCCGCATGGCGTTCACGGTCTTTGGCGTGGAAGCCCTTTTCGGACGCGTGCCGGCTCAGTGTTCCGGAATGGCGTCGCGCGTCAGCCGTTTTCGAAAAACGTAATAGCTCCACGCCTGATATCCCAACACGATGGGGACGAAGAACAGGGCGACAAAAAGCATGACCTTCAGCGTGAGCGGGCTGGAGGAAGCGTTATAGATCGTGAGATGCCAGTCCGGATTCAAGCTGGACACCATGACGCGCGGGAACAGTCCCTGAAAGAGAACGGCCGCGCCGCACACGATAGTGAACGACGTGGCGGCGAAGGCCCAGCCGTCCAGTTTCATGCGCAGAAAGACGGCGATCGCGATATACCCGCAGGCGGCCAGTAGCGGCAGGGTGCCGGGTATGATGCCGACCTGCTCGTGCACGTCGGTGACGAAGTAGCCGGAGGTGGCGAAGCCCAGCGTAATGACGATCCCGGGCATCCAGATGCGTTTGGCTACGGCATGCGCGCGGGCCTGGACGTCGCCGCCCGTGCGCAGGCTCAGAAAGACCGCGCCGTGCAGCGTAAAGATCAACAGGGACACCGCGCCGCCGAGCAGCGCGTAGGGGTTCAACAGATTGAAGAATCCGCCCGCATAGTACATGTCCTCTCCGATAGGCACGCCGCGCACGATATTGGCAAAGGCAACGCCCCAAAGGATGGCGGGAATCAGGCTGCCGAAGAAAATAAAGTGATCGGACATCCTGCGCCAGCCGGCCGCTTGAAGTTTGCTGCGGAACTCAAACCCGACCGCGCGCAGGATCAGCGCGACGAGGATCAGCAGCAGGGGTAGATAGAATCCGCTGAACAAGGTGGCGTACCAGTGCGGGAAAGCGGCAAACATCGCGCCGCCCGCGGTGATCAGCCAGACCTCGTTCCCGTCCCAAAACGGGCCGATTGTGTTAATGACCACCCGGCGGTCGGTATCGTCCTTGCTGACAAAGGGAAGCAGAATCCCGACGCCGAAATCGAATCCTTCCAGGAAAAAATACCCGATAAAGAGAATGGCGATCAGGATGAACCAAGTGGTGTTAAGATCCATGACGAAAACTCCCGAATGAATGCCTCGCAGCAATTACCGGACAATCCGGTCGCCCCACCGGCATTAATGGCGGGGGCTGCCTTGTTTTTTCAGATTTTCTGCTTTTCACTTCCGACTTCCTCAATATGCATGCGCTCCAGAAGAATCATCCGTCGGTTCGTCCGCGGCGCGGTCCCCCGGTTTGGCCGGGCGCGCGAAGCGATGCACGAGATAAAAGCCCAGCGCCGCCAGCGCGCCGTATAAAAGCGTAAACGTAGTCATGGATATCCAGATGGCGCCCGATCCGACAATGGGCGAGACGCCGTCCTTCGTCTTGAGCAGGCCGTATACGACCCACGGCTGGCGCCCCATCTCCGCGACCGTCCAGCCCGCCGTGTTGGCCAGGAAGGGCATGAACAGCATGAAGAGGCAGACCTTGAGAAAGAGGCGATTGTTATCGAGCCGGTTGCGCCACCAGTTGACGAGCCCCCATATGCTCAAGAAGATGAAGAGCATTCCCAGGCCGACCATGAGGCGAAAGCTCCAGTAGACCACGGTGACCGGCGGAATGTAATCGCCGGGCCCGTATTTTTCCTCGTATTCAGCCTGCAAGTCGCGCATGCCGACCACTTCCTCCGTGAGATTGTTATGCGCCAGAATGCTCAAGAGATACGGAATCCCGAATTCGCGTCGGCTGGTCATGTTCTCGCGATCGTGAATGGCGAACAGCGACATGCTGGCCGGCGCTTCGGTTTCCCACAGCCCTTCCATCGCGGCGAGCTTCATCGGCTGCAGTTTTACCGTGTCCTGGGCTTGTGTGTGGCCCGTGGTGGCGGCGGCCAGACTGGCGACGGCGGTCAGGACGAGGGCGATGCGCGCCGATTTCAGGAACATGTCCGAACGATGTTTATGCAACAAGTTCCATGCGCTGATACCGAGCACGAAGAGCCCGCCGGTGACAAAGCCGGCAATGATCGTATGGGGAATCTGTGCAAGCGCCCTCTCGTTCAGCATGATGGCGACAAAATCCGCCAGTTCGGCGCGATCGTTGCGCAATACGTAGCCGACCGGTACTTGCATCCAGGCATTGGCGATAAGTATCCAAATGGCGGACAGGTTGGACGCAAACGCCACCAGCCAGATGCAGAGCAGGTGCAGACCTTTGGACAGTTTGTTCCAGCCGAATAACCATAACCCGATGAAGGTGGATTCGATAAAGAACGCGGTCAACGCTTCGATCGCCAGCGGGATCCCGAAAATATCGCCTACAAAACGTGAATAGCCCGACCAATTCATGCCGAACTGAAATTCCTGCACGATGCCGGTCACTACGCCGAGGGTGAAAAGAATGACGAAGAGTTTGCCCCAGAAAAGCGTCATCTTCTTGTAGGTCTCGTCCCCCGTCTTGTAATAGAAGGTCTGCATGATCGCGACCAGCACGGAGAGCCCCAGCGTGAGGGGCACGAAGATGAAGTGATAGACGGTGGTAATACCGAACTGCCAGCGTGCAAGTAATAGTGGATCCATATTCCTTCCTTGATGCTCGTTACCCGAAAACCTTAAGGAAGGATGAAAGGCGGGAGCAATCGGGGTTTCCCTGATTTGCTCGGCGCGACATCTCGTCGCGAAAGGGCGTGTTGTTTTATTCGAAATCGCGTGGCGAAATCGGCACGCCGCAAGTGGCGGCCCTACGAAATGCTTTGGTCGTAGGGCTGTAGGGCCGTCGCTTGCGACGCGCCGGGAATAAATCAACACGCCGGAAACGCGGGGCGATTCTATTTCAGCAGGCCGGTGATGGTGGAAGACGCGTTGATTTCGCCTTCGCCGGTGTACTCTTCGTGGAAGCGTTCGATCCAGTCCAAGCGATACAGGTAGTTGATCATCATTCCCGCGGAATCGGCCATGCCCCGGGTTGATGTGTCAGCCAGCCAGTTCAGGCGTTGCATGCGCGCGCCGTTGGTCAGATGGAAATGCGCAACGGGGTCCAAGGCCTGTTTGCCGTCGCGTCGTTTCGCGTTCAGCAGGTAATTCGCGCACAGAGCGAGCAGGGCGGGTTTGACGGCTTCCCGGCGTTGTTCGTCCCGGTGCCAGCGTGTATCGGAAAGCGTGTCGCGTATGAGTTCATGGGCCGGTTGAGTGTCCGACAGGGCGCGCAACGGTTTGCGCGCATAGGCGGGCAGGGCGAGGTCGCCTTCGTCCAGTCGCGCGTCCAACCAGCGCCGAAAACCGGGAATGGGCGACAAGGTGGCGAATCGTTTGAGCTTGGGATGCGCACGTTGCAGCTCGTCGACGACCTGTTTGATCAGGAAACTGCCGAAACTGATTCCGTTAAGGCCGCGTTGCGTGTTGGAAATGGAATAAAAGATGGCCGTATTCGCCTCGTCAGGATCCATCGGCGGTTTTTTGTCATCCAGCAGATGTTGGATGTTATCGGCCAGCCCGTTGACCAGAGCGACTTCGATAAAGATCAGCGGTTCGTCTTCCATGCACGGATGAAAGAAAGCAAAGCAGCGGCGATCACTTTCCAGGCGGTTCTTCAAATCAAGCCAGCCGCGCATGGGATGTACCGCCTCGTAACGGCCCAGCTTTTCAAGCAGCGAGGCGGGGGAATGCCATGTGATTTGCTGCAGTTCAAGAAAGCCGACATCAAACCATGTGGCCAGCAATTCTTTAATATCGCGTTCCAGCGGTTTCAGCTCCGGATGTTCCCCCAGCAAGTCGACCAATTCCCTGCGCAGCTCGACGATAAAGCGCGCGCCCGATTGAAACATATTGAATTGGCGCAGCAACTTCAGGCGGGCCGGTTCCAGCGCCTGTCGAAGGTGTCGCTGAAGCTTTTCCTTTTCGGAAGGATCGGATGCGGATTGAAGCGCGCGTACGGCGTGATCGATTTCTTCCTGGTCCGCGCCGAACTCGTCGTTCAACAGTTTCAAGAAGGCCAGCCGATCCCGGCTTGAGAATGTGATGTAATCGCGCGCCAATTGGGCGGCGCGTTGGCGGGCCGACACCTCTCCGCCCTGTCCTTCCAGGCAGGCGGTGATCTGTTCGCGTAACTCTGCGGGTCGGGCTTTGCGCGAGGTCTTTTCCCTGTCTTCGCCCCGAATCAACTCGCGCCAAACCGATTTCAAGTTCTCCCAGCCGGATGGTTCCTTCGGGCTTTGTGTGCTCATGACCGCTTATCCCGTTCCCCGTGCTTCATATCATATGCTCGTCGCTTATAATAATAGCCATTAAAGATCGAGGTTGCAAACTTTTCGAGTCAGGGCAGGGGCCGCGCGCTCTTGTCACGCCGGTCGGCGTGACAAGAGCGAAGCCCCTACAGCAACAGGCCTGATGTGTTACCCGCACAAAACGGCAAGGAGTATTTTCTGTTGAGCAAAGCGGTATGGAATCGCCACATAGCAACGCGCGAATTCATTGCAGAGATCTGAATAACCCTGCGTGGCCGGTGAAGAGTTGGTGCTACGCCTTGCGAAATGTGTCAATTCCTCTATAGTGGCATCAGGTGTCCGTTGTCGGGCGTGCCGGAGCGGCGCGACCCTTTTACGGATACCGAGCGCAAGGCAAACGGGTGGATATTCTATGGAGGCAATTATGAAGCACGTCAGAAAATGGCAAGCATGTTGGACGGTTATACTCGGTGTGGCGCTTGGCGGCGCGAGTGCCGTATATGGACAGCCCTCACCCGCGGAGTTGGCGGATCGCGTTTTGGAAGCCAATGAGGAGTATATTCAGGACATCGATGTGGTTACCATTACGTCCGAAGTCACGGACGGTTTGGCGGAGGGCTCCGTGACGACGACCCGTTTCGAGAAGATCGAAAAGGATGGACGCCCGATGCTGCGCGCCGTACATGAGGGCGAAGCGGGCCCCATGCCGCTGGCCGGCACCCATGACGGGGAGTTGGCGGAGCTGGTGCGTCATGCCGAGACCGTGGAGCGCGACCGTCATGACGGGCGCGCGGCCTATGTGGCGACCGTGCGGGATGCCGACTTCCTGAAATCGCTCGGCGAATTACAAGACGACATGGCCGACGATGAATTCGCGCCCAAAGAGGGGCGGGTATGGTTGAACGCGGACGATCTCACCCCCATGCGCGCGGAGTTCGTGCAGGACGGTCCCGCGGGCGGCGAGATGCGCGTGTCGGTGGTCATGCAGGACTACCAACGCCATCGCGGCCTGCCCGTCGCACACGTGATGCGCATGGAAGTGACCGGCATGGACGCGATGATGTCGGAAGAGGACAAGCAGGCGGCGCGCACTCAGATGGAACAGTTGGAACAGCAACTGGCCCAGATGCCCGAAGAGCAGCGCGCGATGATCGAAGCGCAAATCGCGCCGCAGCTCGAGGAATTCGAGCGCCTGATGGCGTCCGGCACGACCACGATGGAAGTGCGCGTGACCGACGTATCTTTTGATTGAGCCTTAGTGGCCTTCCTCAAACGGAAGCTCGCCGCCGGCCTGCAATGAGCGCCAGACTTTCTCGGCCGTAAACGGGCCGGTGCGGATCCGGGCTCCGCACGCGTTGTGAATGGCGTTGGCGATGGCGGGCAGCGGCCCGTTGATGCCGATTTCGGCGATGCTCTTCGCGCCGTAAGGCCCTGTCTTTTCGTAGCTCGGCACGAGAATGGTCTTCATCTCCGGCAAATCGCTCATCGTATAGAGTTTATAATCGCCGAAGTTCGGATTGAGCATGCGTCCTTTGTCGTTGAATAGATACTCCTCGGTCAACGCATAGCAGATGCCGTTCATGACGGCGCCTTCCACCTGGCCCTCGGCCAGTTTCGGATGGATCGGCGTGCCGCAATCGGCGGCGGCGACATATTTTATGACGCGCACCGCCCCGGTCAGGGTGTCCACCTCGACTTCCGCGAAATGAGCGGCAAAGGGAGGCGGCGAATGATGCACGATCTTGGACGAGATGTCGCCGATCTGGAACTGGTTGGACGAATACATGGAGTGCAGTGCGATTTCCGAGAAGCTTACTTCTCCCCCGCCCTGTTTCTTGATCACCTTCGCGTCCTCGACCGTCAGTTCCGAGGCCTTGCAATCGAGCATGTCCGCGCCGACTTTCAGGATCTGTTTCCGCACCTTCTGCGCCACGTTTTGGACGGCCTGTCCGCTCAAGTACGTGGTGCTGGAAGCGTATGCCCCGACATCGAAAGGCGTCATGTCCGTGTCGGACGAGTACACGATGATCTGGTCGAGCGTCGTGCCGAGTTGTTCGGCGGCGATTTGTGCGAGCACCGTATCGCTGCCCGTGCCTAGGTCCGTCGCGCCCATCAAGAGATTGAATGAACCGTCTTCGTTCATCTTGAGCGTCGCGGCGCCCATATCGATTTCCGGAATGGCGGAGCCCTGCATCAGACAGGCCATGCCCATCCCGCGCCGGTACCGGCCTTTCTTGGCCGTGTGCGGTTTACGCCGTTTCCACCCGATTTCCCGCGCACCGGCCTTGATACAGCGGGCCAGTTCGCAGCTGGTGATGGCCTGATCCACCCCTTCGCGACCTTCGCCGAGCGCACGGAAGACAGGCGAGGTGTCGCCGCTCTTGATATGGTTCATGGAACGGAACTCGAGCGGATCCATGCCGATCTTGTCCGCCATTTCGTCCATGGCGCTTTCGAACGCGAAAGCCGCTTGCGTCGCGCCGTAGCCGCGGTACGCCCCGCCGGCGGGGAGATTGGTATACACGACGGTACCGTTGAAATGAATGTTGTCGCAGCGATAGAGCGGCAGCATTTTACTCCCGCTGTTGCAGACCACGGTCAGCCCCTGGCTCCCGTTCCAGCCGGTGTTTGAAAGGCAGTCGAGCCCGATCCCGGTAATGGTGCCGTCCTTCTTCGCGCCCATGCGCAAACGCATGAGCATCGGATGCCGTGTGCGCGAACTGACAAATTCCTCGGCCCGCGTGTATTCCCAGTACACGGGCCGCTTCGTCCGCAGCGCCATCATGGCCACGACGTCCTCAAGAACGATTTCCTGTTTGACGCCGAACCCGCCGCCGATGCGCGGCTTGATAACGCGAACCTGCCGCACGGGGATATCCAGTGTCTGCGCGACAATGCGCCGACAGTGGAAGGGCACCTGCGTGCTGGTCGTGATGATGATCCGATTCTCGCGGTCCACGTGCGCCATGGACACGTGCGGCTCGATCGGGCAGTGTTGGCCGTAGTGGTTGTAATACTGAAAATCCACCACCTCGTCCGCCTCGGCGAGACCCTTTTCCAGCTCGCCGATTTCCATGTCGACCTGGGCCGCCATGTTTTTCTTCGGCTCATACGGTACGGGAATCACCGCGCGCGCCTCGGGCTCGTCATGCACGATCGGCGCCCCGTCCTTCATCGCGTCCTGAATGCGCAAGACCGGCGGCAGCACTTCGTATTCGACCCGGATGACCTTAAGCGCCGCTTCCGCGATCTTTTCCGTTTCGGCGGCGACGGCGGCGACGCGATCCCCGACAAAACGCATCTTGCTGTCGAACATGAACGTGTCGTACGGCGACGGTTCGGGATAACCCTGACCCGCCGTCGTATGCACGATGCGCGGGACATTGCCGTAGTACAGGACACAGTGCACGCCCGGCATCTTTTCCGCTTCGGAGATGTCGATAGAGGTAATGCGCGCATGCGCGTGCGGACTGCCCAGCATCTTGATGATCAGCGCATCGTTCGGCTTGAAATCACCGACATAAGAGGGTTTCCCCAGCGCGAGGGTCATCGCGTCGATTTTGCGCAGCGGTTTATTGACGACGTTGAATTTGCGTTTACTCATGATTGACCTCCCGTTGCGCTGGAACAACTCAGCAGCGCTTCCTTGATTTTGACGTAGCCCGTGCAGCGGCACAGGTTGCCGTCCAGATGCCGGTTGAAGTCCTCTTCCGTGGCGTTGGGTTTCTGTTCCAGCAACGCCTTGGCGGCCATGATAATGCCCGGCGTGCAGAAACCGCATTGTACGGCGCCCGCGTCGGCCATGGCCGTTTGTAACGGGTGCGGCCGGTCAAAGTCGCCAACGCCTTCAATCGTTTCCACCGTGCGCCCGTCGACTTGAAAGGCGAAGAGGATGCAGGCGTTCACAATGCGTCCGTCGATGATGACCGCGCACGAACCGCACATACCGGTGTCACAGCCTAGTTTCGTGCCCGTATAGCCGGATCGTCGCAGCAGATCGATCAGGGTCTCGTCCGGTTCGATGTCGAACGAGCGCTTCTCATTGTTCAGTGTAAAGGTAATGCTTTTCATATTCATGCTCCCTTGGCCTCCTCATGGGCCTGTGTAAGAACGTCGACGATGAGAACGGAGGCTAAGTGCCGGGCGAACTCGTCGGAGATACCGTGCAACCCTTTCCATCTCAGCGTATCGATACCGGCTTCAACCGCTTTCGCGAAAGCGGCGGGGCCGGGCCGTGCGCCTTTCAAGGCTTCCTCCGCGGCTTCCATGCGGCGCGGCATCGGCACCGCGGCGCCGACGGCGATGCGCACGTCGGCGATCCGGCCTTCTTCCAGCGCCAGCCAGGCGGCCACCGTGCACCGGCTGAAATCCGTGGATGTGCGCCGATCCTTGTGATAGGCGAACCCTTGTCCCGCGCCCAACGCAGGGACGCGAACCGAAGTCAGCAGGTCGCCCGGTTGCAGGTGATGAAACGGTTGCGTTTCAAAAAACTTGGGCGCGGCCATCACGCGCTCGTCGTCGCCGGTGATCACCAGATCGGCGTTCAAGGCCAATAAGGCGATGGGCAGGTCCGACCACGGGAACACGCGCACGGCCGAGCCGCCGATCGTCGCCATATTGCGGATCGGCTGCGTGACGAAAGCCTTGGCCACGCGGTCCAATACCCAGCCGGGCTGGCGATGTTCGAGCAAGTCGGAGACTGTGGTGGTGGCGCCGATATGATATTCGCCGTTCATCAGACGAATGCCGCTCAGGCCGAGACGCAGAATATCGACGGCCACTTTCGGGGATTCGTCCCTAAGGAATACGTGCAGGGTCGAGCCGGCCACGGGACTGGCGCGATCGCCGAGCTCCTTCAGCATGGACCGCGCTTCGGCGAGGCCCGTTGGTGATTTGAAGTCGATGTAGTTCATGTTGTTCCTCTTGGGTTACGAGTTGGGCTTCCTCCATAGTTCGGATTGGCGCGTAAGCAGGTCTTGCGATGCGTGTTCTTTTTTGCCTGTGCGATGAAATGATCTTTCTGCGTGCTCCGCTTGATTGCAGCGAAACCGGATAAGCGCGTGATATGCGCATAGGTGCGTAGGGCAAGAGAAAGGGGCGTTCGTTGTTTGATGATCGCATTCAGCATGATCTTATTCCTTTCCGAACTCTTCGATATCCTTATGCGCGGGGCGCTTTGGTCCAGGCCGATGCAATGCCCAACCCAAAGCGGCGTCGCCTCGAAGACTCGTTGCCGCCGCACTCCAAATAAGTGTCCTAACGATAGCTTTCTCCTGTTTTGCGTTCGGTATCCTGCAGCATCCGTTCCGTGATTTCGTTGGCGCGATGGAACAGGGCTTCTTCGTCCATATCCACCAATTGGCCGTGTCGCACGCGAATGCGCCCGTTCACCATCGTTAGATCCGCGCGCGGTCCCGATCCGCAGAACAGGATGGCGGACGCGGGATCGGTCATGGCCCCGGCATAATCAATGCGGTCGAGCCGGAACATCGCCAGGTCCGCCGCCGCGCCGGGTGCGATCCGTCCGATTTCCGGTTGCCCCAAAATCGTCGCCCCACCGTTGGTGGCGATTTGCAGCACGTGCCGGGGCGGCATGCTTTCGACGCCCGTGCCGACGCGATGGACCAGTAACGCCATTTGCATTTCGCGGCCGATATTCGACGCGTCGTTGCTGGCACTGCCGTCCACGCCCAGTCCAACGGGTACGCCGGCTTCCAGCATGCGCGGTATCGGCGCAATGCCGGAGCCCAGTCGCAGGTTGGACGAGGGACAATGGGAAATGCCGGTCCGGGTTTCGGCCAGCATCCGTATCTCGTCGTCATTGAAATAGATGCCGTGCGCGTACCAGACGTCCTCGCCGATCCAGCCGGTCTTCTCCATGTACGCCAGCGGCCGCATGCCATGGGTATCGAGGCAGAACTGCTCTTCATCAATGGTCTCGCACAGGTGCGTATGACATCGCACCCCGCGTTCCCGGGCAAAGCGGGCGGTTTCCTCGAGCAAGTCGGTCGTTACGGAAAAAGGCGAGCAGGGCGCCAGGATGATCCGGCACATGGAAAAGGGGTCGGGATCGTGGTACTTGCCGATCACCCGGTCGCAATCCGAGAGAATCGCGTCCGCCGTTTGGACCAGATCGTCGGGGGGCAGGCCACCGTCGGACTTGCCGCGGCTCATACTTCCGCGGGTCGGATGAAAGCGCATCCCGATGTCGCGCGCCGCCTCGATTTCCACGTCCAGCAATTCCGCCGACGCCTTTTCCGGGAAGACATAAAAATGGTCCGACGTGGTGGTGCAGCCGGACAGCAGCAGTTCCCCACAACCGATCCGGGTGCTGACGTCCACGGCCTCTTCGCGGAGTTCGCGCCAGACTTCGTACAAGCCCAGCAGCCAATCGAAAAGCTTCGCGTTCTGGACCAGCGGGATGTTGCGGGTCAGGGTTTGATAGAGGTGATGGTGCATGTTGATGAAGCCCGGATACACGACGCACCACGACCCGTCCATCACCTCTATATCCGGTTCGCGTGCGAGTTGATCGGCCGTTTCGGTTTCCGTTTGCGAAAGGACCCGGCTGATCCGCTTGCCTTCAATCAGCAGGTGCGCGCCGTGCCGGTCAGGCTCCTCATCGGCCATCGTGACCAGCGTATGAATGTCGCGTATCAGGTAACGGCTCATGCTACTCTCATCGTAAGTGGAAACCA
>SLGY01000020.1 GCA_007136425.1 Kiritimatiellia bacterium
CGGACGCGTCCGGCTTACGTTCGACCAGTGGGATGAATTGGATGAAGTCCGATCCGATTTCTTTCAAGAACCGATACACTTTCAGCGGTTTCTTTGAATTCTTCCGATTGACCACGGTCAGTGTATTGAACGCGGCCCCATGTTTCTTCAGAAATTCCAAGCCGCGCATGACGCGATCGAATGTAGGCTTTTGTCGCTTGTCGACACGATAGACGTCATGCAGGTCAGCGGGCCCGTCCACGCTTAACCCGATCAGGAATCCCTTCTCGGCGAAGAACTCGGCCCACTCGTCGTTCAGCAAAGTGCCGTTTGTTTGAAGGGAATTATGAATGGGTCGCCCGTCGCCGTACTGTTCCTGTAGATCCACCGCGCGCCGGAAAAAATCGATACCCAGCAACGTCGGTTCGCCGCCCTGCCACGTAAACGTGATTTCAGGCGCGCTTTGGGACTGGATATATTCCCGTACATACTTGTCCAGCATGGCGTTCGACATGCGGAATTTTTCGGAATCGCCGAATAGCTTCTCCTTTTCGAGGTAATAACAATAGGTGCAGTCCAGGTTACAGATCGGCCCGACCGGCTTGGTCATGATGCTGAACGGCTTCGTCTGCCACGGCGCCGGCGCTTTTCCCCGAGCCTTTTGTCTGGTTGTCTCGTCTGTCATTCGTTGGGCACTCGTTTACATATTTTCATTGATGCTCCCTTCCGCCTGCTCCTCCCCAAGCTCCACTATCCTTCTCCATGAACAGAATCTCAAGCGCGCCATCGACGGAACTTATCGGCGACCTTCCATCCAGTGGGTCCGGCTGTCCCATTCTCGCAGCTGTTCTGCCAATCCGGAAGCCACGCAATCCTGCTCGCAATCCCCGGCCCGATTCTGTTGTTGATAGGGGTCCAGACGAAGATCGAAGAAATGCGATGGTTTGGCAGCCAGCGCATGACTGTCACGGGACTCAAAGGGCAAGGCATAAAGGTGGCGTAACGAACGGATCGCCGCGCCCCGAACCGTCTCAATAATCGCGTGTGTCGGCACATCCTGATCACACCCGCGACAAAGCGGAGCGAGATTACGGCCCTGAAAATGTTTGGGGATTGGCGCGTCAATCATCGAGAGAATCGTTGGCGCAATATCCACTAATGATGCGACATGGGTGCGAATTACAGAGGGTTCCATCCGAAGAAAGGGCGCTCGCACGATGAAGGGCACCCGAATGGATTCCTCGTTCACGCCTCCCTTTTGGACAAAACCATGGCTTCCAAGGTTATCACCGTGATCGGACCCAAAAACCACTATTGTATTTTCGGCCAATCCGTTGTCTTCCAATGCCTTCAGCAAGCGGCCCAACGCATCATCCATCCAAGTTACCATCCCATAGTACTCAGCCAGCACATGCCGTATGGTGTACGGCTCCGGCAGGACCTCGGTATAGGGTAAGCGCAGTCGATAATAGCGATAATCATATCGATATACCTTAAACCAGTGAGCTTGATCTCTGATCGGCCGATCAGGATCCACATTGTCACGGAGCGGCATCTTTTCCGCTTCATACATATCCCTATACCGGTCGGGGCAATCGGCCAGCGGGCAATGGGGTACAGAGATATTGTAATAGAGAAAGAAAGGATCTTTTGTGTCGCGTTGCCCGCCCAAGAATTGCGCTACCCGCTCCGCCTCGAAATCCACGCTATACGTACCGGGAACAAATTCCGCTCCTCCGTTCTCTGTATAGGACTGCCCAGTATGACAATGCGACACACGAGGGATGAGATACTCGTCGAAACCGATCTCGTGCGGCCATGTGTGAATATGCCATTTCCCGATGGCCGCCGATCTATATCCGAGATCACGAAGCACTTCCGGAAGCGTTCGACAGGGCAGATGGGGTCGTCCCCCGACGGGATACTCCGGCATGAACGATATCCCGGTTTCATCATCCCGAAAGGAGACATTCGCCACGCCGCCTGTGCAGGAGCGGTTGTAAAGGCCCGACAAGAGGATGGATCGCGCGGCCATACATACGGGGAAGTTCGTAACCGCCGTCTCGAAACGAACCCCCTCCGTCGCAAGCCGATCCGTGTTCGGCGTTCGGACAACCTCGTTTCCATAGCAGCCGATTTCGAATGCGCGCAGTTGATCAGACAGGCACACCAGGATATTCGGTCGCTCGATGCCTGTTGTCCCGCGTCGCCTCATGGCAGGATGGAGAGCGCGAGGGAGTTGACATCGACAACGAATTCCGACCCCAGATTGGACGGGCTATAGTCGCACTCATACCCGTCCCCCAAATAGAGCCGGGCATTCGGCGCGACCTGCGGCGCCTCCACGCGTATCGCCGCCGCATCGTCCAACGCCACATGGTAATGATCGGCGTGAATCCGGACCTTCAGTCGATGCCACTCTTTCATCCCGCAATCGGCAACCCGCAGCCAGCCGGACCGCCCCCACGCGTATAGCGCGTTGGGCCGATTCGACGGCATGCCGATCCGTATGGGATTAACGTCGCCGAACGACATGAGAATCAGGTTTCCAATTTCCTGCAACGCGTCCATGCGAAACGCGAATCCGACCTCGATGCCGCCCTGCGCCCAATCTGCTTTGTCGAGCTCCACCCCGCAACTGGCCCGGTGCTTGAACACCAGCGCGTTTCGCTGTCCTTCAATCCGCACGCCGACCGGCTCCACATGCGTAATCTCCAGCTCCCGTTCCCGCATCCGCTTGCTCGGATTCCATTTCCATTCCTCGATGCGCTTGCTGCGCGGCCAAAGATAGCGGACATCCGGATGCGGCGTTTCGATGATCGCCCCCCGGATAGTCCATTGCCGATGGTTGTTTTCGGTGGCGGTGTAGGCCACATAGATTTTCCCGTCATGCTCCACGCCCTGCGGATAGGTGGAATACAGTTCATGCGGGCTGAATGGCACGCCGGCCACAAAATCATTTTCCCCCGAACGGCTGAAGAATACCGAGAGGTTCATGCGCGAACCGCGCAAGTTGTAGGTATCATTCATCAATAACGCATAACGTTTGCCGGGCAGACGGAATATCTGGGGCCGCGCGCGACCGGTTTCGATACCGGCATACTGAAGGTCGGGGTCAAACCGCAACGGCTCTCCCTTCGCCGCTCCCGTCCCGGTGGTCGTCATCAGCCATTGCGTACACGGCATGAGATCGCCCCCGCTGAAGTTGCGCATGACGCCGCGCAGGGTCCCGTCGGCCTGCTCGTAGAAGAAGGGTTCCCATTGGCCGAAATGGTCGTCGACCCGGCTCATGGGATTGGAGAAGTGCCAGGTCTTGCCGTCATCGTCCGTGTAGGCACAGACATCCCACATGTCGTTCTTCTTCTCATCCGTTTCATCGCGCAGCTTCTGGCGTTCGGAATGCACAAACACCATCGGCGCAAGCACCCGGCCCGAAGCACAGCGGAACGGGTTCTGAGTCGGGAATCCCACTGCGGACCGGCCGGCGATCTCCAGACGGTCCACGATTCGGCTGGTCACCCAACGCGTCGCGCCTTTTCGGAGGATGCTCAAGTACGTGCCCGAATCCTTGCAGGGCCGGCTTTTGGCCACGGGATGGCAGTAGCACCAGGTGCACCATAGCTCGTCGCCCATGTTCAGCAGGTTCGGTTGCCAAGCGACGATGTCGGGATTGAAAACCGGATTCTCGGCATAAGCGTCATCGTGCAGGAACGGGACCGGATGCGACCACTCCCGGAAATCCGGACTGGTCGCGAGAACGTTAACCTGGCCCGGATCGCCTTCGATCACGCTGGACGGGTGCGCATTCCAGACAGCGTAGAACTTTCCATCGAACCACTCGACGGAGACATCGTGATTGTAACCGTATTCCCCGTCTTTCAGTTGACCGCGATAGATGATGAATTCATCGACCTGCGGTTCAAACAATTGATAACTCATGGCCTTATTCCGCGATCCCGAAGTGGACCCGGTAA
>SLGY01000010.1 GCA_007136425.1 Kiritimatiellia bacterium
CCGATGGTGTCAACTGGCGCAGGAAAGCCGGGCGCCATTATGGAATGCCTTCACCCGAAAGAGAGCCTTGACATGGATACCTTACCCACAAACGACCTGCTGGCCTGCGCCGTCGCCGCCGCACGCGCGGCGGGCGATCATGTCGCATCCCAGGCGCATCGCCGTACGGAGGTTCACGCCCGGACGCCGCACGATGTGAAACTCGCGCTAGACAGCGAGGCGCAGACCCGGGCTTCCGACGTTATCCATGCGCAGTATCCCGACCACGCCATTCTCGGCGAAGAAGAGAGCCATGAACGCGATCCCACACAACCGCGTTGGATCGTGGATCCGATCGACGGCACGGTCAATTTTTCGCATGGCGCGCCTTTCTGGTGCGTATCCGTGGCCGTGGAACATCAAGGCCGGACGCGTGCAGGAACCATCTATGCGCCCGAACTGCAGGAGCTGTACACGGCCACCAGCGAGCAACGAGCCGAACTGAACGGCAAGCCGATAGCCGTCTCAACCGTGGATACCCTGGCAGATGCGCTGATGTTGACCGACACGAACAAGGAACCCTTTGATTTTCCGGCGGGCGCCCGGCTCTACGGCAAACTGTTGCATCGCGCGCAAAAAGTACGGGTCATGGGCGCGGCGGCGCTGGATATCTGCCGGGTAGCCCTGGGCACGGCCGAAGGCTACACAGCGCTGGGCATTTACCCATGGGATACGGCCGCGGCGGCGCTGATCCTCGAACAGGCCGGCGGCCGATTCGAAGTCATAGAAACTTTGGGCAATCAACGGTTCCGCGCCATCTGCTCCAACGGCCGCGTGCACGAGGAATTGAAAACAGTGTTCCTGGAGACATTGCGCGAGGCCGGACTTCATACGGGGTAACCCACAAAATAACTTTGCGATCTTTGCGAGCTTCGCGCCCTTTGCGTTGAGATCTTCCGCTTCGTACAACAGGCGGGCGGATGCAGGTCAATACCGTACCGTCACCCTGCGCAGCATGATGGTCCCATCATAGGCGTTGAAGATCAATTCCCTGCCATTGGGCGCCTGATTGACCTGCCAGGTGATCGTTTGCCAGTCGGTATTCCGCAGATAAACCCGGCGACCGCCTTCGAAGGTTTGGCCTTCACGGCCGAAACGGGCGTTCATGAAGGTCCTGTTGTTGCCGCGCACCCGCTGGACTTCAACGGTGATGGTCTTGACCTCACGCTCTTGAAGTGAGACCCGCCATTGCCCGATGCGGGCATTGGGCTCGAAGGTCTGGCTCCGCTTGCTTCTCGCTTCCGCATCGAAGGGAAACATGATCATGGCTGCTAAAGTGGCCAACGCAACAATTCGTATCCACGTCGTGTTCATATACCTGACTCCTCGTTCCTTAACCGGGTTTCCTGCCAATGTCCCGGCGGCGGTCTCTTCAGCACAGCCGGCCTCATCCTCACACCTGAAGATTGCGCAGCCCCAATGGCGTACATTATGCATTTATTTTGTTTAATCTGTCAATACCGACTTGCACCAGGAAAAGGGCGAAGAATCAAACAAGAGGAAACCACGGATGAACGCGAAGATTCACGAATGACAACTGTCACCGGGGGTGAGGGCCGGGAGTCAGTCTTGTTGTTCGGCTCGAAATGCGATCACCGCTCGGAAATCAGCGTCATCCTCGCGGATATCGTGCAGCAGCCAAGCCGGTTCGGTCCCGGTCGCCGCATCGTCTGCCTGTTCCCGCTCGACCCGCCAACCCGCAGGCTGCGCCGCCGCCGAGTCGTCGGGTGTCAGTCCCATTCGTTCCGCCGCATGGACAGACGACACGATCAAGGTCGCCTCCTGCAGCGCGCGTCCGCGCGCTTCCGCGCGCAGGGCCAGGATGAGGGTGTACCCCGCCGTGATCCCCAGCAGCGCCGCAATGAAGAGAGCAAACAAGACCTCGATGAAGGTGAATCCGCGGACGTTCATAAATCCGAACTGGAAATGACGGCGGCATGACCCGTACCGCCGGGCTCGCCGTCGCTCCCATAGGAAAGAATCTCAAACGGCTCTCCTTCCCTGCCCGGCGCCAAGTAGATGTACTCGTTGCCCCACGGATCAAGCGGAAGCCTGTTTCGCGCCAGGTAACCGCCTTCCGGATAACGATCGGGTACGGGCGACGTCGTCGGCCGTTCAACCAGGGCGGCCAAACCCTGGGCCTGGGTCGGATACCGGCCGTGATCCAAGTGATAGGATTGCAGGGCCTGCTCGAATTGGCTGATCTGCAGTTGCGCGGTCTTCACGCGTGATTCGGACTGATGCCGAACCACATTGACGGTTACAATGCTGGCCAGGCCCATAACGATCACGAGCACGACCAACACTTCGATCAGCGTAAAGGCGGACCGTCTCTGTTGCGCCGCACCGGGGCGCTTCGCCTGCGTAATGTTTACCATACTACCAGCTCCTTCGCGCCGGGCCCTGACGGGCGCTCCGCACAACGGCGCATCACCATAATTCCTTTTGTGACGATACCCCATCCGACCGGTCATCGGCAAGTACGTCGTCGAATTTTGCGGCCAATGCGTCCAGTTTGGCGAGATAATACGGAACGTTTTCGTCACGTTGTTCCGGGTCCCATTCCGACACCGGCTTGGCGGCTTCGTACACGGCGACGGATTTCTTCGCGCCCGTAACGTAATAGGCAATCTGATCGCCGGCTTGATACGTCCGGTTTGCCCGCAACGCCAATTCGTAGGCCGCATTGCGACCACGCCTCTTGCCCTTGATCTTTTCCTGATAGGTCGCGGGGGCGTCCTGCAAGGTCTCCGTCTTGGCAAACTGTTCAATCGGCCATGTCCCCTCCTGAATCGCCTTCGCGTACCGCTCTTTCAGCGCCGGAATCTCTGCCGCGCGGTCTTTGAGAATCAAGCCGAGCATCTCACGCAGAAACGCCCTTTGAAACGGTTCCAACCCGCGGGATTTCAGGGCCGCGCCCTTCAGGGTCATCTCACCCTGCGCGTCGAGCAGCGCATAATTCTTCATCTTGTAACTGAACATCGACACGTATTCGGCGTCGAACTCCACGGCGATACCTTCGGGCAGCGCATCCTGCATCGCCGCTTGAAAAGCGCGCTTCTCCTCGTCCGACGAGAACGGCGGCGGTACGTAATAGATTCCGTCCGTATCGATTTCAATCGGTTCCCCGCCATGTTCCCGGATCCATTCGATCATCCGGCGTAACAGAGCGCGCCCTTCTTCGGCCACACGCGCGGCGGCGGCGTAATCATTGAAATGCGCCTGACTGAAGCCGAGATATCCGTAGAAAGAGTTGATGAGGACTTTAAACGCGGTCTGCAAGGCGTCCAGATAGGCGCGCTCCGATGCGGGGGCCTTTTGCAGTCGCGCCTTCGCGTCCATCCGATAGGTCCGCAAATAATCGAGGATCTGCAAAAAGACGCCCAATTCGTCGGATTGCGGGGCCATACCGCGCGATAGCATCAAGGACGGATACAGCGAACGAACATCGCAATGATGCACGCGATGCGCCACACCCGTGCGAAAGATATCCGTATAACCGCCTTCGAAATCGCGGCGCTCGTCCGGCTGCGGTACGGCTTGGTTCTCTCGCAGATAAGCGCGCAACAACAAGGCGTCGATCTTGGTGCCGTTTCCGCGAACGACAACCGATTGATACGAAAAGGGCAACAATTGAGACTGCACGAAATACACCGGGGCCAGGACGCCCGCCAGGGCGCGCGTCTCCAGAATGTCGTGCCGCGCATAGTCCATGACCCGATCCGGATTATCGTCGAATTCCCGCGCGATATCCGCGCCGTCGATGTACGTGCGATCGTCCCGCGCCAATCCGAAATGCACGGCGACTTCCTTCAAACCGAACCCTTCAAGAGAGCGGTGCGTGACATCATAACTCTGCGCCATGAAAAACGTATCCACCACGTGCCGCCCGAAGATCTCGGCTTTCGGATA
>SLGY01000207.1 GCA_007136425.1 Kiritimatiellia bacterium
CATAAATTGTATATTAATATACATTTAATGTATATGCCATCCAGAGGGGTTATTTTCGTGCGGGATCATTCAGTTCTCTGCAATAAAATCTCGCGCCGCTGTTTGGCGAATCGGTATCCGCAACGTCTTGTGCCATTTCCATTCCTTGCCGCCGGGGTGGGCGCATGTTAGGCTGCACGCAGATGGGAGTCGAGAATGATCAGTAATCACGTACATGATGCGTTGGATCAGGTGCGGCATTTGCAACATGCCATTCTTGAACGCATACGTTTTCACGGGTTCTCCGGACCGACCCGCGCGTTCTCCGGGACGTTGGCGCTGTTCACCGCGATATTCATGTCCACATCGTACTATCCACAGACGGCCAAGGCACATCTGATCGGGTGGGCGGCGGTCTTTTCGGTGGCCCTGATCCTTAACGGCGGCGCCCTGCTCCACTGGTTTCTGAACGATCGCGCGGTACAACGCAATCCGCGCCGTCTGCGCCCCGTGCTGGACGTGATCCCGCCGCTTTTTGTCGGGGGCGTACTGACGGCGGCGCTGATCCTGCGCGGTCAGCTCGATCTCCTGTTCGGGATCTGGATGCTGATGTTCGGGCTGGTGAATCTTGCGTCGCGGCATGTCCTCCCGCGTGCGATCAATTGGGTGGGCCTGTTCTACATCTTCGCCGGGATGGCCTGGATCTTGACGCCCGGCATGTCTTTCATGCAACCTTGGCCCATGGGCATCGTCTTTTTCGCTGGCGAATGGGCCGGCGGGCTGATACTGTATGTGGACGACAAACGACTGGAGCGCGCGGCGCCCCGGTATTTCGGAAGTAGTACGGAGCCATACGATGACGAATCATAAGGAAACCCCCTACAGCGCATTGAAGCGCGTGTTTCACGAACCCAGTCGCATGGCGATCATGACCGCGCTATGCGGCGCGGAAGAAGGACTCGCTTTCGGCGAAATCAAGGCGCAATGCGCGCTGACCGACGGCAACCTGAACCGGCACCTCAAGGCCCTCGCGGATGTGGGCGCCGTGCGGGCCGTGAAGGAATCGGGCGCAACCCGGTCACGCACGCTGATCACCATCACGGACACGGGTAGAGAACATTTTGTTGACTATCTTCGTGCTTTGGAAGACGTGTTGCGGCGGACGGCTGAAACGCTGGCGACCGAAGAAAGCATTGTCAAAACGCCATTGCTGTGGCATGTTCCCGCTACGGTGGAATAAAGGCGGTTCATTTTTTTTGGTTGCATGCTTTGCGGTACAAAGTAGAGATACTAGCTGGAGGGGACGCCGAAAACAGGGCGCGTAAAACGTAATGACACAAGTTGGTATTGAGTCGATTGGGCTGTATGTGCCCCGGTATTACGTGGATCTGGAGGATCTGGCCCGCGCGCGCGGGGAGGATCCCCGGAAATATGTGGCCGGTCTGGGTCAGGAACGCATGGGCGTGCCTCCGCCCGACGAGGACGTGGTTACGATGGGCGCCAATGCAGCCGGTGAGGCCTTACGCGGCGTGGACCGTAGCCGGATCGATACCTTGATGTTCGCCACCGAATCCGGCGTGGACCAGTCCAAGGCCGCCGCGATTTATGTCCATCATCTGCTCGACCTGCCCGCGCACTGCAAGTCTTTTGAAATCAAGCAGGCCTGTTGCGGGAGCACGGCGGCGCTGCAGATGGCCACGGCATTTGTGGCGCAACGACCCGACCGGAAGGTGTTGATCATCGCCTCCGACGTGGCCCGGTACGGGTTGGTTACCGCCGGCGAACCGACCCAGGGCGCGGGCGCGATGGCGTTGGTCGTATCCGCGCAACCCCGGATCGTCGCACTGGATCCCGAATGGGGTTCCTACACCGAGGACGTGATGGATTTCTGGCGTCCGAACTATTTGGATGAAGCGCTGGTAGACGGCAAGTATTCCATCAAGGTGTATCTCAAGGCCCTGACCGAATCGTGGAAACAGTACGCCGCCGAGTCCGGACGCACTTTTGCGGATCAGGACCGGTACTGCTATCATCTCCCGTTCACCCGCATGGCGGAGAAAGCGCACCGGCATCTGGCGAAGATCAACGGGGTGGACCATCCGCCCGCCGAACAAATCGAGGCCTCGCTGCGGTACAACCGGCAGATCGGCAACAGTTATACCGCCTCGCTCTACATCGGGCTCGCCTCGCTGCTGGAAACCAGCGAGACCGACCTGACCGGACAACGCGTCGGCCTGTTCAGTTACGGTTCCGGTTGCATGGCCGCTTTTTTCAGCGGCCTGGTCCTTCCCGGCTATGCGCAGGGCGTTCAACGCGGGCGCGCGGAGGACATGCTGCACAACCGGCAACGGCTGACCATTGATGAATACGAGGCCTTCTATCTCCACGAACTGCCGGAGGACGGAAGCCGGTATGTCACCGAAACGCATCGCACGGGCCGATACCGGCTGGCGGGCTTAGACGCGCACAAACGGCTATACGAGAGCTGCGCCCCGAACCGGCAGGCCGACGCACCCGTCCATGCCGTGGCCGCCACCTGATCGGCGGCGTTTCTCCGGTTCATGCTTGCGTTTTGCAGGGCGTATAGCCATAAAGGGCGCTTCAATAGCTGGATACAAGGAATTTTCTATGGCTGCAGAATCGAATAAGAAGCCCGAACCGAAGTCGGACGAAAAGGTCGTTCAGGAAACGGAACTCGATCATGTAAAAGACATGCTCCGCCAATACGGTCCGTCGATTGCGGCGGGCCTGATCCTGGCGGGCGTCATTTTTCTGGCGCTGACTTTTCATCGTCATCGCCAAGCCAGCGCCCGCATGGAAGCGTCCCAGCTTTTCATGCAGGCGCAGACGGCGGAACAATTGCAGACGGTTGTGGATGAATACCCCGATACGGCGACGGCGCCGATGGCCCTGTTGGCGCTTGCATCCGCGCGTTTTCACGACGGGGCGGTTGATCTGGCGGAGATGCATTACCGGGAATTTCTCGAACGCTATTCGGACCATGAAATGCGGCCTTCCGCGGAATTGGGGCTGGCGTATGTCGACGAGGCGCGCGGCGCCTTCGCGGAGGCGCTGGAAGGGTTTCGATCGTTCAGAGATATTCACGGCGACCATTATCTCTCCGGACCGGCGCGGCTGGGCGAGGCGCGCGTCCTGGCGCAATTGAATCGGTACGAGGAAGCCCGGGCACTCTACGACGCCATCCTGGACGATCCCGAAAATCCCTGGCGCGCTCAGGCCCGTTCGGATCTGATGTACATGGAAAAGGATCTTCGCGCCCGGGAATAAAACACTGTTCCACGCTGCTCCATTCGCATCAGTAACGCCGATATCCAATCGGCGCATGTGCTCCCATTGAAAATGGGAGCTACGGAAGAATGCGCGAAGCATCAACCTGATACCATTGGTATGACTCGGAACACTAATCCCGGTCCTGCAGCAACAGTTCGCGCGCGCTGATGTAAGGACCCGGAAACAGCTCCATCAGTTGCGCGGTCTTTTCGTCACTGTCGAACATCTCCAGCAACCCGTCATACGCGGATCGATCGAACTGCAGCATCCCTTCCAATTGTTTTGATTCGAGATCCTGCACAACGAAACACAAGGCCTCGGCGTTGGAATCTTCCGCGTTGAATAACAGGGCTTTCCTGCCCGGATTCAGTTTCTCCAGGTTCCGCGAGTACATCATATACTTGATGTATTCGATGATCCGCTCGTTGAGATCCGCTTCCAGCAGATAGATCCGTTCGACCAGTTCCGTCCGGGTAAATACGAGATGCACGGCGGGCGGATCGAATTCGTCGGGCAACGCCGTGTTCAACGCGTCCATGGAACGCACGAACTCTTCCTTATTGTTGCGGTATTCCTCTTCGTTACCGGGAAACCAGAACACCATGACGCGGCGATCCGGATCGTTGTAGAGCAGGCGTTTGTCCACCCGGAACTTGAACCCGCAATGGGCGCATTCGACGG
>SLGY01000078.1 GCA_007136425.1 Kiritimatiellia bacterium
ACAGCTCGAAGAAAGCCGTAGCAAACAGGCCGTCTGCGAAGGTGAACACCAGGTCAAGGCCGAAGAGGCGGGCCAGGCGCGCGAACGAATGGAAACCGTGTCCTACGAACTCAACGCGCTCGTGGAACAACAGGCGTCCAGCGGCGATCGACGCACGGCGATTACCGGGGAACTCGAACAGGTGCGCAACCGACAGAGCGACGTGCGCCATGAAATCACCGCGCAAACCGACGCCCTGAACACCACCGAAAACGAACGCGCAGAATGGCTGACGGACGTAACGGAAAAACGCGTTCAACTCGGCGAGCGCCGGCAAACGGTGTCGCAGCTTGCCGCGCAGAAAGAAGATTTGCAAACGCGCATGGCGGAACTGGAAGGCATGATCGAGAACCGGCGTCAAGGATTGACCGACTATCAATCGCGCATGGAAGAATTGCGCGCACAGATCGAGCGCACCCGCGAGCAATTGCAGCCGCTGGAAGATCAGGTACAACAGCATAACGCGGCCTTGGAGAGCGCCCGGCGCGCCCGCGAAGAGAATACCGTCGCGCTACGGAAACTGGAAACCGACCTCCAGGAAAAACGCGCAGCCCTGGAAGAGCTGCGCAACCAGCGCGGCGCCCTTGATGTCGAACTGGCCGAACAACGAATGCGGCACCAGAACATCATTGACCGGATCTCGCAGGAATATCACATCACACCGGAACAACTGGATACGATCCCTGCGCCGGAATGGGGCGACAACGGCGAGCCGGACCGCGAGACGCTGGAAACCCAGATCGCCGAGATCCGGGCGAAACTCGAATCCATGGGACCGGTCAACCTCGTGGCCATCGAAGAACACGAGGAACTCGAGGAACGGTTCCAGTTTCTGACCGAACAACAGAATGACCTTGTCAAAAGCAAGGCCCAGCTCCTGGACATGATCCGGCGCATCAACAAGACCACCACGGAAATGTTCACGAGCACCTTCGAGAAGGTGAACACCAACTTTCAGCACACCTTCAAGCAACTGTTCGGGGGCGGTTCCGCCAAGCTCGTCCTCGTGGACGACGAGGACGTATTGGAGTCGGGCATCGAAATCATCGCCCGGCCGCCGGGCAAGAAACTGCAATCCGTATCGTTGTTATCTGGCGGCGAACGCACCATGACAGCGGTCGCCTTGCTGTTCGCCCTCTACATGGTCAAGCCGAGCCCCTTCTGCGTGCTCGACGAATTGGACGCGGCACTCGATGACTCCAACATCAGTCGCTTCGTCGGCATGGTCAAAGGATTTCTCAAGGATTCCCAATTCGTCATCATCACCCATAATCGGCAGACGATTGAAGCCGCCGACGCGTTGTACGGGGTGACCATGGAGAAGTTCGGCATTTCGAAGATCATGTCCGTCCGGTTCCAACAGCATGAAGACGCCCCGGAACAAGAAGACGCGCAACAGGAAATGGCGCTGAATTCCGGCGACAAATGATACCGGGCCCGACCGGATCAAACGCGTATCGCATTCGATCTGCTTGACAACGCATCCGGGCCTCTCCATTTTTGGCCGGATGAATACATACGAAAAAACCGCTCAACTCATTTCGCGCCGTCCGGGCTTCCTGCTTGCAGGGCTGGCGGCTTTGCTTTTGCCCCTGACCCTCGTCTTTGCCGTTCCGGACGATCCGTCGGCCGATGTGCAGGGATCGGAGAACGAAGTCCGGGTGGTTTCCTGGAATATCGAATGGTTTCCCGGGCGCGAGCCGGGCGCTCCGGAACCCCTGCAGGAACAGCATCGCGACGACGTGCGCGAATACCTGCCGGACTTGGAACCCGACATCCTGCTGCTGCAGGAAATCCGCGACGAAGAGGCCGCACAGTTCCTGGTCGATTCGGTGCCGGGCCTGGAAATGCATGTGGTCACGGCGTTGCGTCGGCCGAATCCCATATTCTCGCAGCAACTCGTCGTCGCCAGCCGGTACCCGGCGCGCGGCGGTTATGCGGAGGTCTTCGAAGATATTTATGACGATTCGGAAGTGGAACCGTATCGCGGCTTCGCCTTCGCCGCGTTGGAAACGCCGCAAGGCGGCACATTGCTGGTCTACAGCGTGCACCTGAAGAGTAATCGCGGCGAAGACGAGGTGAATATCGCCATCCGCGAGTCCTCCGCGCAACAGA
Source organism: Kiritimatiellia bacterium (assembly GCA_007136425.1). Classification (GTDB taxonomy): domain Bacteria; phylum Verrucomicrobiota; class Kiritimatiellia; order SLAD01; family SLAD01; genus SKZA01. The sequence goes on from SLGY01000078.1 coordinate 2,155, forward strand.
TCCTCGATCACATTGCGGACATGGAAGAACACTACGCGGAATACGGACCGATCGCCGTCATCGTCGGCGGAGATTTCAATGTGGTCCTTGAAAGAGAGGACATGGCGCATGAACGCACCATTGATAAGTTCGTGGAAGCCGGCTTCCATTGGACCTGGGAAGGCGTGCCCTTCGAGGATCGCGTCACCTGGCCGGCCTCGGGCTGGTTCGGCGACGCCAACTTCGACCATATCCTCACACGCGGTCTCCCGGAGCGTACCGCGCGCGTAATGCATAAACCGGAAGACGAACTCAGCGATCACCGGCCCGTGCTGTTGACCGTTCCCGTCGAGTAGGGCCGCTTGAGAAACCTTGTCGTGGCAGCCTTCCATGAATGATCCATCAGGCATTTGGGAGCTGTTACCGAACGAACGGGACGCCGTCGTTGCCCCGCAGTCCGGCGGGTGCGCGCGCCATGTGCTGAGTCAACGCGTATCGTTTCGCATCGACGCAGAGGGCGCGCCGCGCTTGACGCTCGATGCGTCAAGCCCCTCTTCCCTGCGCCTGCTACTGGATTCAACCGTCACGCTCATCGTCGAACGTTCCGGGGCGCCCGGCGAAGAAGTGCATATGACCGGTCGACTGGAACCGGCGGAAGACGACGCGTATCGGCTTCGCATCATCCGCGCCTATCGCGTGCCGGCGTCGGGCGAGAAGCAACCGATCGCTCTTCCGTAGAGAACGATTATCGACCTTGCGCCGGACGCCAGAGGCCGAGTTCCCGGTCGCGCGCCTGTTGCTCAAGCTGTTCGTATTCTTCCCGGCGCGGATGATCCACATCGGCGACATAGACCTGCCCGCCCTGCAACAGCTTGCGCGACAGATCCACTCCGGCCACCTCCGCATACACCCAGTAACGGCCATGCTCATCGCGGGCGTCTTCGCCCCAGGGATAGCTCATATACAGGCCGCGACGATAGACCCAGGCCGACAAGGTATTGCGCGTCACCCGGCCCTGCCGCATGAGCCAGCCGGGATCGACTCCACGGCGCTCCGCCTGTTCGGCCAGCTCGGGATCGCCCTCCAACCGGGGCGCTTCTATGCCGACCAGGCGCACCCATCGTTCCTCGCCGTCCTGCTCGATACGCAACACGTCGCCGGACGCCACTTCCATGCATTTGCCCAACATCGCAAACGCGTCGCTTTGTTCCGCCGCACGCTGGAGCCAGGGCGATAACCCGAAGGTGAAGAACAGGCAGAACCCGATTACGGCCGCCAGAAAACCCGTCACCACAATTCGGCTTTGCGTCTTAGTCACCCGTCTGCCTCATCTGTCCCGTCAGATACAGGTCGTACGCCGCCAAATCCAGCATCCCGTGCCCGCACAGGTTGAAGAGGATCACCTTTTCCTCCCCGGTCTCGCGCGCGCGTTCCGCCTCGTCCACCACGGCCCGGATGGCGTGCGCGGGTTCGGGCGCCGGCACCAGCCCTTCCGTACGCGCAAACAGCACGGCGCTTTCGAAGATCTGGTCCTGCGGATAGGAAACCGCTTCCAACATGCCCAGTTTCCGCGCGTGACTCACCATGGGCGACATCCCGTGATAGCGCAGCCCGCCCGAATGAATGCTCGGCGGCATAAAGGAATGACCCAATGAATACATCATCAGTAACGGAGTCATCTCCGCCGTATCTCCGAAGTCGTACTGCAAGGAGCCCTCGGTGAGCGTCGGACAGGATTGCGGCTCCACCGCCACAAAACGGCAGGACGAGTTCTCCTGCAATTGGCG
>SLGY01000014.1 GCA_007136425.1 Kiritimatiellia bacterium
CTTCCGAACGAGCGCACCCTGTACAATTTATGTCGCGTTTATAAAATACCCGTGTACAGTTTGTAAATCAGGCCATCCCGCTTTTTGCCATCAGGGATTCCATATGCCCCCATAGGGTCCCTGCAATCGGCGCGTCGCCTGCCCGATCCAAGCGTTCGTGCCGAGGGTATGTGTCTGTCCCCGTATCTTCCGTAGCGCCGATTTTCAATCGACGCCTTTGCTCCCATTGAAAATGGGAGCTACGACACCGCAAAGTGTCTGACCCCAGTTTTCAAGCCCTTTTGGGAAATAAAAATCAAGCAAGAGGTATCACACTTATCGAAGTGTGATACTTTCGGAATTGACGGGCTGAAGCCCATTCGAACTCCGAAAAGCAAGACAGGCGCTCCCGTAAGGAAACGCCTGCATGCAAGTCACGTCGTATCGGATCCGTCAGTTCTTTGACCGGCCGGACACGCCTTTGGTGCTCTTGGTGATCTCGCGCGCCTTGTTCTTCGGGCGCAATTTGCGCACGGCCTTGCCGGCCTGCCACATCTCGGAATTGCCGATCTCATCCAATTCTTTCGTCAGTAAATCGCGATAGTTCGGCTTCTTCGCAACGTTAAGGACGCGCTTGGTTTCCTTGCCGCTCTTGACGGATTTGTACAGATCCTTGAAGACCGGCAACGTGGCCTTCTTGAATTTTGGTTTCCAATCCAGCGCGCCGCGCTGGGCGGTCATCGAGCAGTTGGCGTACATCCAGTCCATGCCCTTTTCGTCGACCAACCGGATCAGGCTCTGCGTAAGCTCTTCCACGGTTTCATTGAAGGCTTCGCTCGGCGAATGGCCGTTCTGGCGCAACACGTCGTATTGCGCCTCCATGAGTCCCGCCAACGCGCCCATCAACACGCCGCGCTCGCCGGTAAGGTCGCTGAACACTTCGCGCTCGAAGGTGGTCGGGAAAAGGTAACCCGATCCGATACCGATCCCGACGGCCAGACAACGTTCCTCGGCGCGACCGGTGGCATCCTGGTTGACGGCGTAACTGGAATTGATTCCGGTACCGGCCAGGAAGTTGCGGCGCACGGATGTGCCGGACCCTTTCGGCGCGACCATGATCACGTCCACGTCCTTCAGCGGAATGACCTTGGTCTGGTCCTTGTACACAATGGAAAACCCGTGCGAAAAATACAGGGCGTCGCCCGGATTCAGGCACTGCTTGATCGTCGGCCAGATCGCGCGCTGCGCGGCGTCGGATACGAGCATCTTGATGATCGTGCCCCGTTGTGCCGCTTCCTCGATATCGAACAGGGTCTTGCCCGGCACCCAGCCGTCCTTCTTCGCGCGGTTCCAATCGAGCTTGAATTTCTTGGCCTGGCCGATGATGACATTGAAACCGTTATCTTTCAGGTTCAACGCCTGCGCCGGTCCCTGCACGCCGTAGCCGATGACCGCGATGGTTTCCTTTTTGAGCACTCTTTTCGCCTTGGCCAGCGGGAATTCCTTGCGCGTGACCACGTGCTCTTTGGTTCCGCCAAAATCTATCAATGCCATAACAATCTCCTCTCAAGTGAATTGGGAATGCGTACATATGACGCAGAGACAGGGCTGAGTCAATGAGAAATGTGTCGCGTGTCGGGTGTCGCGTGTCGCGTGGGGATCTTGAGGAGTCGCGCCAACCCGCATAGACCTTTTGCCTTCCAGGTCGATGCCCATTGGTGCAGTCATGAGACCCCTCGACCCCGCGAAGCCTCGGGGCAAGCTTCGCTCGGGGTGACCTTGGCGGAACGGACACGAAAAGAAACACTCCACCCGACACCCGACACGCGACACCCTAATGCCGGAAATGCCGCATGCCGGTGAAGGCCATGGCGATACCGTACTGGTCGCAGGCGGAGACGACTTCCTCGTCCCTTTTGGAACCGCCGGGCTGAACGAGGTAACGCAGTCCCGCCTCCGCGGCGTGTTCGATGCTGTCGGCAAACGGGAAAAAGGCGTCGGAAATGAGGACGCAATCGCTCAGGATTTCGGCCCGGAACTCTTTCGGTGTCTTGCCGTAGACGTCGTCGGATTCGTACAACTGATCCAGGTTTTCGCATGCGCGCGCGAGCGCGAGTTTACGCAGCGAATCGACCCGGTTGGGCTGGCCCGCGCCCATGCCGATTTGCATGTAACAGCCGGCTTCATATTCGCGCACCAACACGATGGCGTTGGATTTGACATGTTTACACGCCTTGATGCCGAACTCGGCCAGTTTCCGTTTCTCGTCCGGGAACGGCAGTTCCGTCGGAGTAAACCAATTACTGCTCAGTCCGACATCGCGATCCTGAACCAACAAACCGCCGCCGATCTGTCGAACGACCGGGCCGCACGCAGGCAGCTGTACGGGATGGCGCAACTTGAGGATGCGCAGGTCCTTGCTCTTGTTTTTCAGGTAATCCAACGCCTCGTCATCGTAATCCGGCGCAATCAACACCTCGACGAAACGGCCCTTCAAACATTCCGCCGCGGCGCGGTCCATTTTGCGCGTAACCGCGATGACACTACCGAACGCGGACACCGGATCGCCCGCCCAAGCCGCTTCGAACGCCTGCGCCAACGAGGTGCCGGTGGCGTAACCGCAGGGGTTGCTGTGCTTAATAATCGCCACGCCATACTCTCCGGCAAGTTCCTTGACGGCTTCCAGCGCCGCCTCCCCGTCGAGGTAGTTGTTATAGGACAGCTCCTTGCCGTGCAATTGATCGGCATCGGCGATGGCCGCTTCACTGACCGAAGCATCGCGATACAGGGCGGCTTCCTGATGCGGGTTCTCCCCATATCGCAAGGAGACGCCGTGGCCGTACGCGAGCACGAACGGCGGGGCTTCATCCTGTTTGTCGACTCTGCCAGCCAGGTAACGGGCGATGGCCGCGTTATAACCGGCTACGCGCGCATAGACCTTTTGCGCCAGCTCAACGCGCAGGGCGTAGGTCGTATCGCCGCCGTTCTCCGCCATGCTCTGCAGGACGCGATCGTAATCCGCGGGATCAGTCAGGACCGTGACGGATTTCATGTTCTTGGCCGCGGAACGCAACATCGCCGGCCCGCCGATATCGATGTTCTCCACAGCGTCCTCAAAGGACACGTCCTCTTGCGCCACCGTCGCCTCGAAAGGGTATAGATTCACGCAGACGAGATCGATCGGCTCAATACCGTGCTCCTTCGCCGTTTGTTCGTGCTCCTCGTTATTGCGCAGATAGAGTAATCCGCCGTGCACTTTCGGATGCAGGGTCTTAACCCGTCCGTCCAGCATTTCGGGGAAACCGGTGAAGTCGGACACGTCTTTCACGGTCAGACCGGCATCGCGTAACGCCTTCGCCGTGCCGCCCGTGGACAGGATATCGACGCCGGCTTTCGCCAAAGCGGAGGCGAATTCCACCACCCCGGTTTTGTCGGATACGCTGATGAGTGCTCGTTTGATCTTGCTCATATGTGTCCCTTGGCTTCCTGCAACCCCAACTTCCTGAACGTTCTGTCTATATTTCTAAAGTGCGTCTTCACGTCGAACAATTTGTCCAAGTCCCTTTTCTTCAAGGCGCCGCTGACTTCTGCATCCGCCATCAACAACGCTTTAAAGTCCTCACCCTTGTCCCACGCGCGCATGGCGTTGCGTTGCACCCAGCGATACGCGTCTTCGCGGCTGACGCCTTTTTCGGTCAGCGCGAGCAAGACCTGTTGCGAATGGATCAGGCCGTGCGTCAGATCGAGATTTGCCTGCATACGTTTCGGAAACACGCGCAGCGTCTTCACCAGCCGTTCCAGCTTCATCAACATGTAATCCAGCGCAATCGTCGCGTCCGGCAGGATGACGCGTTCGGCGGAGGAATGTGAAATATCGCGCTCGTGCCATAGCGGCACGTTTTCCATTGCGGCCAGTGCGTAGCCGCGC
>SLGY01000135.1 GCA_007136425.1 Kiritimatiellia bacterium
CGGTCACACCATAGGCCCAACCCGGCGTAATTTCCCAGCGGTCCAGACCTCGCTGGTCCTCGTCGGGCACCATATAGTCATACTGCAGATACACCAACGATTCCCCGCGAGCCGGGGTCGTGTAGCTTTCCAGTTCGATATATTCCATGGCGTGATGGGCGTTGGCGACGCCGGCCGCCAGGGTCAGGGCCATGACGCCGGCATACAGCTTCTTGCATGTCATTGTTTCTGCTCCTTTCGGGTTGTAGTTACCGTCAGCTTGGCGTGTTGCACCCCCTTCACCGTAGCCAGCGCATCCGCCAATCGGTGAATGCGGGCACTGCGCCCGCGCACCGCAATGACCTCCATGCAATGGTGATGATCCAGGTGCACATGCATGACCGCTATGACCAACCCCTCATGGTCGTGTTGGATATCGGTAAGCCGGGCCTGCAAATCCCGTTTATGATGGTCGTAGACCAGGGTAATTGTGCCAGCAATCGGTTCCTGTCCCCGGCGCGCCTCATGCGCAACCAAACCGGCTTCCACCAAATCCGCCACGGCCCGGGATCGGTTGGCATACCCCTTTCTCCTCACCAACGCATCCAGCCGCTTCAACAACGCGCGCGGCATAGTCAGACTTAATCTCGTGAATGTATCCCCGGCCATAGCAGTATTACCTTTCTTATTTTTTGTAATACTCAATGCTTACCGCATCCGCCCGCACGCGGTCAAGCAGCTTTCTTTTCCAATCGGCCGGCCGAACGCGCGCCCGGGCATCAGATCGTTCGGCGCTTGAAATTCGTGTCAGACATGGATAAACCATGGCATCCCTTGAAGAACACCTTGTATACATCCGGGGATGAGGGCTATAAGCAGGTCGTACGTGGCTTGAAATATGCGCAACTCTACTCCATTCGAAAAACCGGCGGGCGCGGACGCCGCCCCATCTCCGGCAACGGCCGATCCCCTGGTCGACGTGCCGGACGGCCTGCCCGTTTGCCGTTTTATTTTCCGGAACTATCACCATTTCAATGCGCGCGTCTTGCGCCACGCGCTTGTGTCCTACTGGCGGCACCTGGAACAGGGCGGGAAGATGTTCTGGAGTATCGCCGGGGCCATGTCCTCCGCTCAGCTCGGAATATCGCTCGCACCGGCCATCCGGGCGGGCTTGATTCACGGGATATCCACGACCGGAGCCAACCTGGAGGAGTCCCTGTTTCGCTTGGTCGCGCACGATCACTACAGGGACTTTCCCGAATACCGATATTTCTCGAAAGACGATGATACCCGCCTCTTGGAAGCCGGCTTCTGCAGGGTAACCGATACGAGCATCCCGGAAGACGAAGCGTTTCGGGCCGTCGAGAAAATCGTCGTCCCTCTCTGGGAATCCGCCGATTGGGAAGGACGCCGCCACTTCTGGCACGAGTATTTTTATGAGTTGATGCATCACATCGACCCCAGCCAGTATCAGGGCGATCCTTCGAGCTGTTGGCTGCTCGCCGCCGCGGAACGCGGACTGCCGATGGTCGTTCCGGGATATGAGGATTCAACGTTCGGCAATATCTTCGCTTCCCATGTGAAAAAAGGCGAAGTCTCGGCTTCCATCGCGAAATCCGGGATCGAGTACATGGTTGATTTCTATGACCGTTATCGGGCCTTGGCGGATGGACCCGGCGTCGGGTTTTTCCAGATCGGCGGGGGCATTGCCGGCGATTTCCCGATCTGCGTGGTGCCCTCGATCCGGCAAGACCTGAAGGAACCGGCGCCGACATGGGCTTATTACTGTCAGATCTCAGACTCAACGACGTCGTACGGTTCCTATTCCGGCGCCACGCCGAACGAAAAGATTACCTGGGACAAGCTCACCAAGGACACGCCGATGTTTGTGATCGAATCCGATGCAACGCTGGTGGTTCCTCTGCTCCTCAACGCATTACTTGAATGCCGGAAGGAACCGCGCCAGGCACAAGCACTATTTCAACAGTATCATCCGGCCTGAAGACATGACCTCCTTTGGAACGCCGGGACGTTAAGCATCAAAAGAAGGAATCTACCATGACACAACACTACCTGATTACCGGTGGCGCGGGCTTTCTGGGCATCAACCTGATACGGCATCTTCTGCCCAGAGGCGCAAAGATAACATCACTCGATTTCGCCGAATTCGATTATCCCGATGTGCAGAATGAAATAACCATTGTACGCGGTGATATCCGCCAGCCCGAAGACGTGCGCAAGGCGATGGAGGGCGTCGACATCGTCGTGCACGCGGCCGCGGCATTGCCGCTTTACAAGCCGCGCGATATCTTCTCCACGGATGTGGACGGGACCCGTACCGTGCTGGAAGAAGCCGTGCGCGCCAACGTCCATCGCGTCATTCATGTCTCCTCCACGGCCGTGTACGGCGTGCCGGATCATCATCCCCTGCTCGAAACGGACCCGATGCACGGGGTCGGCCCCTACGGCGAAGCGAAAGTCGCCGCGGAAAAGCTCTGCGAAGAGTATCGGGCCCAAGGCTTGTGCCTGCCGATCCTGCGCCCGAAATCGTTCATCGGCCCAGAACGTCTCGGTGTCTTTGCCATGCTGTATGAGTGGGCCAGCGAAGGACGCAATTTCCCGATCCTCGGCTCCGGGAACAACCTCTACCAGTATCTCGACGTCGAAGATCTATGCGAAGTCATCTGGCTTTGCTCCACGCTGCCGGAAGAGCGCGTGAACGATACGTTCAATATCGGCGCCGCAGAATACGGGACCACCCGCAGCGATTTCCAGGCCGTGCTCGACGAGGCGGGATTCGGAAAACGGATCGTATCCATTCCCGAGCGACCGGCCATACTCGCGCTGCGCCTGCTTGAAGCACTGCGTCTGTCACCGCTTTACAAGTGGATCTACGAAACCGTCGGCAAAGAATCCTTTGTGTCCATTGAGAAGGCGCAGCAGAAGCTGGGTTACAAGCCGAAGTATTCCAATGTCGATTCGTTATTGAGGAATTATCACTGGTACATGGAGCACCGGGATGAGTTCCGTAACGGCGGGGGGGTCACCCATCGAACCCCGTGGGCGCAAGGCGCCTTGCGACTGCTCAAAGCGTTCTTCTAATTCCGTATGACCCGCGACAAGGATACGGCACAGGCCGAACCGCGTAAATTCAGCGCCTTCGGCGGCGTCTTCACACCCAGTGTGCTGACGATCCTTGGCGTGATCATGTTCCTGCGGTACGCCGATGTCGTGGGCTATGCGGGGTTGTGGAATGCCCTGCTTATTCTGGCCATGGCCAAAATGATCTCGCTGATCACGGGTCTATCCCTTTCCTCCATCGCCACCAACATGAGCGTAAAAGGGGGCGGCGCCTACTACCTGATCAGTCGCAGTCTGGGCGTGGAATTCGGCGGCGTCATTGCGGTGTTCTTTTATGTGGCCCAAGCCGTGGTTGTCGCGCTTTATGTGGTCGGTTTTACGGAGGCCCTGTTCTTTGCCTTTCCCGATATCGCGCTCTCCTTTAGGACGGTCGCCACCTTGACGAATATCGCGGTCTTCCTCTGCGTTTATATCGGCGCCGGCTGGACCATTCGCATTCAGTACGGCATTCTGGCCGTCCTGCTGCTGTCCATTGCTTCCTTCTTCATCGGGGGCGCCGGCCACTTTTCGATGGACAACCTGCAAGCCAATCTGGCCCCGAACTGGACCTCGGAATATTCCTTTTTCGTCGTATTCGCGCTTTTCTTCCCGGCCGTCACAGGCATCATGTCGGGCGTCAACATGTCGGGCGATCTGAAGGATCCCAGTCGCGCCATTCCCGCAGGGACCTTCGCGGCCATCCTTTTTTCCGCGCTCATCTATATCGGCATCGCGTTCCTTTTGGCGGGCGGGAAGACGCAGGCCGAGTTGGTCGGCGGCGGATTTGTCATGAAAGAGTATGCGTATTCGCCGGCGTTGGTATACGCCGGAGTGATCAGCGCCACGCTTTCGTCGGCCCTGGCCAGCATGATGGGCGCCCCGCGCATCCTGCAGGCCTTTGCCCGGGACGACATCTTCCGTCCACTCCGCTGGTTTGGTGTCGGCAGCGGAAGCAGGGGGGAACCGCGTCGTGCCATCGTGCTCACCTTTATCATTGCCCAGGCCGGGGTCTGGGCGGGGGACCTGAACACCATTGCGCCCGTTATCACCATGTTCTTTCTGATGACGTACGGCACGACCAACCTCGCCTGCTTTTATGAGGGCCGCTCGAAGAACCCGAGTTTTCGGCCGACGTTTCGCTACAATCATTGGTCCCTTGCCCTCGCGGGCGCCGTCGGCTGCCTGGGCGTCATGTTTCTCATCAATGCGCTCTGGGCCGCCGTGGCCATCGTTCTGGCCGCGCTCTTGTACCTGCTCATCGCGCGCGCAAAGATCCTTGTAAAATGGGGGGATGTGGGCAGCGGCCTGGCCTATCAACATGCGCGCAAGGCGTTACTGCGCCTCGAACAGGAACACTATCATCCCAAGAACTGGCGTCCGTCCATTCTCGCCTTATGCGGCGGGGCGTTCAATCGTTTGCATTTATCCCAGTACGCCTGCTGGTTTGCCGGGGATACCGGCATTGTTTCCATCGGACAATTCATTCGCGGCGACCTTGCCGCCCTGCTGGACCGGCGCCGGGAAGCGGAGACGATTCTGCGCAAATTCATTCTCAGCGAAGCACTCTCTGCATTTCCCGTGGTTGTCGTGGAAGAGAACATGCATGCGGCGCTCCAAGCCCTGCTCCAAAGCCACGGACTCGGCGGCATGCGGCCCAACACCGTCCTGATCGGCTGGAGCGAGGATCCGGAGAAGGCCGAATTGTTTGTCGATACCTTGAGCATAGCCAAACGCATGAAACGCAGCCTCGTTGTCGTGGCCTGCGAAGAAGACGAAGAAAAGGCGCACATACCGAACGGAGCCATCAACATCTGGTGGACGTCCGCCGAAAACGGGCCCCTGATGCTGCTTCTGGCCTACCTGCTCAAACAGAACCCCGAATGGCGCGAGCTGCCCTTGCGCGTGCTTCGGACCGTCCCGCCCAAGGCTGACGTGGAAAATGTGGAAAAGGAAATGCACGCGCTGCTTCAGACCGCCCGTATCGCGGCGGAAACGGTCATTCTACCCACCGAATCACCGCGGGACGCCGTCCGGGAAGCCATGGCGCCATCCGCCGTCCTGTTCACCGGTTTCACGCCCACCGAGGACGATCCGTTGGGCGGCATGCTTCCCGGCTTGCAGGAAACGGTCAATCTACCGGGCGACGTCATTCTGGTGTACAACGCCGGCGATGTGTCGCTGGACGCATAACCCTCGTTGCTCACTCCCGGCGGGCGTTCTTCTCGCATCTCATGCCCCCCGCCCTTTCGTCGCGGAGACGCAAGGGCGCGGGGCGTTTTGATGAGAAAAGCGATCAAACGCGACACGCACATCCGACACAAAGAATGCCCGTATTGCTTGTTGCATTATTGCGCAATTATGCAATATTTGCCGCATGAGAAGGAAGCCGACCGAACAGCAATACGAAGCGCGCGCGTGCGTGATGAAGGCCCTGGCGCATCCTGATCGATTGAAGATCATCGATGTATTGAGCAGGAAGGAGCGCTGTCTGTGCGAATTGGAGCCGCTCTTCAGGACGGATAAATCCACGCTGTCCCGCCATATCAGCGCGCTGCGCAACGCAGGCATCGTCCGTGAACGACGCGAAGGGGTCCGCGTCTACCTCACCCTGGCCACACCCTGTATCCTGAATATCTTCGACTGCACGATGAAGGTCATTCAGGCCGATACCAAACGGAAACAGGAATGGAAGAAATGAACCGGGAATTCAAAATCCTTGCCGGTCTGGTCGGTGCGTTCCTTGCCGCCTATTTCCTGCCTGTAGACACGCCCCGCTTTCAAGACGCGGTACTGGAGTCGCTGGTACTGGTGCAGTGGTACGCGGAGGAACATGTGCTCCTATGTTTGGTGCCCGCCTTCTTCATCGCCGGGGCCATCGGCGTGTTTGTAAGCCAGTCGGCGGTGATGAAATATTTCGGCGCCCAGGCCAATAAGCTGCTTTCCTACAGTGTGGCCTCGGTCTCCGGCACCGTGCTGGCCGTCTGTTCCTGCACGGTCCTCCCCCTCTTCGGCGGGATCTACATGCGGGGCGCGGGTATCGGGCCGGCGACGGCCTTTCTCTATGCCGGGCCTGCGGTGAATGTGCTGGCCATCGTTCTCACGGCCCGCGTACTGGGCGCGCCGCTCGGCATCGCGCGCACCCTGGGCGCGGTGATCTTTGCCGCCCTTATCGGCGGCCTGATGCACCTGATCTTTCTGAAAGAGGCGCGGGCCAAATCCGCTGAGGCGAAGGACCTGTATATCGAGGAGGATGAGCGCCCGGCGCGTCCGCTTTGGCAGACCACACTGTATTTCTTCAGCATGGTGGGCGTGCTGGTGTTTGCGAACTGGGCCGCACCGACCGAACCTGTCGGGATCTGGCACGGCATCTATCAGGCCAAATGGTGGCTGGTATCCGCGTTTGCCCTGTTGATGTGCTACACGCTTTGGCGATTTCTGCAGGTCAAACGGCTGCACTTGATTGGTGCAATCATCAGCGTGGGCGTGATTGCGGCGCTGTTCCCCGGCCATCCGGTGGTGGCGTTTACTTTTGGCGCAGTGGCGTTGACGATCATGACGTTCTTCAATACGACGGAACTCAAGGAGTGGCGCAATCAAACCTGGGGCTTCGCCAAATTGATCATGCCGTTGTTGTTTTTCGGTGTCCTGGCGGCCGGTTTCTTCCTGGGCAGTCCGGGGTCGGACGACGCGGGCATCATTCCTGATCGCTGGATTCAGGCGCTGGTCGGCGATGATCCGGCGTTGTTCTGGGGGCTCGTCGGTGGAGAGGGCGCCATGCCCGCTTGGCTCGCCGCCGCATGGCCGGTCTGGACCAATTTCTTCGCCTCGATCACCGGCGCCTTGATGTACTTTGCCACCCTGACCGAAGTGCCGATCCTGCGCGGGCTGATGGACAGCGGCATGGGGCAAGGCCCCGCCTTGGCCCTGTTGCTCGCCGGTCCGGCCGTATCCTTGCCGAACATGCTCGTGATCAATTCCATCCTCGGCCCAAAGAAGACCCTGACTTTTATGGGGCTTGTGGTGGTGATGGCGACCGTGTCGGGTTTGATTTTTGGAGTGGTGATGTCGTAGGTGGACCATTCAACCATTCCGATATTCCAACAAGACCACACGAAAGGACAGCGCACATGAAACAGATCAAGATTCTCGGGACCGGATGCCCGAATTGCAATTCGTTGCAGGAAAACACGCAGGCGGCCGTGGCCGCGGCGGGTGTGGAGGCGCAGATTGAAAAAGTCGAAAAAATTACAGACATCATCGGCTATGGCGTGATGACCACGCCGGCGCTGGTCATCGACGGGAAAGTCAAGAGCGCGGGGAAGGTGCTGTCACCGGAACAGATTTCCGCGTTTCTCGCGGAGAACGCATAGTCCCGGCCGGTCGACTTCACGAGGAATCTCCGAACCCGGTTTGACACCGCCCCCCCATCGCGTCTATATTTCGCCACATAACGAAATGAAAAACGCAAACCCATCACTGAAACTGGTCATGCGGGTGACCAAGGCGCTGGCGGACAGTCAACGCGTCCGCATCATGATGCTCCTGGAAGCAGGCGAGCTGTGTGTGTGCCAGATCGTCGAGGTGTTAGGGCTGGCCCCTTCCACCACGTCCAAACACCTGTCGATTCTGGAGGACGCAAATCTGATCGCGGGCCGGAAAGCGGGGCGCTGGATGTATTACCGGCTGACGTCCGGAACCGCGGGGGCGTGGGTGCGCCCGGTCCGCCAATGGATGCAGACGGCCTTGGCGGAAGACCCGCAGGTCGCGCAAGACCTCGGGAAATTAAGACGGGTGACGGCATGTCCACCCGATGAATTGAGAAAGAAGCAGAGGAAGGATCTTCCGGGACACCCCGCTACATAGACCAAGGAGCAAGGATGAACAACAAACACAAGGTGGTGTTCCTCTGCACCGGCAATTCGTGCCGCAGTCAGATGGCGGAAGGCTGGGCGCGCCATTTGCGCGGCGACGAAATCGAGGCCTATTCCGCGGGGACGAATCCGCACGGGCTGAATCCGCTGGCGTCCAAGGTAATGGCGGAGGCGGGCGTGGATATTTCCGGTCACACGTCCAAGCATGTGGACGATCTCAAGGAGGTTGCCTTTGATCTGGCCGTGACGGTCTGTGATCGCGCGCATGAAACGTGTCCCCTCTTCCCCGGCGCAGCGCGAACCGTGCATCACAATTTCGACGACCCGCCGCGCCTGGCGGAGAACGCCCAAACGGAGGAGGAGGCGCTGAACCACTATCGCCGGGTACGCGATGAAATCAGGGATTTTATAGAGACGATGGACATACGACGGAAGGAGAAGGCGGAATGAATGATATGAGGGTAGACCCCGCAGACCGGAAGATGACCAGCGTGTTCGAACGCTACCTCACCGTTTGGGTGGGACTCTGTATTGTGGGCGGGATCATACTCGGGCGGGTGGCGCCGGGATTTGCACAGACCTTGGACGGCTGGGCGATTGTCATTAATGACGCGCCGGTGGTATCCATCCCCATCGCGATCTGCCTGTTCTTCATGATGTACCCCATCATGGTTAAAATCGACTTCGCGTCGGTGATCAAGGCGGGCAAGAGCGGCAAGCCGGTCTTCCTGACCTTGTTCGTCAACTGGGCAATCAAGCCCTTCACGATGTATGCTATTTCCCTGTTCTTTCTGGGCTTCGTATTGCGCGGCTTGATCGGTACGGACGCAACCGACCTGGTCAAGATGCCGTTCGGTCTCGATCTCCCGATCGGCTCGGAGCACGGCGCGGGCGTCGTGGTCCTGCACGAAGGGGTCAAGATGCTGGAGATCCCGCTCTGGCGCAGTTACCTCGCAGGCTGTATTCTGCTCGGTATCGCGCCCTGCACCGCGATGGTGCTGGTCTGGGGCTATCTCTCGCGCGGCAACGCCGGACTGACTCTGGTCATGGTGGCCATCAATTCACTGACCATGCTTTTACTCTACGGGGTGCTTGGCGGATTCCTTTTGGGCGTAGGCCAACTTCCCGTCCCGTGGGAAGCCCTCCTGCTCTCCATCGGCATCTACGTGGCCCTGCCGCTGATTGCAGGCTATTTCTCGCGCGTATGGATCATCCGCGCCAAAGGCGTCGAATGGTTCACGGAAAAGTTCCTGCACGTCCTCACCCCCATCACCATTGTTGCCCTGCTGACCACGCTGGTCCTGTTGTTCAGTTTCAAGGGCGATGTGATTGTGGAAAACCCGCTGACGATCCTCTGGATCGCGATTCCCCTCTTCATCCAAACGATGTTCGTCTTCTGGCTGGCCTACGGCGCAGCCAAGGCGATCAAGTTACGTTACGAAGACGCGGCGCCGGCGGCCATGATCGGGGCCTCAAACCATTTTGAGGTAGCCATCGCCACGGCCGTGATGCTGTTCGGTCTCGGATCCGGCGCCGCCCTCGCCACGGTGGTCGGCGTGTTGATCGAAGTGCCGTTGATGTTGTGGCTGGTGAAGATCTGTCTACGCACGAAACATTGGTTTCCCGCGAACGCCTGAACGGACATAGCCCGTTGATAACCCTTGTTGGGCGCGCCATCCACCGCCAGACCCGCCAGCGGCGCGGGAAGCCGCGCCGCTCCATTCTGGTAGCCGACGTCGTGAGGCTGTGTTGATTTATTCGAAATCGCGTGGCGAAATCGGCACGCCGCAAGCGGCGGCCCTACAAGATCCTTTGGTCGTAGGGCTGTAGGGCCGTCGCTTGCGACGCGCCGGGAATGAATCAACACGCCCGTAAGACGGTGGACAGCTTTACCATTGGACATCGCCTCCACGCTGTTGCCCAAAAAAACGCCCCGGCGCAGGGAACCCTGCGCGGGGCGAATGGATTGAGATAAGAGAACAATCAGCGATTAGGACGGTCTTCGCGGGGACGGGCTTCATTGACCCGCACTGCACGACCGGCAATGTCCTGGTTGTTCATCTCATCGATAGCCTTCTGACCTTCCTCGTTGCTCGGCATCTCGACGAAACCAAAACCACGGGAACGCCCGGTGAACTTATCCTTGATTACCTGCGCGGAAGAGACCTGACCAAACTTTTCGAAAGCCTCGCGCAGATCGTCATCACTTGCCTGGTAGGAAAGGTTTCCCACATATATATTCACGAACGTACTCCTTCTTCAGCCGCACTCACCTCGCGAATCCTGAACCTGCAGCTCATGGCCCCATGGATTCGACTAACTATCGCGCAGAGTAGGACGTCAAATACGCCCGTGGCAAGCAGATTGTGAAATGTTTTTGGCGACGCTCCGGGCGGTTCCCGGCTCGATCCGGCCGGCACGCTAAATGTGCAGGCTCCGCTTGTGCACGCCCAACGCCGCCTCGTGTACCGCCTCGGACATGGTGGGATGCGCGTGTACGATACAGGCAAGATCCTCGGCGCTGGCCTTGTACTCCATGGCGACCACCGCTTCGGCGATCAATTCCGAGGCCGCCGCCCCGAAAATATGTACGCCGAGGATCTCGTCCGTCCCGGCGTCCGTGATGACCTTGACCAGGCCGACCGTCTCCTCCATGGCCAACGCCCGCCCGCTCGCGCGCATGGGAAACGTGCCCGACTGAAACTCGCGCGCCTCTTTCTTGAGCGCCTTCTCGGTCTTGCCCACCCAGGCGATTTCCGGCCACGTATAGATCACCCACGGAATCGTATCATGATTAACGCGCGTCTTCTTGCCGGCAATGCGCTCGGCCACCATGATCCCTTCTTCCGAACCCTTGTGTGCAAGCATCGGTCCCCGTACCACATCCCCGATGGCGTAGATGTCCGGGATGTTCGTGCAGCAGAATTCGTCGACATGAATGTAGCCGCTTTCATCGACAAATAGATCCACTTCCGTCGAGTTCAATCCGTCCGTGTGCGGTTTTCGTCCCACGGCCACCACCAGCTTATCCACTTCCAGTTGGTGTTCGCCTTCGGCATCCTCGTAATCTACAACAACCCCCGCTCCCGACACATCGGCCTTGTTTACGCGCGCGCCGAGATGGATATCGAGCCCCTGCCGCTTGAACTCCTTCAGGGCCTCCGCGGCGATCTGTTCATCGGTCATGGCAAGAAAATCGTCCATGGCCTCCAGCACCACCACTTCCGCGCCGAGCCGGCTCCAGACCGAACCCAATTCCAGGCCGATCACGCCGGCGCCAATGACCCCCAACCGCTTCGGGACTTCTTTGAATTCAAGCGCACCGGTCGAATCCACGACCTTCTCCTGATCGATCGTCAAATTCGGCAGCGTCCGCGGAACGGAACCGGTCGCAAGGATAATATGCTTGGCCTGAACGACCTCCTCCTCGCCTTCCCCCGCAACCGGCGAGACACGCACTTTCATGCCCAGCTCCAACCGGCCGTGCCCCTGCAACCAGGTGATCTTATTCTTCTTGAACAGACCCGCCACGCCCTTGGTCAGGGTCGAAACGATCTTGTCCTTGCGCTCGATCATCTTCGACACATCCAGCGTCAACCCCGTTGCCGTGATCCCGTGCGAACCGAATTTATGTTTTACCCGATGATAGTGCTCGGACGAATCCAGCAGCGCCTTGGAAGGAATGCAGCCGGCGTTTAGACAGGTCCCGCCCAGGGCATGTTTGCCGTCCTTGCCGACGTATTCGTCCACCAGCGCCGTGGACAGCCCCAGCTGCGCCGAACGGATCGCCGCCACGTAGCCCGCGGGTCCGCCCCCGATCACTACCACATCAAATTCTTTCATGACTGAATGCCTCCCTTCGCTCACAAATCCAGCAACATCCGCGCCGGATCCTCGAGGTTCTCCTTGATCGCCACCAAGAACTGCACGGCCTCCCGCCCGTCGATCAGACGGTGGTCATACGACAACGCGAGATACATCACGGGACGCACCACCACCTGCCCGTTTTCGGCCATCGGACGTTCCTCGATCTTGTGCATCCCGAGAATGGCGCTCTGTGGCGGATTCAAAATGGGTGTGGACAACATCGATCCGAAAATACCGCCGTTCGTGATGCTGAACGTACCTCCCGTCAACTCTTCCAATCCCAATTTGCCCGCCTGCGCGCGGTTTGCAAAATCCGCGATATTCCGTTCGATATCGGAATAGGACTGTCGATCGGCGTCACGCAAGATCGGCACCACCAACCCGCGCTCGGTGCTGACGGCCACCCCGATGTCGAAGTAACCGTGATACACGATGTCCCCGCCGTCGAGTGTGGCATTGATCACGGGGAACCGTTTCAACGCATCCACGGACGCCTTCACGAAAAACGACATGAACCCCAATTTGACCCCGCCGACCTTCTCAAACTCGTCCTTATACCGTTTCCGCAATTCGATTATCGGCTGCATGTTGACTTCGTTAAACGTCGTCAAAATCGCCGCCGTTTGTTGCGCCTCCACCAACCGCTCGGCAATACGCGCACGAATACGCGAAAGCGGAACACGCTTTTCCGGACGCCCTTCCGCCACGCCGGAGATGCGCGGCGCCGGCGGCGCCGCTTCCGACTTCGTCGTTGTCTCGGGTTGTTTCTCTTCCGTTTCTTCCTCGACCGCACCGTCCGTCGGCGATTCCAGATATTGCAGGACGTCCGCCTTCGTGATCATACCGCCCCGTCCGGAACCCGGGATATCCGCAGGATCGAGGTCGTGCTCATCAATCAGGCGACGCACGGCGGGACTCAAACGCACCGGCTCGGTTTCGCGGCGTGCCGCCGATTCTTTCCCGGTACGCGCGGAGGAGTCCTTATCCGCATCCTCCTCCGGAGATGCCGCGTCGTCCGCGGTGTCCGTAGCCGGTCGCTCCGCCCGGACCGTTTCCTGTTCTTCCTCCGCGCCGGCCTCCGTGTCTTTCTTCGTCCCGGCATCCTTCTTATCTCTATCTTTCGAAGCGGATGACGGCTTCGAGCCCTCACCGCCGGATTCAATCCGCGCAAGGAGCTGCCCCGCCTGAACCGTGTCCCCTTCCTTTACATCCAAGCCCGATAACACACCGGCTTCCGATGCGGACACTTCGAGCACAATCTTGTCCGTCTCAATATCCGCAATCTTTTCATCGCGTTCAACGGCGTCCCCCTCCTGCTTATGCCAGGCGGTCAGGGTCCCCTCCTCTACGGACTCGGGAAAGGGCGGAACTTTTACATCTGCGGACATCGGTATTTATCTCCTTGTAAGCTCAAGCTTCGGTTCCATGGGATGAAAAACCATAATCGGGCACGGCGGCGACCATTCCATATTCAGGGCCGCATTGACAAGCCGTCGCTGCCGCTCCACATGCTGTTGATGGTGTCCCCCGGACGGTGCGGCGCTGCGCAAACGGCCCACATAACTCAGCGACTGGTGCGCCAGCATGCAATCGCGGATATCGTGCTGAATCGCGTACCAAGCACCCTGATTCATTGGCTCTTCCTGCGCCCAGACCACCTCGTGCGCCTGCTCGTATTTGGCCAACTCCTCCTTCAAACGGTTTTTTGGAAAGGGGTATAACTGCTCAATACGGATGATCGCCATCTCCGTCTTCTCCAATGCGCGGCGACGTTCGAGCAAATCGTAATAGACCTTGCCGCTGCAAAGGATCACCCGGTTCAGCCCGTCGGCCGGCAGCGGATCGACTTCCCCGATGACCACCTCGAAGGCGCCCCGGGTCAATTCCTCGATGGCGCTGAACGAGATCTTGCGGCGCAACATGCTCTTGGGGCTCATGATAATCAACGGCTTGCGATACGGCCGGATGATTTCGCGACGAAGCATGTGAAACATCTGGGCCGGCGAGGTCGGCACGCACACCTGCATGTTGTCCTGCGCGCATAACTGCAGGAACCGTTCCAGCCGGGCCGAGGTATGTTCGGGCCCCTGCCCTTCCCACCCGTTCGGCAGCATCAGCACCAGTCCGCACAGTTTCCGCCATTTTTGTTCCGACGAGCTGAGGAACTGATCGATCACGACCTGGGCGCCGTTTACGAAATCGCCGAACTGCGCCTCCCAGATCACCAGCGTTTCCGGGTTGGTCATCGCGTAGCCGTATTCGAAAGCCAACACGGCCTCTTCGGAGAGGATCGTATCCGCCACGGTGAACAGCGGTTGATCCGCCTTGATGTGCCGGAGCGGAATATAACTTTCCCCGTTACGCTGATTATGCAGCACGGCATGACGATGAAAGAACGTCCCGCGCCCCGAATCCTGACCCACCAGCCGGATTGCATAATCCTCCTCCAGCAAACTCGCGTAGGCCAACGTCTCCGCACCGCCCCAATCCACCGGCAGGGCGCCGGAAGCCATCTTGCGACGGTCGTCGATGATCTTTTCGACCCGCGGATGCAGCACAAACCCTTCCGGCACGCCCGTAACGGTCGCGCCCAACCGCTTCAAACGGTCCAGGGCGACGGCGGTATCGGCCGGGTCGTCCCATTGGGCGCTGAGATAACGGGCCCAGTTCAATTGGAACGGGTATTTCTCCTTTGCCGGCGGATACGGCGCCACGGACTGGTTCTTTTCCAGCGCATCCCGATAGTCCTCGACCATCTGATCGTCGTCACCCGCCGCAATAACGCCTTCGGCTTCGAGACGTTGGGCGTATATCTTGCGCGTGGGAGGATGCTCCTTGATGCGCTCGTACATCATGGGCTGGGTCGCCGCCGGTTCGTCGGCTTCGTTATGGCCGCGACGTCGCGTACAGACGAGATCGATGATCACGTCCTTGCCGAACGTATCCCGGAAATCCATCGCCAGTTGCATCGCATAGGCGCAGGCCTCGGGATCATCGCCGTTGACATGGAAGATCGGCGCTTGCACCACCTTGCCGATATCCGTGCAATACAAAGTCGATCGATAATCCAACGGATTGCTCAACGTGAAACCGATACGATTGTTCACCACGATGTGCACCATGCCGCGGGCCGAATACGCGCGCGTCTGGGTAAGATTGAAGGTCTCATAGACCACCCCTTGCCCCCAGAGCGCCGCGTCGCCATGAATCAATACACCCAGCACCTCATCCGCGCGGCCTGCGCGCCGATCCACCCGGGCACGCACGGCGCCCGCCACCACCGGATCGATAATCTCCAGATGCGAGGGGTTGAATGCCAGCGCCAGATGCATCGACCCGTTGCTCAGCTCGTAGTCCGACGAAAACCCTTCATGGTATTTCACATCGCCGCGCATCAAGTCCACTTCGTCGCCCGGCTCTTTCCCCTCGAAGATGGAGAACAACGCGTCGGGCATCTTGCCCATGATATTGATCAGCACGTTCAGTCGGCCGCGATGCGCCATCCCGATGACCACCTCCTTAACGCGCTGCTTATTTGCCTGCTGCAGCATCACGTCCATCATCGGGATCAACGATTCCCCCCCTTCGAGGGAAAAGCGTTTCTGGCCGACGTACTTGAGATGCAGGTACTGTTCCAATCCCTCCGCCGCCGTCAACCGTTCAAGCAACCGTTTCTTGAAGACGGCGTCGTATTCGGCCTGGCCGAGCGCGCGCTCGAAGCGGTCCTGCAACCAACGGCGTTGTTCCACCGCGCTGATGTGAATATACTCAAGACCGATATGCCCGGTGTATGTCGTCTTCAGGCGGTCTTCGATTTCGCGCAACGTCAAATTCGGCGGTGCGACAAACGTGCCGGAATTGAACACCGTGTCGTAATCCTTTTCGCTCAATCCCTGAAAATACGGGTCCAGATCCGGTACGGGCGGAAGCGGGCGCAGCTTGATGGGGTCCAAATCGGCGCGCAGATGGCCGAACAGGCGATACCCGCGGATCAGACGCAAGACCCCGGCCTGCTTTTCGGCGAAGGCGCGGGCAAATCCGTCCGGCGCCGTCGGAAGACCGGACCCGCGCGCCGCGCGGGCCAGCTGTGCGAACTCGTGTCGCACCTCCGAGTGCTTCACGTCTTTCCGCCCGTTCCCGGCGGATTGCAGCTCATCGAAAAACGCGCGCCACGCCGGGTCCACCCCGTCCGGTTCACTCAGATACCGCTCGTAAATCTCTTCAATGAATGGCGCGTTACCTGAATACAGATAGGAATCGCGGATCCGCTCCATCCATGCATTTTTCGAAATCATATCCTTTCACCCGCTTCGATCATGGCATATCAGGGATAACCCGATAAAATAACTGGGCACATTAGCATTGAAATCAATTATTTGCACCAGATAAAAGAGACTTTTCGGACGCGTATTACGGCAAACGACGCCATCCCGCCGATTCCTCTTTACCCGGAGCAGTAGCCGTTTATACTGCGACGCGAACGGCTAATCCAGACCAATTACAAAAGGAGTTACACAAAAATGAGCTACATCACCAACGACAAACTCGTCATTCTCGGCGCGGCGGGCGCGATCGGGTCCAACATGAGCCAGGCCGCCCTGACCCTGGGCCTGACGCCGAACGTTTGCATGTATGATCCGTTCGAAAAAGGCCTGCAAGGCGCCGCCGAAGAGATTTATCATTGCGCGTTTCCCGGCGCGCGCGTCACGTGGACCACGGACATCGCCGAAGCGTTGCAGGGCGCCAAATACCTCGTCTCTTCCGGCGGCGCGCCCCGCAAAGAAGGCATGACCCGGGAAGACCTGCTCAAGGGCAACGCGGAAATAGCCGCGCAGCTCGGGAAAGACATCAAAGCCCATGCCCCCGACTTGAAGTTCGGAGTCATCATCTTCAACCCGGCCGATATCACCGGACTGACGACCCTGGTTCATTCCGGACTGCCGCCCAGCGTAATCGGCACACTCGCCGCGCTCGACAGCACGCGCCTGCAAACCGCGCTCGCGCAGCATTTCGGCGTGGCGCAGGACGAGGTCACCGGTTGCCGCACCTATGGCGGGCACGGCGAAATGATGGCCGTCTTCGCCGGCGGCACCAAAGTCGCCGGCACGCCGCTCACGGACCTGATCGGCACGGACAAGCTCACCGATGAACAATGGGACGCGATCAAGAAACATGTTCAACAGGGCGGCAAAAGAATCATTCAACTGCGCGGCCGTAGCTCGTTCCAGAGTCCGTCGCACCAGTCGCTGGTCATGGTTAAAGCGGTCATGGACGGCCAGGGCTATCCGTGGCCCTCGGGCATCTATGTCAACGACCAAGCCAACGGCTTCGAGAAGATCATGATGGCCATGGCGACCACCCTCGATCAAAACGGCCTTTCGGGCGCCATGCCCAAGGGCTCCGAAGCGGACATCGCCGCCCTGCGCGAATCGTATCAGCACCTCTGCAAGCTGCGCGATGAAGTCATCGAAATGGGCGTCCTCCCGCCGCTCGCCGAATGGGAACAGGTGAACCCGAACCTTAAGTAGGAAGTAAGAAGTTAGAAGTAAGAAGTAAGAAGTAGTAAGTAGTAAGTGAGAAGTGGGCCGTGGGCGGGAATATACCGTGCACGGCCCGCTTTCGTTTGAACAGAAGAGGGTTCAGCCATCTTTCGCTTCTGTTCAATCCGCTTCGAATTCCGGCCGGCACAGTTCGTAGAAATTGCAACGGGCGCAGACATTGCGGTCAGGCGTCATGTCCCATTCCTCTTTCGGGCGCGGCTGATTCTTCTTCGGATCGGCGTCTTCGAGATAATCGGCCATGTCGCGGGACGTCTCGACAATAAAAGCGCGCGCCTCGTCCAGCATCGCAGGCGTGACGACCTCCATGGCCACCTGTCCTTCGCGCAGATATTCAATGTAGACGCGGATGTTTTCCGGTGCGACCCCGTGCTTGAGATGCGCCCATAATCCGTAAACGGCCAACTGTTTCATGTGATCGGAGCGCGGACGCCCCGCTTTCCAGTCGTGAATGTGCCAGGCGCCGTCCTGTTGATAGACATAATCGGGGATGGCATAGATCGTCAGTCCGTCGAGATCGAACGATTCCATGCGTTCCACACGCACCTCGTCTTCGGGGCGTACGCTGGCAAGCCTCGGGAGGACGGTATCCATGAAATTACGAATGCACAGGCAGACCTGTTCCTTAAGCTGTTCCGGCCATTTGGGATCAAGCTCGGGATGCAAATCAGGATAGTAGTGTTCGTGCAGGCAGGTGTTGCGTTTGGGATCATCGCGCCACGCGCCGGATTTCGATTGTTTCCACCCTTCGTTGAGAAGCGGGCGCGCCGCGGTTTCGTAGGCGTCCTCGACGGTGTGCGTGCGGCCTTGCTGATGTTCGCGCAGAACCCAACGTACGGCCTCCTCCGAGGCGCGGCCCTGCAAGGTATGACGCGAATCCATCTTGTTCAGCCGGTACGCGGCACGCGCGGTTTCGGGCGCGTTCCGATCCCAGCCGCCCCACGCGCCGTATTTGCTCCAGTATCGTTTGCGCCGGCACACTTCGAAATCAGACGCCGCGCTGAAGGACCAGGAGAAGGTGTTGATCAGTTCAGCCATACCGGGAGTGTGGCATAAACGGAGGGGGGAAGAAAGTGTTCAGTATTCAGTGTTCAGTGTTCAGTATTCAGTGTTCAGTGTTCAGTGTTCAGGTAGGGCGCTCGCTCCGCGAGCGGCGCGGCGGTGTGAGCCACGCCGCCCTACCCCCTCGTGTTGGTCGACACATGCACGTGGGGCGAGAAGCTTATAAGGAAAGCGAACTCTTGACCGCGACGAGAGGAGAAATCATCATCCGCACATGACCAACCAGCGCGACATGCTTAAACAGGTGGCCGACGGCACGCTATCGGTCGACGAAGCGCTTGCGCGCATGCAGAAGGACAAGGAAGTCGATCTGGGCTTCGCCAAAGCGGATCTGTCCCGACCCAAGCGGTGCGGGGTATCAGAGGTCATCTACGCGGCGGGCAAGACGCCCGTGCAGGTGGCCGAAATTGCCGCGGCCCTGCACGGGAAACAGGCCCCGGTCATGGCGACCAAGGCGACAGCGGCTCATTACGATGCGGTGAGGGCGCAATTTCCCGACGCTGAATGGCATGAGACGGCGCGCATCATCACCCTGCACGCTGGGAACCGACCGAAACCCATTGGCGGCGTGGCCGTGGTCGCGGCGGGCACGTCCGATTTGCCCATAGCCGAGGAAGCCGCGGTGACGGCGGAATTTTTCGGCGCGCGCGTCGATCGTTTCACGGATGTCGGCGTGGCCGGCGTCCATCGGCTGGTGAACCGCATTGATCTTATTCGCCAGGCCCGCGTGGTCATCGCCGTGGCCGGCATGGAAGGCGCGCTGCCCTCGGTGTTGGGCGGATTGATCGACCGACCGCTGATCGCCGTGCCGACCAGTGTCGGCTACGGGATGAACCTGAACGGGCTGGCCGCCCTCCTCGCCATGTTGAATTCGTGCGCGCCCGGCATTACGGTCGTCAATGTCGATAACGGCTTCGGCGCCGGCGTGGCGGCAACGTTGATTAACCGACTGGAACCCACATGAAACACCTGCACTTTGATGTCATCGGCGGGGCGAGCGGCGACATGATTCTCGGCGCCCTGCTCGCACTCGGCGTGAACCCGGTCGTCATCGAGCACGCCCTTGCTTCGCTCGCCGTGGAAGGGGTACACCTCCATGTCGACCCGGCGGACGACCGTGGGATTCACGGCACACGGGTGATCGTACACGCACACGAAGCAACCGGCGCGCGCCATCATCATGATCATGATCACGGCGCCGGGGACGCGCACGACGCCACACCCCACAGGAATCTTGAAGATATACGGAAGATCGTTGAATCTTCGCAGCTTCCTGACCCCGTCAAGGCCATGAGCCTGACCGTGTTCCGGCGCATCGGCGAAGCAGAGGCGAAAATTCACGGGACCACCGTGGACAAGATTCATTTTCATGAGGTCGGCGCGTTGGACTCGATCGCCGATATTGTCGGGAGCTGTCTCGGCCTTCATCTGTTGGGTGTGGGCGGGGTGTCCGTGTCCGCTCTGCCCGTGGGCCATGGCTCGATCGAGTGCGCGCACGGGACCTATCCGAATCCCGCCCCCGCCACGGTAGAACTATCCAAAGGGATGCCGGTCGTGTCCATCGACGAACCCCACGAATTGGTCACGCCTACCGGGGCGGCCCTGCTGTCCACGTGGAAAACCGCGGATACACCGCCGGCGGGCAGTCGCATCGAAAACTCCGGCTACAGCGTCGGCCATCGAACACTGAGCCGTCGCCCGAACGTCCTGCGCGCAGTATTGCACGACACGTCCGACACCCGACACGCCACACCCGACTCCGTCCTGGTGCTCGAATGCAATCTCGACGACATGACCCCGGAACTCGTCGGCGCGCTGACCGAACGTCTCCTGGCGGACGGCGCGCTGGACGCATTCATCACCCCGGTCCAAATGAAAAAACAGCGGCCCGGCATGCTATTGACCGTATTGAGTCGTCCGGAAGATCGCGAAAAGATGCTGGACCTGATCTTTGCCGAGTCCACGACGTTCGGAGTACGTGAACGGGCCATGCAGCGAACGGTCCTCGAACGGCGCACGGATACGGTGGACACTCCGTACGGTGCGGTACGCGTAAAGATCGGACGCTGGAAGGAGAGGGACGTCACACGCGCCCCGGAAATGGACGACTGCATCGCGCGCGCCCGCGAACACGGCGTCGCCGCCCGCACGGTGTACCAAGCGGCCGCAACTGCAGCGCAGCAGGACTCTTGTTAAGTTTGAAAGAATAACGTGCGCTGAATGATAACGATGTGGCGACCGAACTGGTGATTGGTCCGGAAGCAAAAAAGCCGCTAGTGCTGAAGATCCCGCTGTTCGTATCGGATATGAGTTTTGGCGCGCTATCCGAGGAGGCGAAGATTGCCCTGGCGCGGGGCGCTGAATTGGCCGGCACAGGCATTTGTTCCGGTGAAGGCGGTATGCTTCCGGAAGAACAGGCGGAGAATTCCCGCTACTTGTACGAGCTGGCGAGTGCGAAGTTTGGCTACGCCGAAGACCTGTTGGAAAAGGTGCAAGCTTTTCACTTCAAAGGGGGGCAGGGAGCCAAGACCGGTACCGGCGGTCACTTACCCGCCAACAAGAACGTCGGCAAGATATCCAGTGTACGGAAGATCAAGGAGGGGCAACCGGCGGTTTCGCCGCCCACCTTCGCCGACCTGAACACGGTAGAAGATTTTCGCGCCTTCGGCGAGCGCGTGCGGGAAGTTAGCGGCGGCATTCCGATCGGATTCAAGCTGAGCGCGAATCATATCGAGCAGGATATTCAGTTCGCGTTGGATGCGGGCGCCGACTACATCATTCTCGACGGGCGCGGCGGCGGAACCGGCGCGGCGCCGGCCATATTCCGGGACCACATCAGCGTGCCCTCCATTCCGGCGTTGGCGAGAGCGCGACGCTATCTCGACCAGCAAGGGGCGAGCGGCCGGGTGACTCTGATCATCACGGGCGGCTTGCGTGTGCCGATCGATTTCGTGAAGGCCATGGCCTTGGGTGCGGACGGCATTGCCCTGGCCAACAGCGCCATGCAGGCGATCGGCTGTGTCGCCGCCCGCATCTGCAATACCAACAATTGCCCGGCGGGCATCGCTACTCAAAAGCGGGATTTACGTCAACGACTCAAGGCCGATAAGTCCGCCAAACAATTGCACAACTTCTTTAACGCATCGGTGGCTCTTATGCAGGTCATGGCGCGGGCATGCGGACACGATGCTTTGAGCAAGTTCAACCCCAACGACTTGGCCACTTGGCATCGGGACATGGCGCGCTTGTCCGGAGTGAAGTATGCGGGAGTCGGGGAGCTGGGTGATCGGTGACCGGTGTCCGGGGCAGGTTTTGGTTTTCGGTTGTAGGTTTTAGAGCCCGTTGTCCCTCTATCTCCACCACACCTTCCTCCACATAGCCCAGCCGCCCCAGGACCCGTCTACGCAGGCGCTGGGGCGGCAGCAGCACCACTATCGACTCAAAGCCCCATGTGGCAATACCGCGCCAAATCAGTTCGTCGTAGACGGTCATTCCGACCGGAGGACCGGAGCGAAGCGAAGGGACGGAGTGGAGGAATCTCATGATCCCGCCAACCACCTTCCAAAACACCGAGCCCCAACTGAGAATATTCATTCTGCGTTGCCTTCATAGCGGGCGTGATCTACCCTCACAACAAGCGGGGAGATCATCCTGAACAAGGTCTGCCATTTCGAGATTCCGATAGAAGATCACGATCGTGCGAAGAAATTCTACTCCCAGGTGTTCGGCTGGCACACGGGAGGCAACCTGATGGGGCTCTGGGAGAATATGAAGGAGGCGAAAGGATAAAGAGTTCGCCGCAAAGAGGCGCAAGAAAGCGCAAAGCGAGAGTCGCAATATGACGGAAAAGGAATTCTTCGATACGTTAGAGGAAGACGGGCCGCCTGAAGGTTGGTCGCCCGCATTGCACGCGTTGTGGTTCGCCGAGAAGGGCGATTGGGATCGGGCGCATCGCATCGCGCAGGACGACGACACCTCGGACGGGAGCTGGGTGCACGCCTATCTACACCGGGAAGAAGGCGACATCGGCAACGCGCACTACTGGTACCGCCGCGCGGGAAGAACCATGCCCGACCTTTCCGTGGAGGATGAACGCAGGGCGATCATTGCCGAACTGCTGAAAGCCGACGGATCCTGATCCGCCACGGATGACAACCCGGACGGTCGAGTAAGTGGGGCGACTAAGGGGAGCCGATTAAGTGTGGCAGTACCCGGTTATGCGTTCGGATTGCTTTTCGACGACGAAACGGGTAACGTGTTTCGTACAATGAAGAATAACCTTATATGTCTAAATGATCTGGAATCAGTCTGGTGAACGCCGAGCCATCCCATGCGTGGGTCCGCAGGGCCGCTATCCCGATGGTCTTTATTATATCATGCCTTGCGTGTGACCGACTATCCGCGCAGCAACCCGGCCATCTGACCGCCTTTCATCGATCCGGCCAGACCTTCCTGACGTGGAACGAGTTGGAGGAGCTCGCTGGGGAACATTATCGCGTGTACCGCCACACCGCGCCGATCGACGAGACATCCCTGTCCGAAGCGGTCGCGCTGGCCGTCGTCGAAGAGAACTCCTCGTGGCATGCCAGGGAGAATGCCCGATTCATCATCGAAGACTTGGGCGATCCGCTGCCGGCCGACCGCGGTTTGTTTGTGCATACCGCTCAGGATACGGGCACATTCTACTACGCGATCACCCTGATCACGAACACCGTGGAGAATCAAGCCGAGTTCGGACCCGACAACAGCCTGACCACCGGAATAGCGGAGCAACCCGACCAGCCGGAACCGGTCCTGATCCGAACCGAAGGGAACTCCCGGGTCTACACGCAGTTCATGGACTACCAAAACTGGAATGCGACCTTTAACGGATACGCCTATAATTATGCGGTCAATATCGCCGACGATGTGAGTCCAGACACGCCGGCCCCGGTATTTCTCTATCTGCACCAGCGCAGCAATAAATATTCCGTTCAAGACGAACCCAGACTCGATGCACCGGGCATTGAAATCAGCGTGGATGATCCGGATAACACCTGGCATTACGGATTCAGCGCCACGTGGGACTTTACCACCGGTGACAACCCCGAATCCGGTCCCATTGTGAACTTCACCGAGCTCCGGCATTTACGCGCGATCGATGAGGTGATCCGGAATCCGGATTATCTTGTGGACACCAATCGGATTTACGTTTTTGGATCATCCATGGGCGGCAGTGGAGCGCTTTCGATGGGGTTGCGCTATCCCAATGTGTTTGCCGCCGCATTCTGCTGGCAACCCATGACCGATTACCGGGCGGCGGCCGAGGGCGGGCGATCATGGGATCTATACCCCAAATGGGGATCGACCACCGCAAACCTGCCCGTCGAGAACCGTGGCGTACATGCCGAACACCTGGCCGTAC
Organism: Kiritimatiellia bacterium; assembly: GCA_007136425.1. Classification (GTDB taxonomy): domain Bacteria; phylum Verrucomicrobiota; class Kiritimatiellia; order SLAD01; family SLAD01; genus SKZA01. Next base: position 23,862 of record SLGY01000135.1, read on the forward strand.
ACGACGGTACCGGCGTGTATGACTGGATGAACCATGTCCTCCAAGTCGAAAGCCGACCCGGTGACGAATCCGCTTATATCTTTTTCCATCACGGCAAGAACGATAACACGATCGCCTGGCCCGCGCAGGGAGAGGCGTTCCCGGAAGCGATGTACCGGGGTCGACGCGGCTTTCATGCCATGATCGACGGATCCAGCCACATGGGAATCGGATGGTTGGATCCGGACCATAATGCTACACCCAATTGGCACTTCAAACTCGCCAATTTCACCCGCGACTCGAGTTTCCCGGCCTTCAGCATGGCCACCGGCGATGCTCCTGTCCCGCCACCCAGCGACAACTCGACCAACCTGTACAACCAGACCTTGGAATGGTCCTCTGCGATGAACGATTTTGCCGGAGAGATTGTAGATACCCCCACGCACTACGCGATCGCGCTGCGTTCCACCAGCACCACGCAAACCGCGCGTGTGACGCTTCGACGCCTGATCGCGTTTCCTTCAACGCCCGGAGATCGCGTGATCTGGCGTAATACGGGACTTGCGGACGATGAGATGATCGGGTTCGGGATACTTGCGGTTGATCCCAATGGGTTGATTTCCCTTCCGAATGTGACGATCGAGGCAACGGGGAATCTGCTCGAATTCTTTCCGGACGAACCGCCGGAGACCCCGCTGGGCGATCCGCCGGCCATCTGGTACGAAGTGTCCGGACTCGACCCGGAAGATCCGATGAGCGATCCGGAGGCGGATTACGACGGTAGCGGCCTTATCAATCGACACGAATACTGGGCCGGCACGAATCCGCAAGACGCGGCTTCCCGCTTCTCGATCTTTGCCCTGGACTATGATGGACTGTCGTGGTTGGCTGCGCCCGGCTTTGCGTATGTCGTGGAGTTCAGCTCCGACCTGGAGGAATGGGTTTCTCTTGCGGATCCATACGTGGCTGAAGAAATGGAAGAAGCCATTCCGCTACCGGAATCCGCCCATACCCAAGGATTCTTTCGCATATTGATCGACACCCCTTGAAGCGTGCCCGTCAGCGGATCGCTGCCCCTCCCAGGCACATCGCCACACCCTTTCGTTCTCTTTCGACCCGCGCAGGGCCTCCCGGGCCGAAAGCATTTTCCCCATCCTACGGTTGCCAGACGATACGACCGTCCCGGTTGATATAGGCCCAAACGGGGGTTCGCGCCCTGAAAGCGACTTCACCGCCGGTATGCGAACTTCCTTGTCCAGTCGTCTCCAGCGCCACGCGTGCCAAGGGACCGACGAAAGGCTCGGCGTAAGCGAACCGTCGTCGGAATTGCTCATTCCCGTCTTGGTCCACGTAGTACCACATGTCGCGCATGCCAAAGCCATCGTGTTCGACCGGGGCCAAACCATTATCGAATGGACGCGCCAGGGCCCAATTCGTATCTTCCCAGGTCTCGCCATCGCGATTCACGAAGGTCCAGTTGTCGTCCTCCTCGACCGGGGCGTACCCGTCCGCGAAACTGAGCGCGTCATCAAACTGTGCTTCGATGACCCATTCGCCTTCCTTGTTAATGAACCCCCACTCGCCGAACACGAAGCCACCGGTCAAGACCGGCGCCAACCCCTCGCTGAAATGACGCGCACCGTTGAATGGCCCGGGTATTACCACTGCTCCGCTGGTGTCGATAAAGGCGAATTCGCCGGATGGCGCGCCCGGTTCCTCCACATCAACGGCGGCCAACCCCTCTGCGAAATGATAGGCTTGGCGAAAAGTGGGCTCGATCACGAACGTGCCGTCCCGATCGATGTACCCGAAGCCCTCGTCCTCTTCGAGTTGAGCCGCAGCCAATCCTTCCGAGAAATTACCGACCTCGTTCCACGTCCCGCTTAGCTGAACGGCGCCAGTCGAATCAATGAAGTGGTACTCTTCATTCTTCTTCACGCGGGCTAAGCCATCCGAGAAGGCATAGGCCGCGTCGAACTGCGCGTCGATCATTTTATCGCCTTCGGCATCGATATAACCCCAGCGTTCATTGACTTCAACCGGGTACAAGTAAACAGGCTCAGCTTGCACGCTCGCCACCGCAACCAATGCCCCTATCGAGCCGATCATAACCCACCCTCCAAGGCGTGTCCGGGATAGGGTTTGCGACCATACATTGTGTGCTGTGTTGCTCATGGGTTCTCCTCCTCTTGTTATCGATGACATCTCATACTGGCGCAGAAAATGACGCCAAGCTAAGACATGGTCCTCTTCCGGCACGCAAGGGCCGCGTTCAATGCACGCTCACGGCACGAGCGGCACGTGCGGGCGCACGCGGAAGAAACGGTTGGTGGTATCCGCGTACGGGATTGATCGCAGGATAGCACCGTCGACACCATTCATCACACCGAAGCCGGCATCTTCCCACGCCTCGTCGTCCAGCAGATCCGTCGACATTTCCAACTGATATTGGCGCGACGCGCGCGTTCCCCACGTGACCTGCACGGCGTTCGATCCGCCGATCGTTCCTTCTGCTATCCACGTTATGCGCGCGCCCATTGGCGTCGTCGGATTGGAGCCCCACGCGTAATACAGACGCACCTCATCATCGCTCAATCCATCCAGCAAAGCCCCCATCATCGCTTCCCACGCCGCCGGCACACCGTCCACCGCCCCCTCGGGGCCAGGGGCAAGATAATCCGTCTGCGCAAAGGCCTGGCTATTGCTCAAGCTGATCCAACCGACGTTGGCGCCCCACACGTAACCGGATAACGCGCCGGTTTGGAAATCGACTTGCGGCTCGTACCCGGTCTCGCCATGACCAAAGTTTAGCCAACCGATATTGGCTCCGTACGCGTATCCGGTGAGGTTGCCTTCGCCGTCATGGTTCACGCCCCAGTCCGTGGCTGAGTCGTTGGCATAGGACCAGCCGTTGGCGGGCGCGCCGCTGCCCATCCTGATCCAGCCGACGTTGGGACTCCAGACGTAACCGGTACTGTAGAAAAGCCCCAGTTCAGCGCCCTCCGTTACGTCGCCGCGCAAGTTCAGCCAGCCGATATTCGCGCCGTAGGCGAAGGCGTTGTCCGTGTTGATCGAGGTGGCGGCCAAGCCCGTCTGAACACCCAAGCCGACAACAAGCGTGGCCATGAATATGATTCGGTTCATCATAACAACCTCCTCTATTCTTCCAGCCGGAAATTGGCCCAAGAATTATTTGGGATGGGCGTAGACTCGATCACCGGCCCATAGGTGTCGTCCAAGGATGTAACAAACGGCTCACCAAGAACGGAGTTACCTGTGACCACGATGCCCTCGCTGTCATCCATGCGTAGGCCCAGGTCGGTTCCTCCTGACACATGGTTGCCTTGGACCGCGCCGCCAATCACCTCTTCAATCCATATGTTGCGTCTAAAATTGCCAAAGAGCACATTGTTTTTAACAAAAGCATTTTCGACCATTTCGTTTTCAGAAATGTCGCCCGGGAAGACAACCCCGCCTATCAGCGTACTGTTGTCTGATACAACATTGCCGAGGATGCGGGTTCCGCTAATGAGGCCGGGGCCTCCCGTGAGGATACCCGCATTTGAATGGCCATGGATCACGTTGTTGATGATCGATGTGTTTCTAATTGTTCCATCCGCGCTAACCCTCAGATAGAAGCCGCGCCCATCATTGTCCATGAATGTGTTGTCCCGGAATTGATTGCCTCGAAACGTTGACGCGGAAGACCACACGTAAACACCGTAGCGTCCCGTCGTCCCCTCGTCTGTGCCATTGCCGACAACGGTGCAACCACTGATTTGATTATCCAACATCGCACTATCGCTCGAAATCAGCATATAAGCTCCATTATAGGCATTGCGAGCAATCACAGAGTCCTCAATCCGGTTGCCTGTGATCTCTCCTTCGAGTTGCGCTGAAAACCAAATGCCGTCTTGACCATTGTTTGCGATGAGGCAATCACGGATCACGTTCCCCGCCACGAGCTGGCCGGCCCCGGAGGCCCGCAAATAAAATCCTCGCCCGGTCATATCGCGCACACGCAACCGCTCATAAACCCCGTTGCGACTGCCCTCGAGTTGCACGCCGGTTTCAAATTCCTCAATTGCCCCATTGCGGACCACTGTGTTTTCCACGCCGGATGCAACAAAGATGCCCACCAAGTCGGTCCCTGAAAGGGTGAAGCCCATCAGGTCAACCGTCACGTTATCCGCCTCAATCGTGATCCCGCCGTCGGCACCGGCGTCCAGGTTGCCCGTTAAATAATAAGAACCCGGCTCATCAATCGTGATCGGAACGGATTCAATGGGCGTTCGCGACTCCAATTCGTCCAGTGCACGCATCGTGACATCCGGCGGTCCCGGCGGTGACAAAGGCCCCTGCGCATGGGTGGTAATAGCGAACACTAACGCGGCACCTATGATAATAAATCGTTTCATGGTCATTCCTCCTTATAGGTCACATTCAGCGACTGAAATTGGCCCACGCGTTCGGATTGCTCAGTTCCCCCGGTGTGCTGATGACCGGAGCATCCAGATTACCCGTCCCGGCCGAAAACGGCGTGTCGTTATCGAGAGAGATATTGCGAAAAACAAAGGCGCTGGTGGACCCGATGTTGTAACCGGTACCATGCCCGGCGACTCTATTCCCCTCAATGCGTGTACCCTCCGTGCCACCGAACAGGCGAATCCCGTCGTTCCCGTTCTGCACCACATACGAATCGCGGATCAAATTGCCTTGTGCTGTTCCGCCTGCGGACGCATTCAGGTAGACACCGAACCCGTTGTTCTCAGCAATGTGATTGCCGAGCAGCTTGTTTCCATTGGCATGGCCGCCCAGAATTCCTTGAACAGACAAGCCAATGTTACTGTTGCGCATGATCTGGGTGTCGCGGACAAAATTACCGACGGCTTCCGAATCGTTTCCAGAGGCGACGATGCGCAGGCCATCATTTGTATTGTCGACAATCGTCAGCCCGGCAACAAGATTTCCATTGCATCTTCCACCATCCTCACTGGAGAGATTCACTCCTCGCAATCCTGAGCCGGACACCACGCAGTCACGAATGATGTTTCCCGAGGCGAGCCCGGCATCTCCTAACAAATGAATGCCAGCTTGTCCGTTGTCTGAAATGATCGAATCCAAGATCATGTTGCCGTTCACGGTACCGGCGGCCGCCCGGATGAGAATGCCTTCGTCTCCGTTGCCCGTCACCCGCAACTGCGACAACACATTGCCGTTGGCTTCATCGCCGTCACCGATGATCAGGATCCCCTCCGCGCTGTTATCTTTGATCGCCAAGTCCTCGAAACGGTTGTAGCTTCGGCCAGTAAGCAACAGCCCCGTCTCGAATCCTCGAATCGTTCCATTTCGGACCTCCACGTCATGGCCCAAAACGATCACTCCAATGTTGCCACCCGATCCGGCCAGGGTATGACCTTGCAGATCGATGGTCACCGAATCGACCTCCACGGTAATGCCGTTGAGACCCGTGCTCAGACTTTCCGTGACGATGTACGAACCCGATTCTGAGATGGTGTAAGGTAATTCGTCGATCGGCGTGCGCGGCTCGATCTGGTCCAGCGACTTCATCGTTTCCGCCGGTCCGCTGTCCGGTTGCAACGGGCCTTGCGCCCAGGCCGTGGGCCCCGCCAACAAGGCGCACAGCAAAAGACAGTACGGGCGTGTAAGAGATTGCATATTACTCCTCCCTGTTCTAAAGCGCGCAACGGGGTTTCCAATCATTGGAACGACTTCTCACGTCTTTTCCCAATCGTTGGAAAGGCCGTGCGCATTCTCCTTATGTTCGCAAGCCGTAGCAATTGTAGGGAGGCTTACATTTATGTCAAGAAGGCAGGCAGGATCAATTCGCCCAGGAAAGGATGTCCCGGTCCGTATCGGATCGACGATCGCTCCCGAAAGACCACGCAACCACACCGACACCGGTTTGATTCCGGTAGATGGTCTGGGTCATCGTGCAGACGTTGTTCATGTCGGTATCCAGCACGATCTGATAGGGCGACCCCCATGGGTCGACAAAACGGCCCGTCTCCGTCACGCCCGAACGGCCGCGTCCGCGATAGCCCACGTCGACGTATTCAATACGGTCCGGATTCAGGCGGTGCCCCTCATTTCCGGGTCCGTCGATCGCGCGCAGTATATTCATAACCAATTCATTACCCGCCTCGCGGCCATAGCGCACGTCCCCCGCCGTTCCCATGTGCGGCGAAGGCCAATACCCGTAATCGAAAAAGAACCGTTCACTGGCCGAAACCAGCATATCCAAATCCGCGCGCGTCATGGCCTCGCGGCGATCGGATTCCACGGTTACCCAGACCGGGATAATGATCGAAAGCACGATCAGCAGGACGCCGCCGCCAATCAGCTTCTCGGCCTTCGAAAAAGGCTGTTTCCTGTTCTCGCTCATTTCAGATTCCGAAGAGGAACCGCGAATAGACGCGAATGAACACGAATAAGGAGCTGTATAAATTTGCGTCCATTCGCGTTCATTCGCGGTTTAGTCTTGCTGAAGCACCACCCGCTTCCACTCCAGCTTCGCTCTTTTGAAGTTTAGAATCAGACCGACCGGCAACTTCGAGATCTTGAGATAATTGAGCATTTGCCCCAATTCGTGATCACCGATGGATTCAACAACTTTCGTATCAACAACCACCTTGTCATAGGCAATGAGATCAGGGACATAGTCTCCCACTCGAACACCCTTGTAAACTATATCGAACCGCTCCTGTTGCCTGACAGGGATTCCTCGCAATTCGAATTCCACGACGAGCGCGTTTTCGTAAGGTTTCTCCAATAAACCGTGCCCCAGCGTATTCAAGACCTCAAACGCACAGTTCACCACTTCATAGACTTCCTGTTTAAGAAGCAGGCTCTTGTCATTCATTTGCGTCCATTCGCGTTCATTCGCGGTTCTACGACTTGTCCAACAGATCGGGTACGGCGGCGATGGCTTCCGGCACTTTCGTAGCGTCCTTCCCGCCGGCCTGCGCCATGTTCGGACGCCCCCCGCCACCGCCGCCGGCGATCTTGGCCACCTGCCCGATGAGTTTGCCCGCATGCAGACCGCGCGTAACGAGGTCGTCGCTGACCGACGCCACGAAGGCCGCTTTGCCCTCGGACGCGCCGCCCAGCACGATCACACCCGACTTCATGGCCGGACGGATTTGATCAAGCACGGCGCGTAACCCTTCCACGCCCTGCCCCTCCACCACGTCCGCAATGAGCGGCACGGCGCCCACGGTTTGTTGTTTCTGCAGCAGTGCGCCCGCCACGTCCTTATTGGCCGCGGCCGCCTGTTCCTTGAGCGCTCGTTCCAATTTCTTGTTCTGCTCGATCAGGGATTCGACACGTTTGAGCAACTCATCAGGCGGCGCACTGAAACGCTGCGCCAGGCTGCGTACCAGATTGTGCTCGCGTTGGGTCCACTCGTAAGCGGGCCAACCGCAGACGGCTTCGATGCGCCGAATCCCGGCGGCCACCGCACTTTCGCTGACAATGCGAAAGAAACCCAATTGCCCCGTCTCGCGCACATGCGTCCCGCCGCACAGCTCCCGGCTGAATCCGCCGATATCCACCACCCGCACTTCATCGCCGTACTTCTCATCGAAGACCGCGATGATCCCCGAATCCGGCACCTCTTTGTAGGGCATGGTATAGGTCCGCACCGGAGTATCTTCCATGATCCATTGGTTCACCCGATGTTCGATGGCTTCCAGTTTCTCGGGCGTCACGGCCTCATAATGCGTAAAATCGAAACGCAACCGGTCGGGCGCAACGAGCGAACCCGCCTGACGCGCCGTCGCGCTGACCAATTCGCGCAGCGCGGCATTGAGCAAATGCGTGGCGGTATGATGATGCTGCACGTGGGCCCGACGCTCGTCGTCCACGACGGCGCCGACCGGGTCCCCGACGGTAAAGCGACCCTGTACCACCTTGCCGATATGTAACACCATGCCCTCCACCGGACGTTGCGTGTCCCAGACCTCGAATTCGCCGTCCGGGCCCCGGATACTTCCGTGATCGCCCAATTGCCCGCCGGCCTCGGCATAAAAAGGCGTCTCGGCCAGGATCAGCTCGGCGGCTTCGCCCGTGTCGAGCGCGGTCTTGCGTTCCCCGGCGGAAAGGATGGCCGTCAGTTTGGTTTGTTTTTCCAAAGCGCGATAGCCGTCGAATACCGTACGTACCCCTTCCGCGTGCAGTTCCTGAATCGACTCCGCGTCTTCGGTCATGGCGGCATCCTTCCGATCAAGCCGCGCCCGCTCGCGTTGTTGTTCCATCAAGGCTTCGAAGCGTTCGTGATCGACCGAGAGATTCTGTTCCGCCGCCATCAATGTCGTAAGGTCCGCCGGGAAGCCGTAGGTATCATACAGCTTGAATGCCTGATCGCCGGGAAAGATCGTTTGGTTGTCCTTCTTCAACTCGGCTACAACCTCCTCGAACAGCGACATGCCGCGATCCAGCGTGGCCGCGAAACTGTCCTCTTCCGCCTGCAACGCGCGCAAGACGCGTTCGCGATTCCGGCGCAGCTCGGGAAAGATATCGCCCATCACTTCCTCGACGACGGGAAACAAATCGCCCAGAAACGGCTTGGTCAAATTAAGGGTACGACCGTACCGCGCGGCGCGGCGCAAGAGTCGGCGCAACACGTATCCACGCCCGTCGTTGGACGGCAGGACGCCGTCGGAAATCGCAATGGACAAAGCACGCACGTGATCGGCGATAACGCGCATGGCCACGGCCGCCTCCCCCTCGTACGGGCAGCCCGACATGCGTTTGAGTTCGTTCACGTAGGGCGTGAACACGTCCGACTCATAATTGGAGTTCTTGCCCTGCAACACCGCGGCCACCCGCTCAAATCCCATCCCGGTATCGACATGTTTCGACGGCAACTCTTCCAACGAGCCGTCGCCTTTACGGTTATACTGAATGAACACCAGGTTCCAGAGTTCGATCACGTCCGGCGATCCGGCATTGACCATTTCCGGGCCGCACCCGTCCGCGCTGATATCGATATGGATTTCGGAACAGGGTCCGCAGGGCCCTGTTTCGCCCATCTCCCAGAAATTATCCTTTTCGTCGAAGCGCAGGATGTGCTTGGGGTGAATGTCGGTCACTTCTTTCCACAACTTCTCAGCTTCGTCGTCGTCCTTGTACACCGTGGCCCAAAGCCGCTCCTTGGGCAGCGCCCACACGTCGGTCAACAATTCCCAGGCCCAGGCGATGGCCTCCCGTTTGTAGTAGTCACCGAAAGACCAGTTCCCGAGCATTTCAAAGAAGGTATGGTGATACGTGTCGCGCCCGACTTCCTCCAGATCGTTATGCTTGCCGCTCACGCGAATACATTTTTGCGTGTTCGCCACCCGCCGGTCCCGGCTTTCGCGGGTGCCAAGAAAGATGTCCTTAAACTGGTTCATGCCCGAGTTGGTAAACAACAGGGTGGGATCCGTCGGCAAGACCACCGGCGAACTGGGAACGATGGCGTGCTCTTTGGATTTGAAAAAGTCCAGAAACGATTGTCGTATTTCGGTTGATGTCATTACTTTACGCGTATTCATGGGATTCAGGATGCAAGGATTTGGGAGGCAAGGCAAGAGCGAACCGAGGGGGAATCATTCTCCTGCTTGTACGCGCAATCCGCACGACGTATAATGCAACCGAAGCCGTAAGCCAAAATGATCCCTGTAACAGACGGGGGGATGGAAGAATACCATGAGCAAACCGCGAGCAGCCGTTTTTGATGTGAAGCCGTACGATCGCGACTCGCTGGTCGCCGCGCAACGCGGCGAGAATATCGATTGGTCATTTCATTCCTTCCGACTCGACCCCTCGACGGCCGCGGCCGTCAAAGACGTCGACGTGGGCTGCGTCTTTGTCAATGACCGCGCCGACGAGACCGCACTACACACACTTGCGGAGGCCGGGGTACGTCATCTCGCCCTGCGTTGCGCGGGTTATAACAACGTCGATCTGTCTGCGGCAAAAGAACACGGCATTTGCGTGACTCGCGTGCCCAGCTACTCGCCGCATGCCGTGGCCGAACATACCTTGGCACTTCTCCTCACGTTGAATCGCCGAATTCATCGCGCTTACAATCGGGTGCGCGAGCTGAACTTTTCCCTGCACGGCCTGGTGGGGATGGATCTACACGGCAAAACAGCAGGGGTTATCGGGACGGGACGAACCGGCGCCCTGGTCGCACAAATCTTCCGCGGATTCGGCATGCGCGTGTGCGCGCACGATCCGTACCCGAACGAAGAATGGGCCGCTCGCTACGAGGTAGCTTACAAGCCCATTGAATCGGTATTCACGGACGCCGATATCGTGTCCCTGCATCTGCCGTTAACGCCGGATACGCGACACCTGGTCAATGAGCATAGGCTGGGTCTCATGAAACCAGGCGCCATTCTGCTGAATGTCAGCCGGGGCGCACTGGTCGACACGGGCGCACTGATTAAAGCCTTGAAAGCGCGAAAACTCGGCGGGGTAGGCCTGGACGTGTACGAGGAGGAAGAAGGCATCTTCTTCGAGGACCTTTCCAATGAGATGCTGGACGACGACGAGCTCGCCCGACTGCTTACTTTCCCGAACGTGCTAATCACGTCCCATCAGGCCTTCCTCACCCGCGAGGCGCTTTCGGAAATCGCGCGCGTCACGACCGAAAACATCCTGCGCGTACACCGCAAAGAACCTCCGCTGGAAGACACGGAATTATAGCGCGTCGCCGCGCTCCGGCGCAAAGAGAGCGCCGTCACTACAAGTCATACACTCTAGTAATGGCAGATCCGAGGAAGCACAAGGTCGGACATCGGCCCTCGCCGCCAACCTACGGGCTCTCTTCCGAACGGGGTTGCATGTGCCCAACCTCGACCAACCGATTGCCGGCTCGGAGCTCAATCACAACTTGCGGGAGAAGCGGTTCCAGCCAATCAAACAATACCCGGTTAACCGCGTTCCCAATTCGGAGCCATAGGACTTGCGGCCCCTGATCGTGCCCAGCAGCCATATGTGCAAAATCTTCGTCCTTTGTGACTATGACCCAATCCTCTTTCTCGGCCAGCGACCACAACTCACGATCCGCGGCATCACGCAATCCCACGGAACGCACCGCCTTGGCTTCATATCCCCGCTGAATCAGCCACTCCGCCAACGCGGGAGGCAATTGGGCATCAATGAGAAATTTCACCGATCAGCTCGCCGGGACAACGGGGTGATCCACATAACGCGCCGCATAGGCGATACAGGCGCGAATATCGTCGACTTCCAAGTCAGGAAAGTCTTTGAGTATCTCTTCCTGCGTCGCACCGCCAGCAAGCATGTCCAATACGTCTTTTACGCGGATGCGCATACCACGCACACACGGATGCCCGCCACACTGGACCGGGTTGACTGTGATGCGATTCATTAGCGCCTTCCCTTCATCTGATATTCACGTCATATAACTTACGCTTTGCCATGCCGCTCCGCAACGGGGAACAATACATTCCGCGATATCCTGGGAGTCTATCTCCCGCTCACCACCCCCGCGTGCGCTTCCATGATTTTATCGATCAGCTTCTGCTGCATGTCCGGGTTCTCTTTCAAGCTCTTCGCCGCCGCGTCGCGGCCCTGACCGATTTGTTCCCCTTCATAGGACAGCCACGACCCGCGCTTCTCCACCAAATTGTACTGAATGGCGGCATCCAGAATGGAACCTGTCCACGAAATCCCTTCCGCATACAGGATATCGAATTCCGCTTCCGTAAACGGGGGCGCCACCTTGTTTTTCACCACCTTTACCTTCGTCCGGCTGCCGTACACGCGCCCGGACGAATCCTTCAGATTGGCAATACGCCGAATATCCATGCGCACGGACGCATAAAACTTCAGCGCCCGGCCGCCCGGCGTCGTTTCCGGATTACCAAACATGACACCGATCTTTTCGCGGATCTGGTTGGTAAAGATGCAGGTGGTTTTCGATCGGTTGATGGCCGACGTCAATTTTCGAAGCGCCTGTGACATCAGTCGAGCTTGCAACCCGACATGCGAATCGCCCATGGCGCCTTCCAGCTCCGCGCGAGGGGCCAGGGCGGCGACGGAATCCACGACCACCACATCCAGCGAGTTACTCTTGACCAGTTGTTCGGCAATGTTCAGCGCCTCTTCTCCCGAATCCGGTTGCGACACCAACAGGTCATCCACATTGATCCCGATCTTTCGCGCATACGCCGGATCCAACGCGTGTTCCGTATCGATAAACGCCGCCAGTCCCCCATTCTTCTGTGCGTTGGCAATGATGTGAGAAACCAACGTCGTCTTGCCGGATGATTCCGGTCCGTAGATCTCGATCACGCGCCCGCGCGGAACGCCGCCGATGCCGAGCGCGAGATCCAACGTCAACGCGCCGGTAGGTATGGACGCGATCTGTTTCGGTGTATCTTCGTCGCCCAAGCGCATGATGGCGCCGTCTCCGTATTCTTTCTGTATTTGCGCCAGCACGGCGCTCAAGGGAGCGGGCATGTTCTTCTGTGCGGAACCGGCGTTTTTTGTGGTTTTTGCGGCCATGATCAGGGTTCTCCTTTTAGTCTGCTAGAATGTAGAATCGTGTAACGAGCGCCTTCCGGATGCAGCCGGCTCTCAAAAAGATGGACGTGGTCAACCTGAACCGTACCGCGGACCGTAACGCTATCCGACGCGAGGGCCGATGTCAATGCGCCCGCACCTCGGCGAGAACGCACGCGACCCAACGTCAAGTGCGGATGAAACGGGCGCGATTCCAAAGAAACGCCCGATGCGCGAGCAGCGTCGGCCAAGCCTTGTTGCAGTCCGGCAAGCGCCCCGGAACGTTCCACAACACCCGCCCAGATCACGCGGGGCGAGCGAGGCCCGCCGAAGTGTCCAACGCCTTCCACCTCCATCAGAAAAGGAGGCACGCTACCGGCCACCCGATCCATGGCTTGTTGGAGTTCGGCAATTCGTTCGGACGGCAGATCCCCGAGGAAAACCAAGGTCAGGTGTATGTTTCCCGGGTCAACCCAACTCACCCGCGCCCCGCTCCCGCGCAACCGGGACTGAACCCGCTGCAGCGCCGTCCGAATCTCTTCGGAAATCTTAATGGCCATGAACGCCCTTATAGTATCGCCGGACATGAGCACATCCCTCATTCAATCTCGATATCTTTAAGACGATTTCGCGGACAGCATCGCTCTTATCACTTTCCTCGCAGGCATACGGCGTACACGGTATCAAGTCGCCCCGTTTCATTGCGAATAGATTCCGTTCCCGTGTTGCTCCGTCGGACAGAACGGGGGGCGCTCAAAACACCGTCCTCCCCGGTTCCAATTCCTTCAAACCACCCGCATGGGCAAGCCAGCGCCGCCGTTGTTCGCGGCCCGACGCACAATACGGGTCCCGCTCAAACACGTGCACTTCCCGGCCCCACGCCGTGTCTACAAAGATCAGGGTATCGTTCTTGATGTTATCGGTCCGGAAAAAGAGTTCGTCGGAGACCGAAACCTCGCCGACGCGTACATGCACCTCCGCGCGCCACGCGCGGACACGTTCCTCATCCTGTTCATGGAACGGATCGGGCGCAACTACCGCCATGGCCCGTTCATCGTCCGACGCAAATAGATGGGTGTCGTACTGCGATCCATCCCATTGATCCCGTTCCATCGACAGTTGCGGCAGCCAATACAAAGCGATCAATATTGGTATCATCCATACTTTCATTGTGTTGCTCCCTTCTGCTTGTTGTTCTTGTAGGGATAAGGAAACGAAGCCGTCCCATTTCCGGGGGAAAATGTTTTCTTCAGTCGGCGATGTATACAACCTGCTGGTAATCAGAACATTGCGAGAGCAACTTCTCCCCACCCGGATTGACGGCGCCGGCAAATACCGGTACCGTGCGTTTCAATGACGGAACACGCCCGGACGCTGTCCCTCGCGGAAAGGGACCGTGAAGACCTGGCACGGCTCGCGTGCCAGGAAGGGGGATGTTTTGTCTCTGATCTACCCGTTTCCGCCGCCGCTCATACGAGTTCCATTCTGCCGGACCTGCTGCCGCACCCCGTCGTTGTCGTGCTTGACGGCCCACGCGCCATGGACGAATTCGTACGCGATTTGACCACCCTTCGTCCGGACCTGGATGTCGCATATTATCCCCCGTGGGAAAGCCTGCCCGGCCAAGGCGTCCAACCGTTGGCCGACCTCGTCGGCGATCGCCTCGACGTCTTGCATCGCTGTCTGGAACCGGTTCCTCCGCCCATCATCATCACCTGCATACAGGCGCTGATGCAGAGAACACTGGCGCCGAAAGAACTGCAACGCCAACGGAGGCGACTGCTTCGCTCGGAGACGTATGACTTTCAACAACTGCTCGATCACCTCCAGCAAGCCGGCTATGCGTTCGAAGCGGAAGTGACGGCCAAGGGAGAGGCTTCGCATCGCGGCGGTATCATCGATTGCTGGCCGCCCACGGAAACCTGGCCGATCCGGCTCGAATTCTTCGGCGACGTGCTCGATTCCATCCGTTATTTTGATCCGGCGGATCAACGCTCCATCGAACGACTCGAAG
>SLGY01000115.1 GCA_007136425.1 Kiritimatiellia bacterium
CCGTGTTAGGTTGCGGTATTTGGTGGCAAAACCGATCTCTTGATGTCGCGGCGCGTAAGCGATACGAACGGCAGGGGATGCTGGTTGAGAACGAAGCCGTTGAACAGGCCGCTTCTGAGCAGTGGCATGGACCGGCTAGAAGCCCGCGCGCGCGTCAGATCGGATGTCGCTCGGATCGCGCAAGAGTGGAAGTCGGAAACATGATCTTTCGCCTTCACCTTCATCCCGCGCCTGCGGGATTCGCCCTACCGACCCCATAGTGTGATGGTAGGTATTCGTCAACGCTTTTGAATAAATGGAGAATGCTGTTGACGAGGGCGAGAGGGCGCGTACACTGGCATCAGTGAAAGCGCTATACGTCATCGTGGCGGGGCTTTTTGTGTTCGCGCAGCTACCGGTTGCCCAGGCGGCATGCCCTTCATTGCAGGGCGTCTCGTTGCGATCCTGTTGCTGTGAGAAACCCGCCGAGCCTGTCGCCACATCCGATTGTTGCGGCTCCGAAGCGGAAGCCCCCGCGCATGAGGACTGTAGTTGCGCGCTGGCCCCGGCTGCGGAATCAGACGCCGCCATTCAATCCTCGGCCCCTGCGCTAAACCGCGCCAAGCTCCCTACGGCCCATCAGCCGGATGAAGGGGCGGTCGCTTTCCTGCCGGATTCCGACCACGATATGCGCTTGGATGTTCTGCTTCTTCAGCAGTCATCCGGTGCGTTACCGCCGCACGTGTCCCCCGACACCCCGACGTTCATTCGTCTCTGTTCCATCCTGCGTTGATCCCATCCATTCCCGCGAAGTGAACGGCTTGCCCTTGGTGGCGCGTCTGTTCGTCCAATCGTCACGAATGGTCATGGATCATGCTTTCTTCTGAACACACGAACTCTTTAGATGAATCGACCGACGTCGATCTCGATATCGTCGTCCGGCTCCAGTCCGGCGACGATCAGGCGTTTGATGATCTGATGGGCCGGTACAAGTTGCCGGTCGTGAATTTCATCTATCGTATGTTGAACGACGCCGGCGACGCCGACGACGTTGCGCAAGAGGTCTTCGTCCGCGTCTATCGTCACATCGGGCGGTTCAAGGCCGATGGGCGGCGTCGCTTTTCCACATGGCTATTCCAGATCGCGCGCAATCAGGCGATTGACGTGCTCCGGAAGCGCAAACGCCGTCCGGTGGAGTTGCGTGCATTTCATGAGGAGGACGGACGGGACCCGGTCTCGCCGGGTCGGTCGGCGGATCGGGAGGCGCAACTGGAGGAAATTGGCGAGGTCGTAGCTGAAGCGGTATCCGATTTGCCGGAGAAGCAGAAGACCGCGCTGATCCTGGCCGAGTATCACGATCATTCACATGCTGAAATTGCGGCTATCATGCAATGTACAGCCAAATCCGTCGAATCCCGGCTCGCTCGTGCCCGTCAAGCTTTGCGAAAACGCTTGGGTCATTTGGCAGGCGCCGTATGAATTCGAGGAATGTGCACTCCGGCCATAAATAACAAATTTAGCGAGGGATTTATCGCCCATGCACGTATGACTGGATAGAACGAAGTCATAACGCCAAAAGAAAAGGAGAAGGCGATGAACAAGGCAATTACCTATGCGATTATTGGGGTGGTCGCCGCATTGGCCGTGCAATCAGCGGATGCTTGGAAGGACACGCGCCGGGCGGAGCGCCATCTTGGACGTGCAGCCGCTGCGGATGAGGCGCCGAAGGACCGCACGCAATTCGATTGCCGGGAAGTGGTGAGCCGCACGACCACCAGGCCGGCAGGGCGAAAAGGTGCGCGAGTCAGCATTCAGAGAGAGTGCCCGCACGTCGAGCAGATGGAAGCGGGGGAATGCGAAACGCATTGGTTCCGAGGGATGCGGTGCGCGGAATAATATGAAACGATGTTGCGAGGGTTTATTTCCGTAACGACGTATTACAGGTTGAAAGCAAACGCACAAGAAAGGAGACTGTGATGAAGAAAGCAAAATGGATGTTTGGATTAACGCTGATGCTTGCGCTCGGATTGCAGTCGGCGGACGCTCGAAAGGATGACTGGACACCGCAACGGCAGCGCGATCGCGACGCGGCGGCTCAGGACATAAGGTCTCAAGTCGACATCCGCGTAGACCAGGCGGATACGGTCAAAAACCGTACGCAATTCGATTGCCGCGAAGTGGTCGGGTACCGGATCAATCGCACGTCCCGCAATCGCGGCGTTCAACAACAGCCTGTCCGGGAATGCCCTCATGTGGAGCAAATGCAGGCGGGCGAATGTGAGATGCATTGGTTGCGGGGGATGCGCTGCAAAAGCTGATGGCCCCAAGGCATGCACACTGTGTTCGACGGCTGGGGGTCGGGAATGTCCTCAAGCGCTGTGAGGGGTGTTCGAAGCCGAGGCTTGTAACAGTTGGCGGAGGATCGTGGAGTGTGAACGTATGAAGGATCACAAGGACGAACGAAAGTTGTATCTGGCGCACTGGCGAGATATAGAGCCCCGTCCGGGGTTCGAAGACCGTGTCTGGCGTCGCGTATACACCGCACAACCTTCGCCGCTTGTGCGTTGGCTGAATACGTTGCGCGACTGGACCGACCTGCAGCCCGCCTATGCGAGCGCTGCGGCGCTTTTGGTCGGCGCGTTCTTGGGCCTGTCGGCCATGGGTACAAGTTTCGCGCCGAGCGCGCGGGGCGAAGCCTACGAAATGTCCATCGTGCGAAGCGGTTCCATCGCCGGGAGTTATGCGCAACTGATGCAGGAGTCAGAATAATGAAGCGATTATGGTTGCTTGTCTTTGTCGGTGTGCTCATCGCTGCGCTTTCTTATGTGTTCGGCGTGTGGACCGCGCAACGGTCCGCGCCTCCGCCCCTGGCTGATCTGCAGGATGCCGCGTGGTTGAAGAAACACTTGGGCCTGTCCGAAGCGCAGGAGAAAGCCGTGTATGCCCTTGAAGAAAAGTTCGGGGCGGAAGTCATTGCGCTTTGCGGGGAGCATTGTTCGGCGCGTAACGAACTGGCATCGCAACTGCTGCGCGCGGATTGGAGTGAGGATGTCGAGCAGGCGTTGCTCGAAGATATGGGCCGGGCGCAGATTCGAACGGATGCGGCAATTCTTGAACATGTCCGTCGCGTGTCTCGCGTGCTCACGCCGGCGCAGCGAGCCCGTTACCAGGAACTGGTGGGCGCCCGCATGCATTCCGCCTGTCCGCACCATCTCCATCACGGGGCCATGGCGCACACGGACGGCGTTCATTAAGGAGGCTAGCATTCAGAAATTTATCTTGCGAACAGTAACACCACGAGACCCTGATGTGTATATCGGGGTGAACAGTAAGGAGAAGACACAATGAAGAAATGGATGAACAAGACGGTTACACTGGCGTCCGCGGTGGCGATTGCCATGAGCGTAGCGGCCTATGCGGATGAGGGCGAGCAGAAAGCGGAGTATCCCGTCGACGTATGTATTGTCTCGGGCATGAAGCTCGGTTCGATGGGCGAACCGTATGCGCACGACCATGAGGGCCGCACGGTCTATTTCTGCTGTGCGGGCTGTATTGACCAGTTCGAAGCGAACGCGGAGGAGATGATCGAGAAGCTCGACCGCAAAATTATAGCGCACCAGAAGGAAACGTATCCGCTTGAGGTCTGCGTCGTATCCGGCGAACCGCTTGATGAATGGGGTGACCCCGTAGATATCGTGCACGAAAACCGCCTCGTGCGTTTCTGCTGCACCGGGTGCCGGGACGATTTCCTCGAAAATCCGGAGCAGTTCCTGGCGAAGTTGGATGACGGAACGCCTCCCGACGCCCCGGCCGAGCCGCATGATCACCACCATCACGGTGAGCATGATCACGAACACCATCACCATCATCATCACTAAGATAAGGACCGGCAGGCCTCTACGATATA
>SLGY01000029.1 GCA_007136425.1 Kiritimatiellia bacterium
CCCATTGGGCCGCGGGCGTGCAGTTTGTCGGTGCTGATCCCAATTTCCGCGCCCATACCGAATTCTGCGCCGTCCGTGAAACGCGTGGAGGCGTTGACGTAGACCGTGGAGGAATCCACTTTTTGTGTGAATGCCTTTTGCGCGGCGCGGGACGTAGCCACGATCGCGTCCGAGTGATGGGAGCCGTAGTGATTGATGTGTTCCATGGCCTGCTCGGCATCGGACACGACACGGATAGCGAGTATCAGGTCAAGGTACTCGGCATGCCAGTCCTCTTCTGAGGCGGGCGCCATGTCCGAGACAATGCGTCGGGTTGACTCATCGCCGCGCAACTCGACGCCCGCGTTCTTCATGCGTTCAGTGAAACGGGGAAGGAATTCAGGCGCAATCTTTTCGTGTACCAGGAGGGTTTCCATGGCGTTGCACACGCCGGGCCGCTGGCATTTGGCGTTTTCCGCTATGGCCAGCGCCATGTCCAGGTCTGCGCTTTCGTCCACGTAGGTGTGGCAGACGCCCTTGTAATGCTTGATGACCGGTACGCGTGCCATCTCCGAAACGGCGTTGATCAAGCCTTCGCCGCCGCGCGGAATCGCCAGATCGACGCGCCCCACCATCTGTACCAGTTCCCGCACGGCCTCGCGATCGGTAGTTTCCACCAGTTGAATGGTGTGGGGCGGTAACCCCTTCTTCTCGCCGCCGGATTGCAGGATATCGGCAATGATCTTGTTGGAATGAATCGCTTCCCGGCCCCCGCGAAGAATAACCGCATTGGAGGTCTTGAAGCACAACCCGGTGGCGTCGGCCGTGACGTTCGGTCGCGACTCGTAGATGATGGCGATGACCCCGATCGGAACCCGTGTCTTTACGATTTCCAAGCCGTTCGGCCGCATCCAGCGGGCGATCTTGGCGCCGACAGGATCCTTCAAGACCGCGACATCGCGCAAGCCCTTGATCATGGCATCCAGTCGCGCGTCGGTCAGTTCAAGGCGATCCAACAATGCCGGGGTCAGGCCCGCTTCCTGTCCGGCCTGCATGTCTTTGGCATTCTCGGTCTGGATATCCGTTCGCCGTTCGTCCAGTTCATTGGCCATGGCTTCAAGAATGGCGTTCTTTTTTCGGGTGGTCAGTCCGGCCAGCGCGCGAGACGCAAGCACGGCGCGGTCACCTAAGGCCAGCATGTCATCATGTAAACTCATTGTCAGCGCTCCATGTTCTTCGCTTGTTGTGTTGCCCGGGGCAGGGCGGTCTGCGATCGCCGTCCGGCAAAGGGCTCTAGTGTCTTGAGTCATTGATTTCTTGTAAAACGATTCAGGTCGATACTCCGCGCGTTTACGGATATTTGCCCACCGCATGTAATACAAGAAACTTCCGGTTCACCACACTAGTTGCGGGAGGGCGAGGTCTCCTCGCCGTTCGATTTCTTGAACACCAGCATGTGATCTCTGTGAATCACCTCATCATAATCCTTCGCCCCGAGCAAGGACTCAATTTCAGCGGTTTTTCGGCCCTTGATGGTGCGGATATCATCGCTGGAATAGAGCGTCAGACCGCGTGCAATAATCTTGCCGTCTTCCGTTCGCACATTAATGACGGCGCCCATGGCAAATCGGCCTTCCACCGCCCGGATGCCGGCGGGCAACAGACTGCGGCCCTTCTTTTCAATAGCCGCGCGCGCGCCGTCGTCGATGACCACCGCGCCTTGCGCTTTGTGAAAGAAGGCAATCCAGCGTTTCCGGCTACCCGCATCGCTGCGCAGTGAGCCGGCGCCGATCAGCGTGCCCTCTTGCTCGCCGCGCATGATCCGGGTCACGACGTTCGCTTTGCGGCCGTTGGCAATAACGGCCAGGCCGCCGAGATTCACGAAATCATGTGCGGACTCGAGTTTCGTGCGCATCCCCCCGATGGAGAACCGGTCGCCCTTGCCGACCGCCAGGGCGAGGATATCGTCCGAAATCTCTTTCAGGTACGGGACCCTGCCTGTCTTCTTCGCGGATAGCGGCCGGCGAAAACCGTCTACGGTGGAGAGCAGAATCAATACATCCGCATCAACCAGCATGGCGGTCAAGGCGGCCAGATGGTCGTTGTCGCCGAACTTGATCTCGTCGACGGCCACCACGTCGTTTTCGTTCACGATCGGGATGATGCCGTGTCGCAGCAGATTCATCACCGTATTGCGGGCGTTCAGGTGTCGGACACGATCGCGCAGATCGTCGTGCGTCAGCAGGACCTGACCGATCCGGCATTTTTCGCGGGCGAACAAGGCGTTATATCGACCCATCAACCGGGTCTGACCGACGGCCGCAGCCATCTGCAGATCCGGCAGATTGTCCGGACGGGTACGATATCCGAGAGCATGCAATCCCGCCCCGATAGCCCCCGACGAAACAAGGACCACTTCCGTCCCCGCCTGTCGCAAGGAGGCGATGTCCTTTACCAGTGCGCGCATCCGCCGGATATCCGGGCGCCCGTGCCGCTGGATAAGTACCCGGCTGCCGATCTTGATCACGACCCGGCGCGAATGCTTCAGGGAATCGCGTATGCATTGTTCTGTTTTCATTTCTTTACACTCCGCGATAATCTAGCTATCACATGAGTACATTTCTGTCGAGCCGTGGCGCCGTGGCGGCCGGCGCATTCAGGAATGGGAAACTCAGCAAGTACAGGGGAATTGTAGGAATATGAAGACATCTGCGCCGAAGGATACGATTGAGTCCATTGTGAACGGCGATTGGTATGCCCCCTACGAAGTGCTTGGCATCCATCGCGAGGGCGACGGCCTCAAAGTCCGCTCGTTTCAACCCTATGCCGAGCGCGTGGATGTGGTCGATAAGGCGTCGGATGCCACGTGGCCGGCTGAAAAGATCCATGACCACGGCTTGTTCGAAGCGGCGATCGACGGCCAAACCGATCTGGATTATAGCCTGCGTATTACCGGTTTTGACGGGCACGTCTGGGAATCGGAAGACCCGTATCGCTTTCCCTTGCAGATCACGGACGTGGATTTGTATCTGCACGGAGAAGGCACGCATTATCGGACATACAAGAAAATGGGCGCGCATCCATTGACCGTGAACGGCGTGGAAGGCGTGCATTTCGCCGTGTGGGCGCCTTCGGCGACACGGGTCAGCGTCATCGGGTGGTTCAACCGCTGGGATGGACGCCATCATCCGCTTCAAAACCGGGGGAGTTCCGGTTTGTGGGAGCTGTTCATACCCGGCCTGAAACCGGGCGACCTGTACAAGTTCGAAATCAAAGGGCCTCACGGGTTCCTCGCGCAGAAAGCCGATCCCTACGCGTTTGCCTCGGAATTGCGGCCGCGCACCGCGTCCATGGTCTGGGACGTGGAAGCCTACGAATGGAATGACGCCGACTGGATGCGGCAGCGGCGGGAAACCAATTGGTTGAACCAACCGATAAACGTATATGAAGTCCATCTCGGGTCCTGGCGCCGCGTCTACGAGGAGGACAACCGATGGATGACGTATCGCGAGCTCGCCGATTCGCTGATTCCCTATGTGAAGGACCTTGGATTCACGCATATCGAACTCCTCCCGATAACGGAACATCCATTCGACGGATCCTGGGGCTATCAAACCATCGGCTATTACGCGCCGACGTCGCGCTTCGGCACCCCCGACGATTTCAAGTATTTCGTGGACCGTTGTCACCAGGAAGGCATTGGCGTCATCGTCGACTGGGTCCCCGCGCATTTCCCGAAAGACGCGCACGGGTTGGGCTATTTTGACGGCACGCACCTGTACGAGCATTCCGATCCGCGCAAAGGTGAGCACATGGATTGGGGCACGTTGATCTTTAATTACGGCCGTAAC
>SLGY01000007.1 GCA_007136425.1 Kiritimatiellia bacterium
AAGCGAAGCCCCTACAGCAATACGCCCGATGTGTCACCCAAACAAAACAGCAAGAAGGCCTTCTTGTTAAGTAATGCAGTATAGAATCGCCAAAGAGGGTGGAGTGAATCGATTGCAGAGAACTGAATGACCCTGGTTTGCCAGTCTCCCGTAGCGCCGTTTTTCAATCGGCGCATGGCTTCCGTTGAAAGGGGAGCTACGGAAGAAGGCTTGGAGCATTGAGCCGAACCCTTCTACAATCGGATATCCACCATTTCGCCGGGGAAAATGGTGGCGTCTGCGTCCAGCTCAATGCGGAGGGGCAACGCATATTCGACGTTCTGCCCGGGACGCAATAAGGATTCGTGTATGGGTTCCAATTGGTAACCGACATGGGTGACGGTCCCGTCATGCGCGATGTTATGTGCGCGTGAATAGACCTGAACCGTGTCGCCTTGTTCGGGAATGCGTGACAGCGGTTGCCGCAGATAGGCGACGACATAGCCCAGTTCCTGCGCTTGGATTTGCAGGATGGACTCGCCGGCGGCTACGTATTCCCCGTTGCGGCGCAGCACTTCCGCAATGATCCCGCCCGCGGGCGCGGTAAGCGCCCTCGGTTTCAGTTCGGTTTCCAGTACTTGCAGCTCTTTCTCTTTCACGCCGATGGCGGCCTGAATGCCGGCCTCGTACGGATCCTCATCGTCGGGCCAGATGGCGGCCAGACGGGCCAATCGCTCGGAGAGATCGGACAAAACCTTTTCGCCTTCAACGACCCGCAGGTTTTGCACTTCTTCTTCCGTAAGGAGTTCATCGTATTCGGCTGCCGAAATAAGGTTCCGGTCATAGAGTTTCTCCTGCCGGTCAAGCTCGCGGCGGAGAAAATCCCGTTGCAACCGGTCGGCGGCCAACTGGATTCGCGCGTTCATCATGTCCAGACGCAATTCTTCATAATCGATCCGGGCGCGTTGTTGTCCGAGCGCCGGTTCGAGACCGGCGCGGATCAACTCAACTTCGGCTCGGATGACTTCCAGTCGCGCAAGAATCTCTTCCGTATCGGCCGGGTGCAACGCCAAGACCACGTCGTCGGCGCCTACGAGATCGAAACGGGAATGCCGCAAGGCGTGCACGACGCCGTCTCGCGGGCTGCGCAGTTGATACTGTTCAGCCATTCCGAGCCCGACCGCTTGCGTGGGCGTGACGTGTTGTTGCCACAATAGGGCAACGACACCGGCGACCACCAGGAAAACCAGGACGGGCAGAATACGGATCCGGAATTCGCGCCAGCGGCGTTCAAGCGGTATGGGAATGGGTTTGTTTTCGACCGTCATGTGTCAAGCTTCCGATTCGTCGTGCGCTTCCAATCCGGTAACCCGCGTTACGCCCGGAGTCTTGCGCAACGCGTCCAGCAGCGTGTGCGACTTGTTCGGGTCGCGCAAGAGCAGCCGGTAGGAGAGATCGATGCCTTCCTCCGTGCGACTGGAGCGCTGGCTGGTCAGTTGAACGCGCATACTGTGTTGGTTAAGCAGGTTCGCAAGCGCGGGCAGTTCCTCGCCGGAGTGCGCCCAATGCAGGTTCACAATGTAATCGTACCGATGGCGACTGCCGAAATGGGTGTAGCGGAGATAGAGCATGATCGCGGCGAAAAGCAGGGTCCCGATGATGGCCGTGGCATATAATTGCGTGCCGGCGGCCATGCCCACGACGATCAGGGTCAGGATGAAAACCGTGTCCAGCGTGTCGCGTACGATGTTGCGGAAACGCACAATGGCAAAGACCGCCATCAGACTAAAGGCCGTCACCAGGTTGTTGTTCAAAACGGTCATGACCATGGACACGGTGATCGGGATCAGAATCAGGGAATTGACGTACGTGCGGGAATACGACAGCCCGGAATGGGTGACGATATACACCCACGCCATCGTCTGGCCGGCCAGAAAAGCCAGCAGCAGGGAGAGCATGAGCCGTGGGATATCCAGCGGGGCCACGCCCACGTCACCAAAATAGAGCCACTGTTCCATGATGCAACCTGTTAGATATACTCATTGATATAGTAGTGTTCACCCCGTAGGGCCACGCCGTCAACGTATTTTGCAGCGCTCTGATGTTTCAGCTCATACGCCTGCACCAGCTCTTTAAACCAATGCGGGAATCGGTTAGTGAATTTCAATTCAAGGACAACCGTATCGCCAAAAACGACCTTCGGGTTTTTCATCTCAAAGGAAAAATACATGTCATGGTGCGGTTCGGACATGACTTGCCGGTCCAGCGTCACCCGTGTACGTGTGTGCGCGTCTTCGCCAATCCAGGCTTCGCGCAGATAGGCGATATGCGCCACCGGTCCGGCATTCAAGAGGCTGGTCAATCTGTTGAATTCCTCCAATGCGCGCATCGAGTCCGCTTCGGGTTTGACCAGTTCGGCCGGACCGGGTAGCTGTCCGCGAGCCATGTGGCGGGCCGACTCGCGCGTGATCGCCGCCCGGCTCTTGGTGATCACGGCGTTATAACGCCGCTTGATCTCGGCGTATACGGCCGAATCGTCGCCGTTTTCATAATAGCGAATTCGTAACTTGAATCGGTTTCTATCCCCGTTGATCGTGGCTTGGTACAACTGAAGATCGGGACTGTCCAGATAGAGGGTGTGTACCGGATAGGAATGGTCCGGCCGAGTCGCGCCGTACTCGTCCAACGTCATGTAATGGCGTAGAAAATCCCGGATACCGTCCGCCTGCCCTTCGTCAACGTGGTACTTATACTCAAACCGCTGTTTTTGTAACTTATCCGCCATGATCCGATAGCGTACCCCTCCCGGAATACGTGGAAAAGTCGAAAACACGAGAATCCAATCGTTGTTGGACGTCTAATCAAGTATAGTGATACAGATAATAAGGCGTTGAATCAAACGTTTTACGTTAATGTTTTTCGGTGGTGCGTATCGCGAGTGGGTAGCAATTGCCCGTTGCGGGAAATATCCGATACGGTCTGCTGAGCCCGCTTTATTCGGACACGATGTAGCGGCCTTGCTCGGGATCGAAAGCCAACGCGTCCCGGTTCTCCTCGTACCAGTCGATAAGGTCGGTTGTTGATCCTCGAAACCCGGTGACGCGGATGATGGCCGGGCGCCATTCGCGCATGCTGTGGTCGTCTTCCGCATGCGGGGCCGCCAATTTCCGCACCATGTAATCGAGCGCGTCCTGAACTCCGTGCAGCGCGGCGATAGGGGCCATCTGGTTGCGTTCCCAATCGCGTCGACTCTGGCGCCATGCCTCCTCTACGGCCTCGTCGAGGCCTTCATCAACATGCCCGGACACGACGCGGTACGTCTGTCTCTTATTGCCGCCGTGCATCAGGAAGTTGAGAAGCAACGGCTGCACCTCCGGATCATCGAGATTGGCTACGGCTTGAATCCAGTCGTTCGGTAAATACTCGGGAATGGCGGCGAGTCCGTCCAAGAGAATATCTTTGGCGTCTTCCTCCCAGCCGAAGCGGACCACGACGCGTGCCAAGGCCTGAACATCAGGGAGATGCTCGAGTACCAATTCCTTATGCGATTCGTCGGCCAGACGGATCACCGCTTTGCGCGCGTGATAATGACCGCCCAGACCGCGTGAATGACCGCGCATCGATTCGAGCAATAGATCAACATGATCCCCGCCGACGCGCATGAGCATGTCCACCTGCGGGTCTCGCGATGAGTAGGATTGTTGGTTTTCCGTGGCGCGCAGGATTTGGTTGATGTACGTGCGCAAGGCGTCCGGTACGGGGTCGGCAGGGAACTCAATCTCGGCCAGCGCATCATGATCCGGCCCGTGAAACTCTGTGCGGCGCGCGGGCGCACGGGCCGCCGGTCGGTCGGCGGGACGGTCGCGCAACTCGTGCACTTCGCGCGTGAGCGCGTCTACGGATTCGCGCAGCTGCTGGAGTTCTTCCAGAATGAGATCCATGCGTGGGTCGTACTGCGCAAGAAGGGGCGCAGACAGACACCACCAGACTGCACATCCGATAACGATAAGTCGTGTCCCATTCCGCATGGCGTCCTCCTTTTCGGCCTCGTTTAAACGGCTCTAGCTGTCTTTGAATTGCGAAACCAGCTCTTGAAAACTCTTCTTGGCATCGCCGAAAAGCATGCGGGTGTTCTCCTTGAAGAACAACGGATTGTCCACGCCGGCAAAGCCCGGATTGAGACTGCGTTTGCAGACGATGCACGTACGGGCATGATCCGTATTGATGATGGGCATGCCCCAGAGAGGGCTGTTTTTATCCTCGCGCGCCGCCGGGTTGACGACGTCGTTCGCACCGATGACGATGGCCACATCCACGGAGGACATGATCGGGTTCACGTCTTCGGGCACAACCAACTGCTCGTACGGCACATTGGCTTCGGCCAGCAGAACGTTCATATGGCCCGGCATGCGGCCCGCCACGGGATGGATGGCGTACTTGACTTCGGCCCCGTTGGCCTCGAGCAACTCGCCGAGTTCGCGAACCGCGTGCTGCGCCTGGGCGACCGCCATGCCGTAGCCCGGCACGAAGACCACCGAACGCGCCGCTTCCAGAATATAGTAAGCGTCGTCCACACTGACGGGATTGGCTTCGCCCTGGTACCCGCCGCCGCCGCCCGACGCGGCGGAACCGAAGCCGCTGAAAAGGACGTTGGCGAGCGAACGATTCATGGCCTTGCACATAATCGTTGTAAGAATCAGTCCACTGGCGCCGACAAGGGCGCCGGCCACGATCAATACGTTGTTCAGAATCACAAACCCGGCCGCACAGGCCGCGAGACCGGAATAGCTGTTGAGCAATGCGATGACCACGGGCATATCCGCGCCCCCGATGGGGATCACGGCCAGCACGCCAAGGGCCAGAGCCAGCAAGATCAACAGGACCAGAGCGGGATACGCGTTCGGCGACGCAGCGAATACGATGACCAGCAGCAGCGCTGCAATGACCAGCACGCCGTTCACCACCTGTTGTCCGCTGAAGAGAAGAGGTTTGCCGTCGATCTTCTCGGCCAGCTTCGCGTAAGCGATCAGACTACCCGAGAACGTGATTCCACCGATCAGCACGGCCAGCGAAACGGCGACCAGCGTGAAGGTGGGGCTGTCCGGATGCGCATGGAATTCCGACCACCCGACCAGCAGGCTGGCAATGCCGCCGAACCCGTTGAACAGCGCGACCATCTCCGGCATGGCCGTCATCTTGACCAGCCGCGCGGCCGTCGAGCCGATCAGGCCGCCCACAATAAGGCCGAGTATGATCCATTGATAACTCATGCCTTCGTGCAGCAGCGTGGCGACAATGGCAATAAGCATGCCCAGCGCCGACACCATGTTGCCCCGGCGCGCGGTGTTCGCCGAGCTCAGCATTTTCAGGCCGAAAATGAAGAGAATGGAGGCGACAATATAACTGATGTTGATAAAGGCGTTCATATTATTGAGGACCTCCGTCTTTCTTCTTAAACATGGCCAGCATGCGATTGGTGACCATATAGCCGCCCACCACGTTGATGGTGGCGAAGGTCACCGCCAAGGTGCCGAGAAACGTGCCGAACGCGCCGCCGACCCCGAGCCCGGCCGCCGCCAGCGCGCCGACAATCGTGATTCCGGAAATGGCGTTCGATCCGGACATTAACGGCGTATGCAACTGGGACGGTACTTTGGAAATGAGTTCGAAGCCGAGAAAGATTGCGAGCACGAAGATGAAAAGCAACAACCCCATCGGCGTATCCCGTTTGGGTTCATCGATCAACATCGGGGCGTCCGCGGGCGGCGCCGCGACCAGGGCCGGCTCGATATCTTCTTCCAAGGGCGGTTCGGCCATGATTTCCGGCAAAGGCTCCGGTTCCACGTCGATCAACGGTTCCCCGTCATCGTCCCGTACCGCCACCGTATCCGCTTCGAGGTCTTCGGTGACTGGTTCCAGGATGGTTTCCAGGATGGGGGGCTCTTCATCCTCCAAGGCCGGCGCGATGATGTCTTTCGGTTCGGCGTCTTCCGCGACATCGACGGGTTCCTCTTCCGGCGTGATCTCGTCGATGAGGGCGTCCACTTCCGACTCCTCATCCAGCGGCAGGGTCGGTTTGTCCTCCGGCGTGCCGTCTTCAGGCGGTTCGATCTCTTCGGCCAATACCGCTTCCTTCTTTTCCGCGGGAGGGGCTACTTCCTCCGCAGGGGGGACGACCGTGACGCGAACAGGTTTCCCGTCCTGCGGCGGCACTACGTGCAGGTAGATATGATGTTCCTCCGGCGCGGCCGTTTCCGCTTGGTCGGCTTGCAGGGCGGGCGGTGCGCCGATCAGCCCCGCGACCGTCAACATACCGAGATAGTGAATTACGCGTCTTTTCATGAGGCCTCCGTATCAAGATTCAGCGCTTTGCGAATGACGGGATTGACGATCTCCCCGTCGCAGGTGATCAGGCAGCCCTGAATGATTTCGTCTTCCCGGTTGAGCGGGAATGTCTTGGCTTCTTGGTCCCAGAAGTGCTCGATCAGGCTGGTCAGATTGCTCGCATACATCTGGCTGGCATGGGCGGGGACCCGGCCGGGCAGATTGCCGTAGCCGAGGACGGTCACACCGTTTACGGTCACTTCCTCGTCCAGTTGCGAGCCTTCAACGTTTCCGCCGGTTTCCACCGCCATATCGACAACCACACTGCCGGGCCGCATTTGTTCAAGGATGTCCCGGGTGATGATGACCGGCGCCTTGCGCCCGAATACCTGGGCGGTGGTGATAACGACATCGGCATTGGCGCAGGCCTTGGCCATCGCTTCACGCTGTTTGGCAAGCTGTTCTTCGGTCAGCTCCTTCGCATACCCGTCCTTGGTCTGACCTGTTTCGCCGAGGTCGACTTTGACGAATTTCGCGCCCAGCGAAGTAACCTGTTCCTCGACCACGGGCCGGGTATCGAATGCTTCCACCCGGGCGCCCAGTCGTTGCGCGGTCGCAATGGCTTGCAGGCCGGCCACGCCCGCGCCGATAACGAAAACCCGCGATGGCGAGATCGTGCCGGAAGGCGTCATCATCATCGGGAGAATCTTCGGGGCGCGCGCCGCCGCCAGGATGACGGCGACGTACCCGCCGAGATTGGCCTGTGAACTCAGCGCGTCCATCTTCTGAGCGATCGTCGTACGGGGAATCATCTCCATGCTGATAGCGTTTACGCCGGCTCCGGCCAGCGCCTGAATCAGGTCCTGTTCATTGAACGGATCGAGATGGCTGACCAGGATGGCGCCGCGCTTCATGGCGTCGATGTCTTCGCGCGGCGGTTTGCGCAAGCGCAGAACCATATCCGCCGCAGCCAGCGCGGCGTTCCGGTCCGAGGCGACGGTGGCGCCGACTTTTGTGTACGCTTCGTCGGTCAAGCCGAGGGTTTCGCCCAAACCGGACTCGATAACGATCTCGGCGCCGGCCTTGACCAGCCGGTCCGCGCCGCTCGGAATCATGGCGATTCGTTTTTCGCCCGGATGGGTTTCTTTAGGAATGAAGATTTGCATAACACCTTTCCTGATAAAGACCCGTGAATTTAGTCGGCCAGTGTATCGGAGCGCGCCGAATGGTCAAGCATCGCCTTTGACAACCTGTAACGGATCGCCGAGGACCATGGCGTTGCGCCCGTGGTCATGATCGATCCTGCGGGGCATGCGTCAGAGATGGAAGTCCCCCGCCGCTTCGGGTTGGTACAGGACTTCCTCAATGCGGATGTGTCGAACGCCGTCCGGCACGGGCCAATCAATGACGTCGCCTTCGGCGTAACCCAGCAGGGCGGTGCCGATGGGCGCAAGCACGGAGATGGCGCCGATCGAGACATCCGCGTCGATCGGGAACGTCAGCGTGTACATCAGCTCCTCGGACGAATCCATATCGCGCAAACGCACTTTGGAATTCATAGTAACGACATTTGGCGGTATTTCGTTTGAGGTCACCGTCTTGGCGCGTTGTACTTCGCCGGCCAACGCACTGAGATCATTGCGTTCTTTATTTCCAAATTGATCGGCTACGGCGATGAGCTCTTCGAGCCGTCGCTTGTCGAATTCCGTAATATGAATTTGTCGTCTTGTCATGTCTGTTACTCCCGTCGCATGGTTCAACGGGAGTATGGCCGCGCCGAACAAATAGACAAGCGATAAAAATAATCGCAAAAGCCCCTTGATCGCTTTCCGGATATCCTCAAAGATGGTCGTAAATCAAGTCCATGGCGTCTTGTCGCTCGCGGGGACCGCGATCCATGTGGTTCCGGGCGACCCTTCGCACTTAGAATAAGCGAAGCCCATCGTTGACGCCGTCAAGCAGCATTAAGGAGGAACACTGCGTGGAGACTACCAAAGAACAACAATACGGGACTGACCCGCTTGCCGTGCGGCAAACGGACCATTACAAGAACGAGTATGTGCATCAGTTTGTTCAAAAGTGGGATGAACTCATCGATTGGACCGCCCGTGCGGAAAGCGAGGGCGAATTCTTCATCCAGGAACTCAGGCGCAGAGGGAAACAGCGTATTCTCGATGTAGCCACCGGCACCGGGTTCCATACCGTCCGGCTGTTGCAAAGCGGTTTCGATGTGGTCAGCGCCGACGGCAGTCCGGAAATGTTGGCTCGGGCCTTCGGCAACGGGCTGAAGCACAAGAAGATCCTGCGCACCGCGCAAGCGGATTGGCGCTGGCTGAACCGCGATATTCACGGGAAATTCGACGCTGTCATCTGTCTCGGAAATTCGTTCACCCACCTGTTCTCCGAGCGCGACCGTCGCAAGGCGCTCGCCGAATTCTACGCGGTGCTGCGTCATGACGGCATCCTGATTCTGGATCAGCGCAATTATGATTCGATTCTGGACGACGGGTTCTCATCGAAGCATACCTATTATTACTGCGGCGACAACGTGCGCGCCGAACCCGAACACGTGGATGAAGGGTTGGCGCGGTTCCGTTACCAGTTCCCCGACGATTCGGTGTACCATCTCAACATGTTTCCGTTGCGCAAGGCGTATGTGCGTCGCCTGCTCCGGGAAGTCGGGTTCCAAACCATCACCACCTACGGCGACTTTCAAGAGACCTATCATCAGGACGACCCTGATTTCTACATTCACATCGCCGAAAAACGCTACGAAGACGAAGGAGGGGAATAATCATGCAAAGCAACGAAACCGTTGACGTTACCCGGGCGTATTATAACAGCGACGACGCCGACTCCTTCTACGCCACCATCTGGGGCGGGGAAGACATTCATATCGGCCTGTACGAGGAAAGCGGCGAATCCATTTTTGACGCCAGTCGCCGTACCGTGGAGCGGATGGCCGGAAAAGTGGCCGATCGTCTGCCGGGCGCGCGGATTCTGGATCTCGGCGCCGGTTACGGCGGTTCGGCCCGTTACCTCGCGTCGCGTTTCCCCGATTGCCACGTCGATTGTCTGAACTTGAGCGAAGTGCAGAACGAACGAAATCGGAAGCTGAATGCCGAACAGGGCTTGGCTGATCGGATTGGTGTCATTGACGGTTCGTTCGAGGATGTGCCGGCGGAAGACGGGGGATATGATCTGGTCTGGTCGCAGGACGCCTTTCTGCACAGCGGTGATCGGTCCCGGGTGCTGCGCGAAGTCGACCGGGTCCTGAAACAGAACGGTACGCTCATCTTCACCGATCCGATGCAAAAGGAAGAGGTCCAACCGGATGAAATCCGGCCCGTGCTGGACCGCATTCATCTCGAAACGATGGGATCGATTCCGTTTTATAAACGGGAACTCGAAGCCCTGGGATTTCAGGTCGAAGACGTGGAGGAATTAACGCATCAACTCGTGCGGCACTATTCCAGCGTCCGCCAACAGATCGTCGCACACGACGACGCGCTGGCCCGAACGTGTTCGCGCGACTATATCGAGCGCATGAAAGCGGGACTCCAGCACTGGGTCGACGCCGGACAAGCCGGCAAGCTCGAATGGGGCATCCTGGTCTTCGTCCGTTAATACCGTAACGTACAACCCATCAGCCCCTCGAAAACATAGAACCTATCCCAAAAACCCATTGTTCAGCCCGCCGACCACGGAGGGTCGCCCTACATTTGAGGAAATTTGTAGGCCGGGGCTCTGTCCCCGGCGTCTTCCGGGCGGTTTTGGGATAGGTTCTAGTTTTCTGCGAATGAAGCAGGGTGGCACAGGCATCCCCGCCTGCCAACGGTCGAGACGCCCTGCCTGCATCAGATATGGAGGAGCACTGTCCCCGCCATCTCCACGGAAGGCGGGCAGGACCCCCGTTCTTTTGTGTAAATGTACTCAATGAAGAATACAAAAATGTATCATAACGGATATGAATGATACATAATTGTGTCTTCTGTCGGTGTATTTTCGTGGGTTTCGGCTGGGTTTGCAGGGATTTGAGTGCTTATTCTGTCGTTATTGGGGGTGTATGGGGCGTTGTTTCATGATTGGCATGGGATCTGCTACATAGTCCGGCACGTTGCGGTACGGCGTGTCCCCGTGGAGGGGGAGCGTGCTGTAACGATTATAGGAATAAGAAGATGAGGAAGGTCAGGCCGAAGCGGTCATTTTCCTTTTAACCCCCCAACAGGAGAGTGAGAAATGACAGTAGGGAATGCACGATACGCGGCGGTGTCCGCGATTACGTCCTATAAACCGATAGACAAGCCGTTGAGCTTTCGCGAGACGCCTTCAAAGGATCTGTTCGGTCAAAATGTGTTCAGCGATGCCGTCATGCGGGATCGGCTGCCCAAGCAAGTGTACAAGGCGTTGCGCCGCACGATTCGTGACGGCGATTCGCTGGATCCGAGCGTGGCCGATGCAGTCGCCACGGCGATGAAGGATTGGGCGATCGAAAAAGGGGCTACCCATTATGCGCACGTCTTCTATCCCTTGACCGGTGCGACCGCGCAGAAACACGACAGCTTCCTCTCGCCGGATGGGCAGGGCGGCGCCATCGCCGAATTTACGGGGACGCAGCTGATCCAGGGCGAGCCGGACGCGTCGAGTTTCCCGTCGGGCGGTCTGCGTACGACGTTTGAAGCCCGTGGCTACACGGCATGGGATGTCACCAGTCCCGCCTACATTCTGGAAAACCCGAACGGAACGACGCTGTGTATCCCGACGGCTTATTGCTCGTGGACGGGTGAGGCGTTGGATAAGAAGACGCCTGTGTTGCGTTCGATGCAGGTGTTGAACCAACAGGCGCAACGCATCCTGAAATTGTTCGGACACGAGAAGCCGGGACGCGTTATCCCCACGGCCGGCGCGGAACAGGAATATTTCCTGGTGGACCGCAACTTCTTCTATTCCCGGCCCGATCTGGTCGTATCCGGACGAACCCTTTTCGGTGCCCCGATGCCCAAGGGTCAGGAGCTCGAAGCGAATTATTTCGGCGTCATCCCCGAACGCGTGCTTGCGTTCATGCTGGATGCCGAGCGGGAATTATACAAACTCGGCGTGCCGGTGAAAACACGACATAACGAAGTGGCTCCGGGCCAGTTCGAGGTGGCGCCGGTATTCGAGAACGCGAACGTGGCGACCGATCATCAGCAGTTGGTGATGATCACGCTGCAACGCGTGGCGAACAAGTACGGCATGTCGTGTCTGTTGCATGAGAAACCTTTTGCAGGGGTCAACGGTTCCGGGAAACACTTGAACTGGTCGTTGGGCACGGAAAGCATGAATCTGCTGGAGCCGGGCGATACGCCCCACGAGAACGCACAGTTTCTGGTCTTCTGTACGGCGGTGATTCGCGCCGTGCATAAATACAGCAATCTGTTGCGCGCTTCGATCGCTCACGCGGGTAACGATCATCGGCTCGGCGCCAATGAAGCGCCGCCGGCTATTATCTCGATCTTCCTCGGCGATCAATTGACCGATGTGTACGAGCAATTGGAGCGGGGCGGCGCGAAAGCGTCCAAGAAGCCCGGCACCTTGCGTGTGGGCGTGGATACCTTGCCTGATCTGCCGCGGCACGCCGGGGACCGTAACCGGACGAGCCCGTTCGCGTTTACCGGCAACAAGTTCGAATTCCGCGCGGTCGGCTCGAGCCAAACCATCGCCGGTCCGTTGGTCATCCTGAACACGATCGTGGCGGAAAGCCTGGATTACATGGCGACGGAACTGGAGCAGGCGACGAAAGGCGATCCGAAGAAGCTGAATGCCGCCGTCCAGAAGTTGATCCAGAAGACGATCAAAGCCCATAAGCCCGTAATCTTTAACGGCGATAATTACGGCGAGGCATGGACGAAAGAGGCGGCTCGTCGCGGGTTGCCGAACTTGCGGAACACGGCGGAGGTGATGGCCGAGGCCGGCAATAAGGATAACGCCGCGGTGCTCGCAAAATATAAGGTCTTGTCCCGGCGCGAATTCGCCAGCCGCAACGAGATCTATACCGAAAAATACGTTGCGGACATTACGACCGAGGCGTTGAGCGCTCTCGAAATCGCCAAGACAATGATCCTTCCGGCCGGCTACCGGTATCAGGGGATCCTGGCCTCGACCGCCGCTTCACTGAAGGCGGCCGACAAAGTGGCGGATACCCGTTCGTTGGACAAGGTCAGCGCTCTTGTCTCTGAGCTGGAGGATCGGGTGGATGCTCTGGAGGAAACGATCGAGTCGGCGCCCGAGGACGGGGCGGTGAAGCAGGCCTTGTACTGTCGCAACGAGATCTTCCCGGCGCTCGAAGCCGTGCGTGAAAGCAGTGACGGCCTCGAAGAAATCGTTGCGGACGATCTCTGGCCGCTGCCCACGTATCAGGAAATGTTGTTCATCAAGTAGGTCGATGGAGGAACCGCAAACACAGGAAAGGCCCGCCGGAAGGCGGGCCTTTTTCTTGTGCAGTGCCCCTGTGTGGCCCATCAGCTGTCTCGGACATCATGACGGAAAAATGTCACACGTGTGACATTTATTTGTTATATCGGATTCCGTTCGTTGGTGGGGCTTGACGCGATGCATGCCCTGTGCCAAGAGGAAGGATATGACACGTCATTCATGGCATACCGCGCTTTCGTTTCTTCTTCCGCTGTTGTTCGCATGCGGGCCGCTCACCGTAGCGGCCTATGACGTGCGCGATTATGAAGAGGACGCCGGTGTGAGTGTTGCGTTGATGCGTGATACGGGCGGCGACGTGTATGGCGGCGGATTTGAATCAGGCGTATGGCTCAGGGGGGCGCCTGTGTTCGGTGAAATCTTCGGGCACTGGCTGGCCAACCGCTTGCAGGACGGAAACTATTACAGTGTCGGCATGACCCTCCGGCTCATGCCGCGTTGGGATGTGGCCCCTTTCCTCGGAGGAGGAGGCAGTTACAACGGACGCACGTCGGACCGGAACCGGGGTACGCCGGGCGAACCGGGCTTTCGAGAGGCCGATCGCTCCTATTGGAAAGGTCACGCGGAAGGGGGCGCGCGCGTGTGGTTCGGAGCGAAGCGTCTTCAGTTCTTTGAAGCGAGCTATCGCCATCACTGGACTGAAACCGGAACCGACTTCAATTACGGCTGGATCGCGATCGAGTACGGTCAGCTTTTTTGAACTTTAAACATCGACAAGCGACCCTCCATAAGGCTAGATACGCGCCCGGCAAACAAAACGTTTCACCACAGATGGAAAGGGGTTTCTTGTGGATTTTTCTCGCGAAAGTGGCGTGTTGCTTCACCCAACGTCTCTGCCCGGACCATACGGGATAGGCGAAATAGGCTCGGAAGCGTATCGGTTCATCGATCGACTCGAAAAAATGGGACAACGCTTGTGGCAGATTCTGCCGCACGGTCCCACCAGTTATGGCGATTCCCCGTATCAGTCCTTGTCCACCTTCGCGGGCAACCATCTCCTGATCAGTTTCGAACAGTTGGTCAAAGACAAGCTGTTGAATCCCGCCCGCTTGAAGAAGTTTCCGGACTTCCCTGAGGACAACGTGGATTACGGACCAGTGATCGAAGCGCGCATGGATGTACTGCGCAGCGTGTGCCGCAATTTTTCGCGAAACGCGTCCGCTAACCGCATTCGCGAATATCAACGATTTTGCAAAAAGGAAGCCCATTGGCTGGACGACTATGCGCTCTTTTATGCGTTGAAGGA
>SLGY01000147.1 GCA_007136425.1 Kiritimatiellia bacterium
AGGGGGCGAGAGGGACAGAGAACTCGTACCAGGAATCGCGACACACTCAACGCTTGCGTTGTTCGGCCTCGGTCTTGAGTGCTTCGATGCGGTTCATGACGAGCGCAACAATCTTGTCATAGTCAGGCTTCCCTTTCGCGTCGAGCTCGAACGTTTCGGGAAGTAGCGGTTTCCCGAAATAGACACGTACCTTGACGGGTTTGATCCATTTGGCCCCCTTCGGCCAGGCCTTATAGGTCCCGTCCAGATACACGGGTACGACCGGAACGCCGGCCTTGGCAATGAGAAAGCCCACCCCGCCTTTCGGTTTCTGGAGCTCGCCGTCCAGGCTCCGGGTTCCCTCCGGAAAGAGGCATACCACCTTGCCGCTCTTGAGGCCGTTCAAGGCGGAGCGTAAGGCCGCCAAATCGCCTTTGGTCCGATCAATGGCGATAGTCCCGATCTTGCGATACCACCAGCCGAGGATCGGGGCTTCAAACAAGGTGTCCCGCGCCATGAAATGCACCACGCGATGGTTCAATCCGCAACCAACCATCGGCGGGTCGAGAAAACTGACATGGTTCGGGGTCAGGATGCAACCGCCCGTGGCGGGCACATTTTCCCGTCCGTAGGCCTGAAAGCGAAAGTAGAATAGCGACAGAAACCAAGTGCAACCGCGCACAATCCAATATAACGGATGACCGCGTTCCCGCCTCATGGCCGGGCCCGATAGGCGTTCACTTCTTCCGCGATCCGGCTGACCACCTCTTCGATGGTCATCTTCGTCGTGTTGATCACCTTCGCCCCAAGCGAAATCTGTAAGGGCGCCGTCTTGCGGGTGCTGTCGATGGTATCCCGTCGCTGCAAGGAGGACAGCACTTGTTTCACGTCCCCTTTCCCCTCCGCTGCCACGAGTTCCTTATGGCGTCGGCGCGCACGTTCTTCCGGATCGGCGTCGAGATAATACTTGAATGTGGCGTCCGGGAAGACGACCGATCCGATATCGCGTCCTTCCATGACCAATTCTCCGAACTCGGCCGTTTCGCGGAGTCGCTCCACCATGAATACCCGCACCTCGGGTATTACGGCAATATCGGCTACCCGCTCGCGTACGGGCTCGGAACGCAGGTGATCGGTTGGATCTTCTCCGTCGATCGTGAATCTGAGCACGAGATCCTCTATGAAGAATTCCCAGTTCGTGTCGTTCATCATGGCGATGACCGCTTCCGGATCCTTGACGTCCACCCCTTCGCGCACCGCTTTCCAGGTCATTCCGCGATAGAGGGCACCGGAATCCACATAGACGATCTTCAATACCTGCGCCACTTCCCGCGATACCGTGGATTTCCCGGACGCGGACGGACCGTCTATGGCAACAATCAGTTTGGTCGTTTTATTCGACATGGCCTCCCAATCGTTTTAGATCCTCCCAGAACCCCGGATAGGACGTTTCAATACAGCGCACGTTTTTGATCGTAACCGGCGTATCCCCGAACAGGGCCAACACCGCCATGGCCATGGCTACCCGATGATCGCCGTAACTGTCCACAAATCCGCCGCCGCGCAGTTGCGTCGGCCCGTTGATCCGCAGCCCGTCTTCCATTTCCTCGACGTCCACATGCATCTGTTTCAAATTCGCGCACATGGTCCGGATACGGTCGGATTCCTTGACGCGCAATTCGCGCGCGTCCTTGATTACCGTCTCGCCTTCGGCCAACGCCCCGGCAACGGCCAGAATGGGAATTTCGTCGATCAACGCGGGAATCTCTTCCCCGCCCACCACGGTGCCCTTCAATTTGGATCCCGACACGCGAATCTCGCCAAGCGGCTCGACGGCCCCGTCCTGCTTCTTCTTCGGCGTCACCTTGATTCGCGCACCCATCCGCTTCAGGACATCCAGGATCGCCGTTCGCCGCGGATTCAAGCCGACATCCTTTACGGTAACCGACCCGCGTCGATGCGCCGCCGCCGCAACCATCCAGAACGCGGCGGACGAAATATCGCCCGGAATGATCCATTCCCGCGCCTTTATTTCCGGACCGGCAGGACCGGCGCCTTCCACCGTAACGGCTTGGTCTTGCACGGATACCGGCAAACCCAGCGCGGTAAATACTTGTTCGGTATGGTCACGGGTCGGATGCGGCTCGATCACGGTAGTCGCCCCTTCGGCCCGCAACGCGGCCAGCATGATACAGGATTTGACCTGGGCGGAGGCCACGGGCATTTCATATTCAATGCCTTTCAAGCGCCCCCCGCGCACGCGGATCGGCGCGCATCCCTTGTCGCCCGACAACACCACCTCCGCCCCCATCAGGCGCAGCGGCTCTTCGATACGCCGCATGGGGCGGGACCGGAGCGAGGCGTCGCCCGTCAACGTAACCGGCATGTCGTATCCCGCCAAGAGCCCGGCCAGTAACCGGAGGGCCGTTCCCGAATTGCCCAAATCCAGCGGGCGCGCCGGCTTCAACATGCGGCCGGACGTCCCGTGGATGTAAAGATCGCCGTCCCGGGTAAGATGCGTCCGCGCACCGAGCGCTTCCATGGCCTTCAACAGTCCGACGCAATCCGCGCTGTTCAGAAAGCCGTTTACGCGGGATATTCCCGAGGCGACGGACGCCAGCATGCCGATCCGATGGGAAATGCTCTTGTCACCGGGCACGACCAGTGTACCCGTTGGCTTTCCGCAGGGCCATACCGTGGCCCTATCCGCTCTATGTCGTGTCAGCGCCATTAGCGTTATTCAACGGGACTGCCGGCCATTAACGCACGGCGACAATCCCGGCTGCCTTCCAAAAACTGTTTGACCTTATCAAAATCCCTTTGCTCCATCCAGCCAATCAATTGATCCAGCTCCGCTCGATACGCGCGCAGTTCCGTTGCGATCGCGTCCGCATTGGTACTGACGATGTCGTGCCAGATCTCGGGGGACCCGTCCGCCACGCGACTGGTATCGCGAAAGCCCGTTCCGCAAAAACGTCCCACCAGCACCGGGGCGCCGTCCCGCGCCGCCGTGGCCGCCAATAGCGAGGCGGCCAGATGCGGCAAATGACTGGTCCGCGCCATGAGGCGATCGTGTTCCGCTGCGGTCACCACGGTCACCAACGCACCGATACCCGCCCAGAATTCGCTAACGGTTTGCACCGCGTCCTGATCGCGCGTCGCTTCTTCCGGCGTGACCACCACCAGCGCCCGATCATACAGATCGGCTCGCGCCGACTCAATCCCTTGTTGTTCCGAACCCGCCACCGGATGACTGCCCACAAACACGGCGCTTGAACCGCTCAGGATCTCGCCTACCTTCTGGGCCAACTCGGCCTTCGTGCTCCCGACATCCGTAACAATCGCCCCCGCTTTGAAGGCGGTTCGGGACTGGTTGACCAGATCGGGAATGTTGAGGATCGGCGTGCAATAGATCACCAGATCCGCGTCCCGTACCGCTTCGTCCGGATCCGCGTATACCTCATCGGCGATCCCTCTTTGCAGTGCGGCATTCCGCGTTGTTTCGCGACGGGCATAGGCCGCAATCCGACCCTCATAGCCCCGGGCTTTCAAGGCCAAGCCCAGCGAGCCGCCCATCAATCCCAATCCCATTATGGCAATGCGTTTCATGGTCAATAAACTAAACCGCCTGCAATACGCCGATCAACGCTTTCAAAAATTTTTCGTTTTCGGCCTGCGTCCCTACGGTTACCCGGACATATTCCGGCAAGCCGTAACCGTCCATGGGACGGACAATCACATGCGCGCGTTGCAGGGCTTCAAACACCTCGCGCCCGTTGCCGACGTGTACCAACAGAAAATTCACGCAAGACGGCACATAACCGATGCCCGCATCGTCCAGCGCCGCCGTGATTTGGTCCAGCCCCTCACGAACCAGGCGGCGCGTGGCCTCGACATGCGCCTCGTCCTCCAAGGCCGCCATCGCCGCCGCCTGGGCCATGTAATTGACGTTGAACGGCTGGCGCGCGCGATTGAGCGTATTGATCAAGTCCGGCGCGCCGACGGCATAGCCGACACGCAGACCGGCGAGACCATAGGCCTTGGAAAACGTGCGCAGCACGCACACCGAACGCCCTTCTCGTATGTAACGCAACGTGTCCGGCTGCTCATCCGGCGCAAGCAACTCGACATACGCCTCATCGATCACCGTCAGCACGTGCGACGGGACCCGTTCCATGAAGCGTTCCAGCGCGTCCGGCGTCACCCGGGTACCCGTGGGATTATTCGGATTGGCAATAAAGATCAGACGCGTCTCGGGCGTGACGGCCTCCAGCATGGCGTCCAAATCGTGCGTAAAATCGCGCATCGGCACGGAAACGGTGTCGGCGTTGAATAACAGGGCCATGAGTTTATAAATCACGAACGCGCGCTCTGACATGACAATCGAGTCACCGGCCGATAGAAATACGTGGCCCAGTAGTTCGATCAATTCATTGCTCCCATTTCCGGGCAGAATCTGGGCCGGCTCCACATCCAACTTGGAAGCCAAGGCGTTGCGCAACGAGTAGGCGCCGCCGTCGGGATAAAGATGCATGCGCGCGGCTTCAGTCCGCATGGCTTCGACCGCGAGCGGAGACGGGCCAAGCGCGTTTTCGTTCGAAGCAAGCTTGATGATATCGTCAATCCCGCTCAATCCGAGTTCCCGCGCCACGTCTTCCAAAGGACGACCCGGCTCATAGGTCGGCAACTTTGTTATCCACGGTTTGACGGGCGGCGTCATGAGGACGCTTCCCCGCTCACGGCTTTCGGGTAGGAACCCAGGACGGTCAGGGTCGCACAATGTTCCCGCACCCCGTCCAAGGCTTGTTGCACCCGCTCATCCGACACGTGTCCTTCCACATCCACAAAGAAGAAGTACTCCCATTGCCTGGTCCGGCTGGGCCGCGATTCGATTTTGGTCATGTTCAGATTATAACGGCGCAGGACGTCCAAAGCCGCGCATAACGCACCCGCCTTGTGTTGCACGCCGAAAAACAGGGAGGTCTTGTCATCGCCCGACGGCTCGGCATACGACTTACCGACCACGAGGAAGCGGGTCGCGTTGCCGCCCCGATCCTGGATATCGCGGTTCAGCACCGTCAAGCCGTACAATTCCGCCGCCAAATCGCTGGCGAGCGCCCCGCTGCGCTCTTCTTTCGACGCCATTTCGGCGGCGCGCGCGGTGCTGGATACCGAGACCAGGTCCGCGTCCGACATGTTTTCGTGCAACCATTGGCGGCATTGTCCGAATACCTGCGGATTGCTATACAGCACCTTGATCCGCTCACGAGGACCGGCGGCCATGAGATGATGAGAAATCGGGAGGTAAATTTCGGCGCAAATCTTCAACGGCGTATCGATGAACTCGTCCAGGGTATGTGTAACCGCGCCCTCCGTCGAATTCTCGATCGGAACCACCCCGTAATCGGCTTGCTTCTTTTGTACCTGAGTAAAGACGTCGCGAATGGTTTGACACGCCTCATAGGTCACGCTCCCGCCGAAACGCGAGCGCGCCGCCTGATGCGTGAACGTCGCTTGCGGCCCGAGGTACGCGATCTTCACGTGATGTTCCAAGGCCAATGCCGCCGACATGATTTCGCGATAAATCGCGCGGATCGATTCGTTCTTCAGCGGTCCCATGTTCAGGCCGACCACACGATCCAACACGGCCTTTTCGCGGGCGGGCACATAGATCTCGCCCCCGTTTTCCTGTTTCAGCCGTCCGATCTCCATGGCTGCCCGGATCCGTTCGTTCAGCAACCGGACCAACTCTTCGTCCAAGCCGTCAATTCGTGCTCGTATTGTGTCCAGATTCATTGCGTCTCCCGCTCCTCTTCCACTTCGTCATTCCGGTCGCCTTCGATTTCGCCATCGGCATCGTCCTCGCCCTCCTCCACCGCGCCCGGTTCGGACGAGGATGCCGCGGTTGATTCGGCGTCTGCTTCTTTCTTCTGTCGTTTGATCTGTTCCGCTTCCAGGCGGCGCAGCTCTTCCGTGCCCGGCAGATCGTTGAGCGACTTGATACCGAAATGCTCCAAAAACTTCTGCGTGGTCCCGAACAGCCACGGCCGACCCGGCAATTCGCTGCGCCCGACCACACGAACCAGTTGCAAATCCAACAAATTGCGAATGATCTGGTCCACCGCCACACCGCGTACCGCCTCGATCTCCGAACGAACCACGGGCTGACGGTAGGCAATGATCGCCAGGGTTTCAAGCGCGGGGCGCGAGAGCCGGTTGGGCTTTCCCTTCTCCAGCAAAACGCGCAACCACGGACCGCAGTTCGTGTCGTTGACCAACCGATAGCCATTGGCCGTCTCACGCACATGAATGCCGACCGCGCGCGAGGTCAGGTCATCGTTCAATTGCGCAATGGCGTCGACCAGCATGGGCTCCGTCACGTCGGCGAAATCCTTCGTCACGCCCCCCTGTTGCTCTGCTGTCTGGGTAAAGACATGGCGCATATGAGCGAGTGAAACCGGTTCCTTCGCCGCAAACAATAATGCGCCGATGATCTGTTTCAGTTCCGGCATGACTTCGATTTCGCTCATTATTCCTCCGTCGCCTTTATCAAGAGAATCGGCGCATAGGGCGCGTCCTGCGTGGCCCGGATATGCTTCAATCGCATCAATTCCAGCACGGCCAGAAAAGCGCAGACCACTTCATGCCGCGAGCGCATGTCGCGGAACAGTTCCGTCAACGAAAGGCGGTCGGTCTGTTCCATGCGTTGCAGTAGATCGTCGATCTTCTCGCCGACCGTGAACCGTTCCGCGAAAATCTCGCGCAGCTCTTCCTTCTGCACCTTGCTCAACGCGTCGTTGAACGCTGCGATCAAATCAAAAATGCTGACGTCCTGCAACGCCACATCCGGCTGCGCG
Organism: Kiritimatiellia bacterium; assembly: GCA_007136425.1. Taxonomy (GTDB): domain Bacteria; phylum Verrucomicrobiota; class Kiritimatiellia; order SLAD01; family SLAD01; genus SKZA01. The sequence continues at coordinate 6,837 of SLGY01000147.1, forward strand.
CCCAGTTCCACGCCGTCGCCCGTCCGGATAAAGACATTTTCCTGCTGTTCTTCCAATCCCTGGAGATGCAGCGCGGCGTCCTTGAACTTTTTGTATTCCACCAATTGCCGGACCAGGTCCCAACGCGGATCGTCTTCGTCTTCTTCCTCCTCCGCGGTTCGCTCTTCCACCGGCAACAATAAGCGGCTCTTGATCATCATCAGCGACGCGGCCATGACGATGAATTCGCCGGCGATGTTCAGGTCCAGCATCCGCATCAGGTCCAGATACGCCATGTACTGTTGGGTGATCCGTTCAATCGGGATATCATAGATATCCACCTCTTCCTTGCGAATCAGGTACAGCAACAGATCCAATGGACCTTCGAAAACGTCGAGTTTGACGCGGTATTCTTCCGGAGGGGTCATGACCAGGCGAGCCCCGCCGCCTGCCGCGCGCGGCTCAGCGTTTCAGCCGCTTCCCGACGGGCGCGACGGGCGCCCTCCCGCAGCACGTCTTCCACATAATCCGTGTCGTTCGCCAACGCTTCGCGTTTTTCGCGTAAGGGCGCAAAATGCGCGTTGAACGTCTCCGCCAATGCCTTTTTCGCTTCGCCGTAGCCCATGCCGCCCGCGCGATAGCGCTCCGCCAACGTCGCCTGTTCTTCCGGCGTGGCGAGCAGCTTGTACAGCGCAAAAACGTTGCATGTGTCGGGGTCTTTGACCTCTTCAAGCGACTTGCTGTCCGTGACGATGCGCATGATGGTTTTCTTCGCTTCTTTTGCCGAACCGAATATCTCAATGGTATTATTATACGATTTCGACATCTTCTGACCGTCCACACCCGGTACCACCGCCGACGCTTCACGGATCGAGGCTTCCGGGATCTTGAACACGGGGCCGTACTGGTTGTTGAACTTGATCGCCAGGTCGCGCGTGACCTCAATATGTTGTTTCTGGTCCCGGCCGACGGGCACCAGATCGGATTGGACCGACAGGATATCCGCCGCCATCAATACCGGATAGGAAAACAACCCGTGCGACGCCGTCATGCCGCGCGCCGTCTTGTCCTTGTAGGAATGACAGCGTTCCAGCAATCCCATCGGCGTCAGGGTCGATAGCAACCACGTCAATTCCGTAACCTCAGGCACATCACTCTGGCGGTAAAAGGCGACCCGTTCCGGATCCAGGCCGCACGCGAGAAAATCCAACGCCACGTCCCACGTATTATTTCGGAGCGCTTCGGGATCGGAGACCGTTGTAAGGGCGTGATAATTGGCGATGAATATGAACGCTTCGCCCTCGTCCTGAAGTTCCAATACGGGCCGCATCATGCCGAAATAATTGCCTAAATGCAATTTACCCGTGGGTTGTATACCGGAAAGTATGCGCATGCTTCTATAAACTCCAATTTATGAATAGATCAGGGAACACATGGGATGCAGCAGGCTAATCTAATCCGGGCCACCCGATCAAAACAAAAATGAACGCGCCCCAGCTCCCCTTGAGGTTTTCGCTTACGGGCCTACTCGCAGGCTTTTTTGTAGGGGCCGCGCTTGCGCGGACCGGGTATGTGGGTAGTGCTTGGTCTTCGCAAGCGAAGCCCCTACAGCAACAGGTCCGATATGTCACCCACACAATACGACAAGGAGTACGTTCTGTTGAGCCAAGCGGTATAAGATCGCTAAATAGCAACGCACGAAATCTTTGCAGATAACTGAATGACTCTACGTATCCGGTCCGCCGGCCCGGTAAGCCGGGCCGCTCCAAGGTGGCGTGGGCAGATGGTCATGCGGCACTTGAAAAGGCGGCCTGTTTGCCGGATAATTGCTGCCATGCAGACGACCCCAACACAAGGTCCGCCTCCTGCGCGAGTGCATCCCGTGCGCCGCGTGCTCATCGGAAGGGATCCCGCGAAGACCCTCATTCGTGCACTCGTACTTGCCGTGCTGTGTTATATGATATTCCGGTTCGCGTTCGTCCCCGTCTACGTGCGCGGGGCCAGTATGGAACCGACGTTCAGCGATGGAGCCCTCAATCTGGCCAATACTCTGGTCTACCGCACGCGTGATCCGGCCCGGGGCGAAGTGGTGGTGATTGAAATGGCGGGCCGTCGAACCATGTACCTCAAACGTATCCTGGGGGTCCCGGGCGATACGGTACATTTCGACGAGGGCACCCTGATCGTCAACGGGACGCCGGTCGAAGAATCGTACGTCGCACGTACCGGTACGTGGACGACCCAGCCCGAGCGTCTGGAGACGGATCAGTATTTCGTGGCCGGCGATAATCGGGCCACCCCATGGGAATGGCATACTATCGGCATCGTCGATCGTTCGCGTATCGCGGGGAGGATTATCTTTTGAAACGAAACCATTGGCTCTATCTGCTCGTACTGCTCTGCGTGACGGCGCTGGTCGCGTGGCATTACTCTGATCGCGACGCACGGCGCATTAACAAGCGCCTGAATCAACTGGCGGACACGCTGGGTAAGGAAAGCGGCGAAGGGCAACTGCGCACCCTCGCAAAGTCGCAGCAGGTGGTCGATTTCTTCACGCCCGAAGCTGAATTGCGGCTGCAACCGGTATTGCGACAGCGAACGTCGCGGCGCGAATTATCGACGATCTTTCATCAGGTCCACAGTCGCCTGGACACCTTGGATGTCCGCATACGTGACCGGCGATTGGACGTGGATGAAAGCGGGGAAACGGCGGAGATGCGCTTTACCGCGGTGGGCACGGCCGGCCTCGCCGGAGATCGCGAGACGCAAATGCATGAGTTTCATCTGCAATGGGTGAAACAGGATCGCGAATGGTATATTGACCGCGCGGAGATTGTGCAGGCGATTCGGCCACCGCGCCAGTAATACCAATCGCCTGCTTCCTCGACGGGCCGAAAGCAGGCGCCTATTCGGGAACCACCCGTATTTCAAAAAGGCGCGGCCATAACTTGCCCGTCACGAAGATCCGTTCCGTTTCCGGATCATATGCAATGCCGTTCAACACGTCTTCCTGACCGCGCGCATGGCGCGGATCAAGAATCCCGGTCAGATCGATCCATCCCAGCACCGCGCCGTCGGACGGATCAATGCGAGCGATCTTGTCCGATCTGAAAATATTGGCCCAGATCTCGCCTTCGATCCATGCCAACTCGTTCAGGTTGCGCACCGGTTCGCCGTCGGCTGTCACTTCCAGCGTGTGCACTTCGCGAAAGCCGTCCGGATCCATGAACCGCAGCCGGCTGGAACCATCGCTCATGATCAGATGAACCCCGTCATAAGCCAATCCCCACCCTTCCCCTTCGTAGGTGAATTGGTCCAGACGACGAAAGGTTTCCAGATCGTAGATGAACCCCGTCTCCGCGTGCCATGTCAGCTGATAGATTCGATCCTCCACAATGGCCAGACCTTCTCCGAAATAGCGTTGCGGCAGGTTGACGCGGCGCAACACGCGCCCGGACTCCAAATCCACTTGGCGCAATGAGGATCTACCGCGTAAGCCCGTACTTTCGTACAGGTATCCGTCATGAAACTGTAATCCCTGCGTAAAGGCGTTGGGATCGTGCGGATAGGCGGTAACCACCTCGAACGAATAGACCGGAACGGTCGCGGCCGGCTCCATTTCGGCCGCCGGCCCGCAGCCGATCACGAAGAAAGACAGTACGCCACAAGCGACCGCCATTGCACGGGCTGTAAACACGTTGTCCGGTCCGGTTTTCATTCCGCGCCCGGTCCTGTTCCGACTTCAACGCGACGATGAAAGAGGCGGTGCGCGTTTGTGGAGGTGATGTTCGCCAACTGATCGGCGGGACACGCGCGCACAGCGGCGGCGGCTTCGCCGACGTACCTGACGTACGCCGGTTCGTTTCGTTTGCCGCGATACGGGACGGGGGCCAGATACGGCGCATCGGTTTCGATCAGCAACAGATCGTCGGGCACGACCTTGAGCGCTTCGCGCAGCGCGTCCGCCTTCTTGAAAGTAATGATGCCGCTGAAACTGATCATCATGCCCAGATCCATCAAGGCCCGCGCGAAGGCCGCATCGCCGGTGAAACAATGAATGACACCCGGCAGGCCCGACTCCCCCTGCCAGCGCTTCGTAAAGTTGCGCAGAAGCGACAAGGTATCCGCTTCCGCGTCCCGGGTATGGACGACCACGGGCAACCCGCTATCGCAGGCGGCGTCGAGCATCCGTTCCATCAGGGCGCATTGCGCTGCGGCGGTGTCGGCACTGTAATGGTAATCCAATCCCGTTTCCCCTACGCCCACCACGCCGGGTTCGGACAGCATCGTACGCAAGGCCGGGATATCCGGCTCGCGCCCGGCCTCATCGCGATCGAATCCGAGTACCGCGTGCACGCCGGCATGCGTTCGGGTCGCTTCGAGAGCAAGACGGTTGGCGCGTTCCGTACCGCCGATGGCAACGATCTCCGTAACCGCCTGCTCGTGGGCCCGCTCGACGATCGCGTCGAGTTCCTTCGCGTCCATGAAACTATCCAGATGTGCGTGTGAATCGATCCACATGGTGTTACCGCGTATCCAACCATTTCACGACCGGATGATCGCCCCATGCCGCTCGTAATTCGGCGTCCAGCGAATCCGCGCGCGCATCGCGACCGAGTGAACGCAATACATCGATCCACCGGGCGCCGACACGGATAGCCGTCTCCGGGGTTTCGGCCGCGTTGATGATCTTTTCATATTGGCGTCCGGCATCATTGTAAAGCTTGTTCAAGGTATACAAGTCGGCCAGCCGCTCGCGTATGACCAGGCTCTCTTCCTCACCTAATCGCGCGCGCAGATAATTCAAGGCCAGGTTGAAACGGCCCTGTTGAACCAGCAGATTCGCATGCCGCACATGCGCCCATTCAATTTCGGGCCTTTCATCTTCTCGCAGATGCCGGATTTGATCCTGCAACGAATAGCGGAACGGGCGGAACAAGGGATCGCCCAACACGGTAATCTGCCAGGACAACACGCTTTGCGCTCTCGACGTGGCGTCGCCGAACGTCCGCCCACGTACGAGCTCTTCGGCCCAGATCTGCAGGTGCGGCGTGAATTGCAGAAACGGCTCGCTCACCGCGCCCATGCTGGCCGCCGCCCCCTTTTGAAGCAAAGGCCCGGCCCAGTATCGGTTCTCTTTGCGAATACTCACCGCGCTGGCGGAGTGCAGATGATACGCCAACGCGCCGCGCCGAAAACGAAACGTATCGCGCGTAAACGGGCCGGTCACGTGTTCTTCGTACCAACCAAGATATAGCGCGGCGTCCTCCATGGGATATTCCCTGCCCCATACGCTCTCTTCTCTATTAAGGACGGTTTCGTACCCCAAGCGGGAGAACCGTTCATAGGCTTCGCGAATCCAGTAATCACCCAGATAATAGGGGCCGCCGTCCAAACCGCGCGTGTCAAAATACATCCGGCCAAGCAGCCCGTATCGTTCCGCGAAGAGCGCGTCATCAATCATGCGGCGCACCGTATCCGGATCAGGGCCGTCCAGGCGCGCCGTGATGAGTGTTATGTCCATGACCTCTTCCGGCCGGGCCCGGCCGATATGGCGATGGCGCGGATTGTCGCGAGGACCGGATATGTCGTACGGCTCGGCCAGAAGAAGAGCCAGCTCCGAGTCCACCGCCGCCATGTTCTTGTATTGCGGTTGACCGAGCCGGTCGGTGATTCGTGTCATCAAACGAAACCGCGTATCGCCGATACGCAAAGGGACCCCGTACATCGACACGATATAATCCACCTCGGAACGCGTCGTAAGCCAGGGCGACTGATGCCCGTCCACTTCGTTGGGCGGTCTTGCGGTCTGTTCGATAAAGTCATTTTCGCGCAGGAAGGCAAGTAACGGGTCCCGTAGTCTCCGGGTAAACTGATGACGCGCCATCTGCTCGCCCGTCGGCAGGTCCAGGACGCAAAGATGTTCGGGGGGAATATCGCGCGCCGCCATGTAATATTCCGCCAACGCCACGGATTCGGGTACGTTCTCATTGGCAAGCACCACGACGGTAGGGTTTGCGGCGTGTAAGCCCGCCGCATACAGAAGCGTGCTGCAAACGATGATTCCCCAAACGGCCATCTGTCTCATCTGTTCCATGGCTCTACCACGATTCGACCAACCCATCGTACGGCACATGAACACCGTCCGGCAACCGGCTTTGTGTGCGTGCGTGTTCCAGGTTATGACACAGATGGGTAATGTACGACTTTCGCGCCCCAATCCTGCGCAGCGCCTCCACGCTGCCGGCCAGGTTCAAATGCGTGGGATGCGGCTTCTCCCTGAGCGCGTCCAGAATCATGACATCCAGCCCCTGCAGACGTTCGATCAAGGCCTCGTCCACGGAGCTGCAATCGGGGAAATAGCCGACCGCGCGATGATCGTGTCTCAGCACGTAGCCGTAGACCGTCATCGGCCCGTGCGGGACTTCCACGGGTTCGACATGCACGTCGCCGATTGTGAACGATTCATTCACGGCAACAAAATCCACCTGTGGCACCGTCGCCCGCCACAGCGAATCTTCAAAGAGATAACTGAACTTGACGGCCATGCTTTTCAGCGTCTCGGCCGAGCCGTAGATCGGTATGCTCATATCCTGCATGAAACAGAAACGGCGCAGATCATCAAAACCAAAAATATGATCGGCATGCGTATGGGTCAACAGCACGGCGTCTACCCGGCTGACGCCGAAGGTCAACACCTGATCGCGGAAATCCGGCGGCGTATCGATGACGACATGATGACCACCCGCTTCTACATACAGGCTGGTTCGTCGGCGCTTGTTCCGCACATCATCAGACCGGCACACGTCGCACGTGCACCCGATAGCGGGTATCCCGTGCGAGGTACCGGTGCCGAGAAAGGTGATCTTCATGATGGGGGTAAGGGTTCAGGGTTCGGGGTTCAGTAAGATGTTAACCTGAACCCTGGGCCCCGAACCCTACGCCGCCCGGCCGGTCAGATCAAGAGCGGCGCGATGACCAACGCCACCACACTCATCAACTTGATGAGGATGTTGATCGAGGGACCGGCCGTATCCTTGAACGGATCGCCGACGGTATCGCCGGTGACGGCCGCTTTGTGGGCTTCGGACCCTTTTCCGCCGAAGGCGCCGGCTTCGATATGTTTCTTGGCGTTATCCCATGCCCCGCCCGAATTGGCCATGAACAAGGCCATCGCGACACCGGACACGGTAACGCCCGCAAGTACGCCACCCAGCATTTCTACGCCGCCGAGAAAACCGACTGCTACGGGCGTCAACACGCCGAGCAAAGCCGGTACGGTCATTTCCTTGATGGCGGCGGCCGTGGAGATATCGACACAACGCGCATAATCGGCCTTCGCCGTGCCTTCGAGCAAGCCGGCGATTTCCTTGAACTGGCGACGGACCTCCTCGATCATCGCAAATGCTGCGCGGCCCACCGCGCCCATGGCAAAGGCCGAGAAGAGATACGGCATCATAGCGCCGAGGAAAAGCCCCGCCATGACCTGCGGGTTCGTGACGTCGATCGACATGGCCGGCAGATCGAGTTCCGCGAGTCGCCCGTTTACGGTCGCTCGATAGGCGGCAAACAATGCCAACGCGGTCAACGCCGCCGAGCCGATGGCAAAGCCCTTGCCGATAGCCGCCGTGGTATTGCCTACGGCGTCGAGTTTATCCGTGCGTTCACGCACTTCCTTGGGCAATTCGGCCATTTCCGCGCATCCGCCCGCGTTATCGGCGATCGGCCCGTAGGCGTCCACCGCCAACGTAATGCCCGTCGTGGCGAGCATGCCCAGTGCGGCGATGGCGATACCGTATAGACCGGCGAAATTGAACGACACGATGATCGCCGCCACGAGGCAGATAATGGGCAGCGCCGTGGACATCATGCCCGTTCCCAGGCCGGCGATGATGTTGGTGGCCGAACCGGTCTGCGACGCTTCCGCGATCTTTTGCGCGGGCTTCCGGTTGTCGGCCGTATAGTATTCCGTCAGCAACCCGATGGCGACTCCGCCCAGCAGGCCGGCGATGGTGGCCGTGAATATGCCGAACGCCGAATATTCCGTCCCGTCGAGCACGAACGTCTCGGGGGCCAACGCTGTGATAATGAAATAGCTGGCCACCACCATGATGGCCGCCGCACCGAACGTACCCATGTTCAGGGCCGCCTGCGGGTTGCCGCCTTCTTTCGTGCGCACGAAAAACGTGCCCGCGATGGAAATGATGATGCCCGCGCCGGCCAGGACAAGCGGCAAAGCTACCAGATTCAAGGCATCCGCCGCATTGGCCGTGATGGCCGTCGCGCCCAGAATCATCGCGCCGACAATGGAACCGACGTAGGACTCGAACAGGTCCGCGCCCATGCCCGCTACGTCGCCCACGTTATCGCCGACATTATCGGCGATGGTCGCCGGATTCCGCGGATCGTCTTCCGGAATGCCGGCTTCCACTTTTCCAACTAAATCCGCACCGACATCCGCCGCCTTGGTGAAGATCCCGCCGCCCACACGGGCGAAGAGGGCGATCGAACTGGCGCCCAACGAAAAGCCCGACAAGATCGGCAATACGGTGGCGCTCAATACCGAGAGTTCCGTGCCTCCTTCGATGGTGTTGGAAAAGACCAGCAGCAGGCCCGACAAGCCCACGATGCCCAGACCCACAACACTCATACCCATCACGGCGCCGCCCGAAAACGCCACCTTCAGGGCTTCATTCAAACTCGAACGCGCCCCCTGAGTGGTGCGGTTATTGGCCGCCGTCGCCACGCGCATCCCGAAGAATCCGGCCAAGCCCGAGCACAGCGCCCCGACGATAAACGATACGGCCACATAGCCTTGAACCCCTTCATACCCCACCGCCAGCAATACGGCGACGGCAAGCACGAAGATCGAGAGCACCTTGTATTCGCGCGCCAGAAAAGCCATGGCGCCCTCGCGCACCGCGGCGCCAATCTCCCTCATCTGTTCCGTGCCCGGGTCCTGTTTGTTGACCCATGTGCTCTTGTAAAGGGCAAAGCCCAAAGCCAACAAACCGCATACCAATGAAAAAATAATCAGCCCGCTCATACATCCTCCCGATGTCTATTTGTTACCCCTTGAACATCATCCTGTGATGCCTGCTGTTGCTACCTGATGACTACATCCTGATGCTTAGCAAAAAGAGGGCGAAGCGTAGCGCAAGCGAGTCGTTGTTGTCAACAGTATGCGTGACAGATTTAACCCCATTCGCAATCAGGTGATTGCGCTAGAAAACGGGTCGGGCTTTATTCCGCAGCCAGGTTGGCCGCCATCTCGCGCATGGACTTGAAGTCCAGTTTACCGCTGCCCAGCACGGGAAGTTTGTCTACCCGGATATAGGCTTTCTTGTCCGGCTTCCATAGGTTCGGCAGACTGCTGCGCTTGATGATGTCATGCAGCGATGACGCGTCGCCCGCCTCATCCGTGTAGAGAACAATCAGACGTTCGCCCTTCTTTGGATGCGGCGCGGAGGTTACCGTCAATACCTGTTCCATGGTATGCAAGCCCTGCTGGTAGGCCTCTTCGACGGCAAGGTGCGGCACCATTTCCCCACCGATCTTGCTGAATCGGGACAAGCGATCCGTAATGGTAATGAATCCGTCCGAATCAATGTGCGCAATATCGCCGGTGATGTACCATCCCTCACGGAACACTTCCGCGGTCTTTTCGGGCATATTCAAATAGCCCAACATCACGTTCGCCCCGCGCACCAGGAGCAATCCTTCCGCATCCAGTGGCATCGACTCGAATGTTTCCGGGTGCACGGCCCGGACGGCCACGCCCGGCAGCGGTCGCCCCACACTGCCCTCCTTTACGCCGGCCATGCCGTTGCCGTCGGCGACCGGTGACGGCAGGTTGACCGCGACCACGGGCGAACACTCGGTGGCTCCGTACCCTTCAAGGGGTTTGATCCCGAATTTGTGTTCAAATGCATCCGCAACAGTCTTCTTCAGCTTCTCCGCACCGACCACTACAAAGCGTAGACTGTCAAAATCCTTCGCGTTCGCCTTTCGTAAATAGCCCAGGAGAAACGTCGGTGTGGCCAATAACAGGGTGCAGCGTTGTTCCCGCACAACGCGCGCGATCTGTTCGGCTTCAAGGGGGTTGGTATGATAACTCGCCGCGAATCCGCTCAATAAGGGAAACCACAAGGTGGCCGTATAACCGAAGGAATGGAAAAAAGGCAGTGCCGCACATAGATTGTCCGCGCGGGTCGGTTGGTACACCATCCCGAACGCCTCCACATTCGAGAGAATGTTGTGATGGCTCAACATCACGCCTTTCGGCGTGCCGGCCGATCCGGAAGAAAACATGATCGCGGCCGGATCGTCGGCCTGAAAACCGGCAGAACGCGCCAAGCGTCGGCGCGGCATGAAGCGGGCTTTGAGCAGGGCCTTTATCCTCTTCTTCGCGGTAATCCGCGGCAGCAAGTCCTCGAGGTACATCGCGCCGTCGGGCGCGTCCAGCGTCTCTACTTTATCCACGAAGGCCCGCGCGGTCAGGACTGTTTGCAAACCGCTCTCCCGTATGCCGTGCGCACGGAAATCGGGAGACGCCACATAATTGAGGTTTACGGGCGCTTTACGCAAGAGCGTCACGGCGACATTGGCAAGAACCCCGCCAACCGAAGAGGGCAACAGGATCCCGATTCGGTCCTGCCCGGCCGTCTCCTCCTCCAACAGATCCGCCAACGCCACGGCGGCGGTCAGGGTACGCCCGAAACTCAAGGATTTGCCCGTTGTGTCGTTGATCGCCTTGCGTCGCCAGTATCGGCGCGCCGTGGCGATGAACTCCTCGCCCATCGGGCGGCGACGTTGTTTCCGATCATTAAAGTAGTCCACCGATAGTTCCATGACTGTTCGGCGCATGATCGGGCCGGGCGTGTCGGCGGATAGCGGGGCGCCGAAGTGTATCGAGACCGGACACGGCAGCAGAGCGGACCGTCGCGCCAAGGGCTTGCCCTCACGACCGCGCACAGTCCTGCCGCTCAAGCCGCCGAGATATACGGGAATCACCGGAGTCCCGTTATCCCGGACGATACGCTCGAAACCGGTCCGGAATTCCTGCATGATCCCGTCGCGCGCCGACGTCGCCCCGACAAACACGCATACCAGGTAACCGTCGTCCAGCGCGTCGCGGGCCGCGTCCAGCGCCGAGGCGACCTGACTCGGCGGGTCTCCGGACGAGACGGGGATCGCGCCCATCAGGCGGGCAAGCGGCTTGAGCAAGGGCCGTTCGCAGATCCGGCGAGGTAACAGGAACCGGATCTTCCGTTGCTGGTTGGCCCTCAATAAAAGGGCTTCCATCCAGGACCCTTGATTGACCACCAACAAGGCGGGCCCGTGCGCCGGGACATGGTCCTGCCCTCGCAACCGTACCCGGTACAAGAGCTTCACCAACATGGTCACGACAAATTGCAGAAGGAATTCGGGCAACACATAGAAGGCAACGATCATCATGATGAAGGTGGCCACCCCGACCACGAGAAAGCCCTGCGCGGGCGTGATTTGCAGCAGTTCCGCGAACACATACAACAGAATCGCGGACAACAACACGCCGATCCATGCCAGAAACCCTTTCGCGGCCAGGATTTCCCCGCGCCGTTTATCCGGGCTGCGATATTGCACAAAAGCTTCCACCGGCACGATATAGAAGCCCGCACTCAAACCAAGCACGAAGACCATCACGCAGGCCGTCGGCAGACTATAGGGGAAGAGGTATAAACCGAACGCGCCGATAATCACACCGGCCACACCAACGGGAACCAGTCCCAACTCAATTCTCTTGCCTGATAATCGGCCGACCAACCACGCGCCCAAACCGATACCGACAGCCGCCAGCAGGAATAAGTACGCACTGTTCTGCTCGCTGATGCCGAGCATCTCCATTCCGTACGGAATCAGGTTGATTTGAACGAATCCGGCAATCAACAGGAAATACGCCGAGGCGATCACCGCCATCAGGAGAAACCCGTCATGGCGAATGCTGACCAGCGTCTTCCATATCATGCCGAATACGTTCGGCGATATCCGGCGCTCGCCGCCCTGCCCGGGCGTCACCTCAACCTGCCGAATCGCGAACAGGCCGGCTACCGCAATCAGCAGACAGACGGAGGCGGCCAGCATATAGTTGCCCCCGGTCAAGTGATCCACGGAAGGCGCCAGGCCCGTCCCCACGATAATGGCGAGATAGGTAAAGAGCACAAGCAGGCTGTTTGCCCGGGACAACCGATCTTCCCCGACCAGTTCCTTCACAATGCCGTATTTCGACGGACCGAACAGCGCGCTTTGCGTCGACATCAGGAAGACCACCCCGTAGGCGATCCATTCGTTCCGCAAATAGAATGCGAGGATGGCAATCGCCATGCAGAGCATTTCAGTGACTTTCACGACCACCGAAATGTTCCGCTTGCTGTACCGGTCCGCCAGAATCCCGGCTATCGGCGTAAACAGCAAAAACGGGATCACAAAGATCGCGCCGACCACCGACGTCATCAGGCTCGCCGCTTCCGGTCCCTTCAAGCCAATTAGAAAGAAGACCACCAGCAACCGGAACACATTATCGTTCAGCGCCCCGCCGAACTGGGCGGCGTTGAGCCAATTGAACGAACGCGTCATCTTTTGAGAAGCGTCAACCATATCCTCATATCTCCGGTTCCAAATGAACAGCCTGCATCGTAAGAACGTAATGCACCCGCGTCACGCATTAACGAACTGCTTTTCGAGGCCGTACAAATAGCCGCTCCCTGTTATTCGCGCACATTTCCAACTACCACGCCATGACCATACTTCAACATGGACACGCCATGCAGGCCCATATACATTCAGGGCATGCAGGCAACCTTCAAGTTATCGGCTTCGGATCGCGATTTCTTTCGGCTTGTCGCCAAAACGGCGTTTTCCAATCCCTTTACCAAAGAGCGGGCACAGTTCGACCGTGAACTGGCCGCGCACGAACCGAACAACGCGACCGACGTTGCGGTCGCAGGCAAGCGGGCCGTCGCGAAACGAGTCGGTGATCTCGAAACCCGGGACGCGGTGGATATGCGCCGCTATGCGGCGGAGGACCAACAGCTTTTGCGTCCCGCGCTGCTATACGACCTGTGCAACCGATATGCCGACGCGTTCGACACCTATATCGTTGATGATCTGGCCGCCGGCGAGGCGAGTACACCTGTCCCGTTCGCGGGGGAAGCCTTGCAACAACTGGTGGCGCGCGGTTTTGCCCCCTCCGCGGCCTGCGGATATCTTGCGTTGTTTTACCAGATGCGACGGGCCCATTATTTCATTGATCAGTCGATCCTCGGGCGAACCGCGATCATGCAGGACTTTCGCCGACGTTTATGGAACAACGTGTTCACCCACGACATGGAACTGTATCAACGGTGTCTGTGGAACCGCATGGAGAACTTCTCCACCCTGATCCTCGGCGAGCCGGGTACGGGCAAGGCGGCTGCGGCGGCGGCGATTGGCCGGTCCTGTTTCATTCCTTTCGACGAGAACAAAAAGCGATTCGCGCGCCCGATCTCCCGGACGTTTATCGCCATGAACATCGCGCAATATCCCGGCGCCCGTAGCGAGCCGGAACTTTTCGGTTATCGTAAAGATGTTCCGGAAGGCGCTGCACAAAAGTACGAAGGCGTATTGGCCCGGTGCTGCCCGCATGGCGCGGTCTTCCTTGATGAAATCGATGAGCTGGCGCCTGCCGTTCAAGTCATGTTGTTGCGCGTTCTGCAGGAACGAACTTTCTCTCCCGTGGGCAGTCATGAGCGCAAACGGTTTCAGGGGCGATTGATCGCCGCCGTTGGGCGATCTCCGCATGCATGGCTTCCCGCAAAAGAGATGCGCGCCGATTTTTTCTATCGGCTATGTTCGGACAGGATAACGGTCCCCAGCCTGCGCGACCGGATTCATGAAGATGCGGACGAACTGCGCCCTCTCGTGGCGCAACTTCTGCGGCGACAACTCGGTACGGCGGCGCCGGATATCCTGGATCGCGTTCTGGATGCGTTGCATGCATCGCCGGGCATGGATTATGCATGGCCGGGCAATGTCCGGGAACTCGGACACGCCGTTCGCCGGATCCTGCTAAACGGGCGTTATGAGCCGGACGCGATCGGTCCGGAACAGAAAGCGTTCGGAACGGACAACCTGCTCCAAAGTCTTCATGACGGCGCGTTGTCCGCCGCGGAGTTGCAAGCCCGTTATTGTGCGTTATTATACCAGCGACTCGGCACGTACGGCGAAGTAGCGCGGCGAACGGGGCTGGATTGGCGAACGGTAAAGAAGTACGTGGAAAAAGGGAGTTGATGACCGTGAAAAAGATACTGAGCTTTGTCGACAACGTATATGAAGACTTGGAACTGTGGTACCCCAAGATACGCCTGGAAGAAGAAGGCTGGAAAGTTACGGTGGCCGGCCCGCAATCCGGCACGATATACAAGGGGAAACACGGCTACCCCTGCAAGTCCGACGTGGACATTGCCGATGTGGAAGCCATTCACTACGACGGGCTCTTGGTCCCGGGCGGCTTCGCTCCCGACAAACTGCGGCGCGATCACAACGTATTAAGCCTCACACAGGATTTTAATGATCAGCAGAAACCCATCGCCTTCATCTGTCACGCGGGCTGGATCCTCATTTCGGCCGACATCCTCAAAGGCCGCAAAGCCACAAGCACCGTCGGGATCAAAGACGACATGATCAATGCCGGGGCAGAATGGGTTGATGAACCGCTCGTGGTCGACGGCAACTTGATCAGTTCCCGCACCCCCGTCGATCTGCACCTTTTCGCGAAAGCATTTGTGGACGCGTTGAAGGGGTAGCCAAGGGTTCAGAGGTCAGGGTTGAGGTCGAAACGCTGCGCGAAAGGCGTCCGGCATTTTGGCCGGCCGGCCGCGTTCATAATCGAAACAGACCATCCCCGTCTTGGCCTCGGCGATAAGCGCCCCGTCTTCCACCCGGGTTACGCGGTAATACACGTCGAAAGCGGATCGCGACAGATTACGCACGGCCAGTTCGCATTTCAACGTCGCTGGATAATGAACCTCGTTTTTGAAGACAATGCCGGTGTCGGCCATGATGAGTCCGCTCCCGCCGATATCGATTTCCGAGAAGCCCTTTGCATCCAACATGCGAACGCGCGCTTCGTGCAGGATCGACATAATGGAATCGTGTCCAAGATGATTCCCGTAATTGATGTCCGTGATTCGCACGGACAGTTCGGTGGAATAGTCGTACGATTCGGGCGGATCCAGCTTGATACGGCTCATCTCAATAACTCCTCCATGTTTGGCGGCATACAAGCATAATCATCTCCGCTCCGCAATTTCAAGGAGGCGCCGCGCTGTACGGGCACGGCCTTTCCCGTCCCGTCGAACGAGAGGGAGCAATTCGCAAAGCCGCCTGCTTGACATCGTGCCCTCCTCCCCGTAGCCTGATTGATATATATAACACTTGGTCGCCTTAGCCATCTCCTGAAAGGATCATCATGACCAAAGAAGTGTGGAAGTATTTCGAAGAAAACCAGATCACGCATAGTGCTGCGCATTATCTAATGACCATCAACGCGTTGCTAGACGATCACGGATACGCGCGCGTCACCGATATCGCGAAAGAACTGAATATCACCCGGGGCAGTTGTTCCATCAGTCTGCGTCCGCTCAAACGGCGCGGACTGGTGCTCGAAGATGAAAACCGGTTTCTCAAGCTTTCCGATGAAGGAAAGCGACTGGCTGAGCTGGTTGAACGAAATGATGAACTGCTGGAAATCCTCTTTCGGGATGTGCTGGGCGTGGACGATGAGCAAGCGGAGATCGACGCCTGCAAAATCGAGCACCTCTTAAGTATTGAGACGAGCGTAAAATTGGCTTCTTTCATCCAGTTGATGCAATCCGACAAAGCGGTCGTGAAGAACTTTTTCAAGGAACTCCGGAAACAGCTCAAGGAGTGCACGCACAACGCGGAAGATTGCGAATTCTGTCGCACGGAATGTTTCCTGGAGGTTGCGGGGAAGAAACGCGCATCCGACAAGAAGACCGCGTAAAGGAGATAAACCATGACCCCGTCCAATCCGCTCAAGAATTCCATGTTCGTCATGCTGTTGTTTCTCGTCGGCGTGGGGCTCGTTACCCGAGCCCTGTGGTTGGAACGTGTCGACGACGAAGGCGCCATCACCATCTATTCAGGGCGCAGCGAAGAACTGATCCGTCCTTTGATCGATCAATTTACCGAGGACACGGGAATTCCGGTACATATCCGTTACGGGCAAACGGCGGAAATGGCCGCCACGATCATGGAAGAAGGTCGTAACAGCCCGGCGGACGTATTCTTTGCACAGGACGCCGGTGCGCTGGGTGCGCTGACGCAAGCCGGAAGACTGGTGGCGCTTCCGGACGATCTCTTGCAAGCCGTTGAAACGCGTTTTCGTTCGCCGCGCGGATATTGGATCGGTGTGTCGGGCCGGGCGCGGGTGGTGGTCTATAACCCGGACCGCGTCGCATCGGACCAATTGCCGGACGATCTCGCCGGGTTCTGCGATGAAGACTGGCGCAGGCGCGTGGGCTGGGCGCCTTCGAACGGTTCCTTCCAAGCCTTCATCACCTCGCTTCGCATCACCGAAGGCGAGGACGCCGCTGCCGCCTGGTTGACTTGTATGCGCGACAATCATACGCGCGACTACGCAAGAAACACAGCGATTATTGCCGCCGTGGAAGCGGGCGAAATCGATGCCGGACTCGTGAACCACTACTACATTCACGCCATGCGCGCGCAGCGGGACGCGGCGATGAACCTGCGCAATCATTACTTCGATTCAGGGGTGCTGGTAAACGTGGCGGGTGTCGGTATCGTCGATACCTCGCAACGAAAAGCGCAGGCCGAACAATTCGTGCGCTATCTGCTCGCCGAAACGGCCCAGCGCTATTTCACCGATCAAACCTTCGAATATCCGCTGGCCACACAGGTCGAACCGAATCCGGCCTTGCCGCCCCTGCATACGTTATCCACACCGGACATGGACTTGAGCGACCTGGACGATCTGGGCGGCACACTGCGTCTCCTTGAGAAATCGGGCGTTCTATGAGGAGGTGCGATCGGTATGCCGACTAATTCTCCGGGCGGCCTCACCGCCGCAACGCCGCCCTCGACAGTGAGCCGGCGCGCTCAACACGCACGCGGCGCGACCAAACGACCTTCGCTATCCCTGCGGACCGCCGCAGGTGTGGTGGCGGCCTTGATGTTGCTGCCTTTGATTTACCTGATTATTCGAACGGTGGAACTCGGCCCGCAGATTCTTGAGATTCTGGCCCGTCCCCGGACCATAGCCGTGTTCTTCAACAGTCTGGGCCTGACCGTTGCGGTCACGGCGTCCTCCGTCCTGATCGGCGTCTCGCTGGCATGGCTTACCGTCCGCACGGATCTACCCGGGCGCCATTTCTGGGGCACGATCACCTGTCTCCCTCTGGTGCTCCCTTCCTATGTCGGCGCCTTCGCACTGATCGCCGCCCTCGGGCCCAACGGCATGTTGCAGCGCCTGCTGGCCCCGCTCGGCGTCGAGCGGTTACCGTCCATCTACGGTTTCCCGGGCGCGTGGCTTGCCTTGACGCTGTTCACCTATCCCTATGTGCAGTTGAGCGTGCGGGCCGGCCTGCGCGGACTGGATCCCAGCATCGAAGACGCCGCGCGCAGCCTGGGCCGGACGTCTTCGCAAGTCTTTCGGGAAATCGTGTTGCCCCACCTCCGCCCGGCCATCGCCGCCGGCGCCCTGCTGGTGGCGCTCTACACACTCAGCGATTTCGGTGCGGTATCCCTGCTGCGTTTCAACGCGTTCACACGCGCCATCTACGTGCAATACACCGGCGCGCTCGATCGCGGCGCCGCCGCCGTACTGGCGCTGCTGTTGGTGGTGTTGACCTTTCTGATTCTGTTGATCGAATACCGATTGCGTGGGCGCGCCCGATATTATCGCAGCGGCACCGGTACTTCGCGCACCCGTACACGGACGCGGCTGGGCCCGTGGCGTTATCCTGCCGCAGCCTTCTGCGCGTTGATCAGTCTCTTGGCCCTGGGCGTGCCGGTACTGGTTACCGGTTACTGGCTCCTGCAACACGAGGCGGGCGGACAGCAATGGGTGGGTTCACTGACCATCATGCTCAATTCCGTTACGGCGTCCGGCCTCGCCTCGGCGGCCTGCGTCCTCGCCGCCCTGCCGATCGTCATCCATGCCGTGCGTCATCCCGGTCCCATCAGCCGGCTGATGGAGCGCTGCGCCTATATCGGCCACGCGTTGCCCGGCATTGTGGTGGCGCTAGCCCTCGTATTCTTCGGCGCCCGCTATGCCCCCTACCTTTATCAAACATTGTTCATGCTGATCCTTGCCTACGTGATTCTTTTCCTGCCGCTCGCCGTAGGCAGTATACGCGCGTCCCTCTTGCAAATCAGTCCCCGTATCGAAGAGGCCGCTCGCACCCTCGGTTACACGCCGCGCCGCGCTCTATACTCGGTGACCCTGCCCCTGCTCCGGCCCGGCCTGTTCACTGGCATGGCCCTGGTGTTCCTTACCTGCATGAAGGAATTGCCCGCCACACTGATCCTGGGGCCGACCGGCTTTCACACCCTCGCCACACGTATATGGGGCGCCACGGAAGAAGCGTTCTTTGCGCGCGCCGCCGCGCCCGCTTTGATTTTGGTCCTGATATCGGCTATATCTATATGGATCATTCTGGAACACGAGGAGAAGGAGTAAACGTACGTCTTGAAACAGGCGACCCAAGCCAACTCCGGGAGAACGATGACGGAAGAACTCAAACAGACGCACGCGATCCGGTGCCGCGCCCTGTGCAAGGCGTTCGGCGATGTCGAAGCGGCTTCCGGCGTTACACTCGACGTCGCCGCAGGCCGTTTCCTGGCGTTGCTCGGGCCGAGCGGATGCGGGAAGACGACCGTTCTGCGCATGATCGCCGGGTTCGAAACGCCGGACCGCGGCGAGGTGGAAATCGGGGGCAGACGCGTCGGCGGGCCCGATGTGTTCGTCCCGCCGGAACAGCGACGCATCGGCATGGTCTTTCAGGAGTACGCGCTCTTCCCGCATTTGACCGTTGAACAGAATACGGCCTTCGGACTCAACGGACGCGCGCATCGTTCCGAACGCATCCATGACGTATTGGTCCTCGTCGGGCTGGAAGGCGTCAAGGATCGCATGCCTCACGAACTTTCCGGCGGCCAACAACAGCGCGTGGCGCTCGCCCGGGCTTTGGCGCCCCGTCCGGAAGTGATTCTCCTCGACGAGCCCTTCTCGAATCTCGACGCCGGTCTGCGCGATCGCGTGCGGCAGGACGTGCGCCGCATCCTGCGCAAGGCCGGCGTGACCGCCGTCTTCGTCACCCACGATCAGGAAGAAGCCTTGAGCCTGGCGGACGAAATCGCGGTCATGATCGACGGACACATCATGCAGGCCGATCGCCCCGAACGACTCTACCGCCGGCCCGCCACCCATCGCGTCGCCACATTTCTCGGCGACGCCAATTTCCTGCCCGGCCAAGCCAGTAACGATCGCGTGGAATGCGAAGTGGGGACATTGCCCCTGATGGAAGATGCCGAGGGAGAAGTTGAAATCATGTTTCGGCCGGAAGACCTGCTGCTCACCCTCGACGAGAACGGGCCGGGCGAGATCATCGAACGCACGTACTTCGGTCACGATCAAATGCTCAGCATCCGCATGAATACGGGGACCATCCTGAAATCCCGTCTCGTCGGCTGCTGTCGTGGCTTACACGAAGGGGAACGGGTCCGCGTGCGCGTGGATACGCCGGTCATGGCTTATCCTTACGCCTACGGTTGCCCTGTTGCACAGGCCTGATGCGCTTTTTCTACTGGCCATAAACCGTCCGACTCATTTACTTTGCCGCCCTGATGATTGCACCGCACAAACCGGAAAACGAATCGGAACGCCTGACCGCGTTGCGTGCACTCGACATCCTCGATACCCCGCCCGAGGAGCGATTCGATCGAATCACGCGGCTTGTCAGTGAGTTCTTTCGGGTCCCCGTCGCCTACGTCGCCATGGTGGATGCGAATCGCCAATGGCTCAAGTCCTCCTGCGGCTGGAACGTGAAAGAGACCGGCCGCGATGTCTCCTTCTGCGGACACACCATCCTTCAAGACAAGACCTTGATTATTCCCGACGCGAAGGAAGACGTCCGTTTCGCCGATAATCCCATGGTCACGAACGAACCCCATATCCGCTTCTACGCCGGACGGCCTCTGCGCGCCATGGGCCAGAAAGTCGGTACGTTGTGCCTCGTGGCCCATGAACCACGCGATGTTTCAGAGGAAGACCTGGGCATGCTCGACGAATTCGCCGCCATGGTGGAGCACGAGTTGACCATGCTCGACGTGATCCACGTCCAACGCGAACTGCTCAACACGAAAGAAGCGCTGTTGGAGAGCAGAAAACATCTGGCGCACGAATTGGAAGAAGCCACCGAATATACCCGGTCCCTGCTCCCCTCGCCGCTGGACGAACGGATCCGTACCGCATGGAAATTTGAGCCCTCCACCGATCTGGGCGGGGATTTCTTTGGTTACCGCTGGATCGATGACGATCATTTCGCCGTCTATTTGATCGATGTCTGCGGTCACGGCGTCGGCGCCGCGCTGCTTTCGGTCAGCGTGGTCAACCTCCTCCGTTCGCAATCCCTGCCCGCAACCGATTTGCGCGATCCGGGACAGGTCCTGACGACGCTCAACGCGATGTTCCCCATGGAATCAAACGGAAACAAGTATTTCACCGCCTGGTACGGGGTTTATGAATTGAGTGCGCGTCGCCTGCGATATTCCTCAGGGGGCCATCCTCCCGCTTTTCTGCTCAACGGGAAGACGGCCGATCAGGCGCAATCACATTGGTTAACCACCCGCGGTCTAGCTGTGGGCGCGATGGAACAGGTGCAATTCGAAACCGGGGACATGGATCTCGCTCCGTTCAATCGCTTGTACGTATTCAGCGACGGCGCCTATGAGGCGGAAACTCCGGACGGGAAGATGCAGGACTTAGCGGATTTCGGCGCGCGATTGAAGGAATGGGGCCGCGCACAAGACGATAACGACCTCGATCAGGTATTCGAAAGAATGCGTGCCCTGCAGGGCACGGACCAACTCGATGACGATTTTTCGCTGTTACGCGTAGAATTACGGAGTACATAATACGGCATGGAACTGGTGATTCAGAACGATCTCCGGGAAATCGAAACGCTGACGCGCTTTGTGGAACAGTTTGCGGAGCAACATAAACTGCCGCCCAAACTGTCCTTTCAGATCAATCTCGCACTCGAAGAACTGGTAACCAACATCATTTCATACGGATACAGCGATGCCGGGCCACACAAGATCCGTTTAGTCTTACACATGGCGGACGGCCGTCTTACCGCCGAAGTGGAGGACGACGGCTGCGCCTTCAATCCGTTGGAAGCCCCACCGCCGGACCTCGATGTTCCGCTCGAAGACCGGCCGGTCGGCGGTTTGGGCATCCATCTCGTGAAGAACATGTTTGATTCCATGGACTATCGGCGGGAGAACGACAAGAATTGGTTGATCTTAACAAAGAACCATGTCAATGTCGGCGCGACCTGAGTGGAGGATACGGAACAGGATGGAGAGAGCAGTATGAATATCAATGAAGAAGTCAGAGGCAATGTATGCATTATCGCCTTGAACGGGCGTTTGGACAATGAGTCCACCCAGGGATTTCAGGAACGCATTTCCTCCATCATTGACGGCGGGCAAACACGTCTCGTCCTCGACTTGGGCGATCTGGAGTACATCAGCAGCGTCGGGTTGCGCGCCTTCCTACTCGCGTCCAAGAAATTAAAGCCGCTTGAAGGTAAACTGGTGCTTGCCCGTCTGCAGGATCACATCAAGGAAGTCCTCGACATTGCCGGGTTTTCGTCTCTCTTCCCGTCCTATCCCAGCGTCGACGAAGCTGTGCAGAACGTAAGCTGACCCCGCCCCTACGCGGGGCGCCCTTCAATCTGCGCGATCGCCCAACGCGCATGTTCACGAATCAAGGGTTCCGGATCTTCCAGCGCGCGACGCAGAACCGGTAAGGCGTCCCGCTCGCCCCAATTGCCCAGGGCCACCGCCGCGTTACGAAGCAAGCCGCGCCGTTTCGTCCGGGTAATCGGCGTCCCTTTATAGCGTCTCCGGAAGGCGTCGTCGTCCAGTGTCATCAACTCCATCAGATCGGGACAGAACCGGTCCGCATCGAAAGCAAGAAACCGGGCCGGGGACGGCCGCGAATATCGCCGCACCCAGGGACACACGGTCTGACAATCGTCACAGCCGTATATCCAATTCCGCATCTTACCGCGCAGTGACTCAGGAATTGAACCTTTCTGTTCAATCGTCAAATACGAAATGCACAGATTACTATTCAGAATGTAGGGCGCGGGAAAGGCGTGCGTCGGACACGCGTTCAGGCAACGACGACATTGTCCGCAATGGCCGGGTCCCAGCGTCGCCCCGTCGTCCGTGGCCGGTTGATCATAATCCAGTTCCGCCGTGGTAATGATGCCGCCGAGCAGGACGTAGGAGCCATGCTTCGGACTGATCAACAGCCCATTCTTGCCGATAAACCCCAACCCGGCGTCCGCCGCCCACGTGCGTTCCAACACCGGCCCGGTATCCACATACGCGCGGCCCGCCGGCGCGCCGGGCGTCTCCGCTTTAACGAATTGCATCAATTCCATCAAAGGCGGCAGCAGCACGTCGTGATAGTCCGCGCCCCACGCATAGCGCGCCATGCGACCGCGAGCGGGATCGTTCCATAAGGCGGCCGGCGGTTCTTCTATATAATAGCTTCGGCCCACCATCACTACGGAACGCGCGCCCGGCACCACGACCGACGGATCGGTCCGGCGCTGCACATTCCGTTCCAGCCAGGCCATCTCGCCGTGATACCCGTTGTCCAACCACCGACGAAAACCCGCCGCGTGCCGCGCCTCCCGGGCCGGGGCTACACCCACCAGATCAAAACCCAGCTCGCACGCCCGCTCCTTGATTCGTGAACATGCGCGTTCAGGGCTTGTGTCGTAAATAGTTCCACCTTCAAGCGGACGGTTTGATTGAGGTTTTGGGACAGGTTCTATTCTTTTTCCTCTCTATCGCGTCTCAGCAGACCACCGACCGCGTCCGTGACGCGCTCGGATCCGCTGCGGACTTCTTCGTCTACTTTATCCAGCGTCTCGATGGCCTTTTCAGAGGTGTCGTCGAGGAGCTCTGCTTCCGGGTCTACCTTGTCGGGAGCCTCGGTTTCTTCGGCATCATCCTTTTCCTCGTCCCTGCCGGTCACTCGATCGCGCAATCCGCGCGCCCGGTCGCCCACCGCTCCGGTCACCGCGCGTGTACCGTCTCCAGCGGCGCCGGTCACCGCCCGCGCCCCGTCAGCCGCTCGTCCGCCAATAGCGCCGACGCCTTCCAAGGCGGATTGCAAGCCTTCGCCCAGCAGATCGCCGGCCCCCGCGACCGCGTTGCCCACGGCGCCCGCAACGGCCTTGACCACTTCCGTAGCGATCTGTGTAAGGCTCTGATCTTCGCCGCCGAGATCGGTGAGCGTGATGGTGGAGAGTTGAACGGGAACCACGCGTCCGCGCATGGCGGTGGCACTGACTTGCGCCCTGGCATCGGCCAGTACAAGTTCCTTGATAACCACGTGCTTACCCGGTTCGACTTCTTCCACCGGCTCTATTTCAGGTTCTTCTTCAGGAGCGTCCGGGTCCTCTTCCCCTTCCAACTGCCGCAGTAAAGTACCTAGATTCGTGCGGCGCGCACCGACTTCATAGGTGATGCGCGGTGAATCGATCAGGATACGGTTGATGATGATGGTGTCCGTGAACAGCGATTTCACATCCAAATCGATCTCAAGCTGGGACATCTCGAACAGACTATCGGTGCGAAAGCCTTCCGGATTGCCTACGAACATACCGTTCAGGCTTACATGCCCGCGGAAGGGATGAAAACGCGCCTCCTGCAGTTCTACGGGCACACCCAACACCTGCGGGCCGACCCGGTTCACGCCTTCCTTGATTACATGGCCGCCCCAGAAAACCAGGGTGACGACAGAAATCGCAATAATGATCACGAGGACCAAGACCAACCATTTTAAGACACGCATATTTGTAAACTCCTTAAGTGAATATAAGTGCACCGTCCTATGGCCTATTCCCACAGGCGCAGTATACATTGCGCCCGCCCCCCCGGGCAAGCCTTGATGAAGAAGTCGCGCGTTGATTTCCGGTCGTCGATTTGACAAGGTCATGACGCATTTCCGTGGAAGGATAACGACTTGAAAGTGTGCATCGATATTCAGGCGGCCATCGCGCAGCGCGCGGGCGTCGGAAGGTATACCCAGGCGCTGGTACAGCATCTCGGCCCCATGAGCGAGCCGGGCGCGTTGCGACTGTTCTATTTCGACTTTAAGCGGCGCGGCATGCCGTTTCGCGTACCAAACGCGCACGAACAGACGGTAACCTGGTGCCCCGGCCGCCTGGTGCAGAAGGCCTGGAAAACCATAGGATGGCCCGCCTTCGATTGGTTCGCCGGGGCGGCCGACGTCTTTCATTTTCCCAACTTCATTATTCCCCCGTTGAAACGGGGACGTGCGGTAGTGACCATACACGACGTCTCGTTCCTGCGCTTTCCGGAGGCCGCCGAGCCCAGGAATTTGCGCTATCTGAATAATCAGATCCGGCGAACGGTCGATCGGGCGGACCTGATTCTCACGGATTCCGAATTTTCCGCGTCCGAAATCCGCACCTTGCTCAATATTCCCGAGAAGCGCGTCCGAGCCGTACACCTCGGCTTGACACCCAATATGGAATCGCCGGATAGGGAGACCATCGATTCCATGCGAAAAGTGTATGGACTGGAACGGCCTTACCTCCTTTTTGTGGGCACCCTCGAACCCCGCAAGAATATCCCCTTTCTCATCGAATGCTTTGAACAAATGCATTCTTTTGACGGCGACCTCGTGATTGCGGGAATGCAGGGCTGGAAAGTGGAACCAATACGGGAACGGATGCGAACATCGAGCAGACGGCAAAACATCCGTTACGTGCAATACGTGGACGAACAATGGCTGCCCGCGCTCTATGCCGGCGCTGAGATCTTTCTGTTTCCTTCCCTCTACGAAGGATTCGGTTTTCCGCCATTGGAGGCCATGCGTTGCGGCGTCCCCGTTCTTTCGTCACGTGCCGGTTCGCTTCCGGAGGTACTCGGGGAAGCCGCTTGCTACGTGAACGACTATGATGCGAACGCATGGGCACAGACCGCAGCAAACCTTTTAGACGATTCCGACCGCCGCGATACCCTGATCCGGGCAGGTAAGGAACAGGCGGCCCGCTATCAGTGGGAGCAAACGGCGCGAAAAACATGGGACCTTTACCGCGAGGCGGCCTCATGAAGATCGGTTTGGACGCTCGCTGGATATTCCCTGAAATATCGGGAATCGGATCTTATACGCAGGATCTGATACGCGCTCTGGCAATAACAGACGATGTCAATGAGTACCTCCTTTACTTCAGTCGTGCCGATGTACAAGCGCGGACATCAGCCTACGCCAACCTGGACAACGCCCCCAATTTTTCGTCCCGCCTCATCCCGTTCGGTCCCTTTTCAATCCGCAATCAATTGGTCATGCCCTCGATTATCCGGCGGGATCAACTCGATATTTTTCATTCAACCAATTTCATGTTTCCCTTTCTCCCCTTCCCGCCGGGGCGTCGCGGGAAGATCGCTTGTGTTGTAACGATTTATGACCTCATTCCCCTGCTGTTTCCCGAACATACGCCGCACGCGCTGAAGACCCGGTTCCATCCGGTATATCGACGCATCATGCGAGAAGCCGGCCGCCGCGCGGACATGATCCTCACGATCAGCGAATCATCGCGCGAAGACATCCTCAAACATATGACCCCGCCCAACACGGAAAGAGATCGTGTCGTCGTGGTCTATGCGGGAGTGGCCAATCAATTCGAGCCCGCCGATCATCCGGAGCGCAAAGAAAAGACCATTCTCTATGTCGGCCGCATGGATCCATACAAGAATGTGCCCGGCCTGATCAGGGCCTTTTCGCGGATCGTCAAAAGCGGCGCACTGGCCGCGCGCCTCATGATTGTCGGACCGCGTGATGCCCGTTATCCGGAAGCGGATCAGATCATCGAACAGGAACAACTTCAAGAGTTCATCGACTGGCCGGGCTACGTGGATGAACCGACCATCCGGAAGGCCTACCAGGAAGCGGACGTGTTCGTGCTGCCTTCCCTCTATGAAGGATTCGGCCTGCCCGTTCTGGAGGCCATGGCGTCCGGGACGCCGGTCGTGTGCAGCAATCGAGCCTCGCTTCCGGAAGTGGCCGGCGATGCCGCCGTTCTCGTAGATCCGGAAAACCTGGACGCAATGAAAGACGGGATACTGAGTGTCCTGACCAATCCCGACAAAGCCGCGGAATTACGCGTGAAGGGGCTGCATCGCGCGGCGCAGTTTTCATGGTCCCGTACGGCGGAAGAAACCGTCAAGGCCTATCAGCGCGTCGCACTCGATCACACACACGTATGAACCGACGCGCGCCGGCGTCGGACGACGACCCGCTCAATGCGCGGACCGACGATCGCTGACCCAACGACGTATGCGGCGCACTTCATCTTCCCATTCCTCACGGCGGCTGCGACGAGCGAGGAATTCGTCGTATAAGCGGAAAAACAGATTCAGAAAGCGGTCGACATCACGGATCCGCCCTTGAAAACGACTGTGCGGATCCAGTTTTTCCTCGCGTTCCGGCAACTTCAACCCGCGAAATACGAACTGGTCCGCATCCAGTGTGCACGCCCAGGATTCCTCGCCCTGAACGATATTCAGGCGCGCCTGTTTGAGCTTCTTGCCGGCCCGCAAGGCCGTCTTGGCTTCGGCGCTCACCAGCGGCTCTCCTTTCCGTAAGACCGTCAGGTGGGCCCCGTCGCCTTCCATATGAAAAGTCAGCGGCCCTTCGATAAGGATCGACACTTCGCCAAGATCTTCCACCACGATGGCGCCGCGTTCCATTTCCGACATGTACCAGAGCCAGGTCAGAAAATCTTCGCCAATGACATAGCTGACCTGACGATCCTCCAGATCGGGCGAAAAACTGGATGGCGGCAATTCCTCCACATCCAGTTTCTTCCGGCGCAGGGCGATATCGGAGGGCAAAGCAGGGATCAACGCAAAACCAAGGGTTCGTGCAACATGTATTTGGAAGGCGTCCAATTGCTTTTCTGAGATAGCCGTGGCGTAGACCATCCGTTCAGCCGGCGAATGGACCAAGTGAATCCCTTTAAGCTGTGGCGGCATCTGTGGCAACAATCGTTCCACCACCTGCTGCCTGATCTCCGATTTTTCTTTCCGGTTCAGGAATTCCTTGCCGGTCGCCTGTAGTTGCGCCAATTCTTCCATGGTCTGTTCCGCTTTCAGCAGGGCGGGCGGAATTTTGCGTTCGGCCTGCAAGAGGGTCAGACGCAAGTGACCGGCATAATACGCGTTTTCTTCCGAGACAGGGCGATCCAGCAGGTGTCGTCCACCGACCCATCCTTGAATCGGTTCCTCGTTGAGATGTGAAATCGCCGGGGCCGTGTGTTCGGCAAACTGCGCAACGACATTCTCCGGCATATCGCGGGGTACAAAAAAGGCTCGAAAACTGATGGATCCACTTTCAAACGACACGATGACGCACTCCTCTTAGATGAATTTACGACGGCTCCGTGTACCATGCCGAGCCGCCCCGGAAATGGAAAGAAATTCTTTCGAATCAGGATCAATATACGAGCCGGCGGCGTACGGTTGACGCGGTCGATGGCAGGCCGCATGATGTCTGCATGACAACTGATCCACACACAACCGCGTATATCTGGTTCGATATGGAGTTTACGGACTTGGATCCCGATAAGGCCCATATTCTACAGGTCGCCGTGCTGGCGACCGATCCGCAGCTGAACCCGCTTGAATCCGGCGACCGCGGATTGAACCTTTGCCTGAAATTGCCGGCCGACGCCAGTGTGTCCGCGTGGGTCGCCGAAAACCTGAGCGATCTATTGACCGCCTGCCGCGATCCGGGCGCGCTGGAACAGAATAGTGCGTCGCAACTTATCACCAACTACGTGGACCGCGTTGCGGGTCCGGCCCCGGAAGACATCAAAGAACGACCCGTCCTTGCGGGAAACAGCGTTCACGCAGATTGGCGCCTGGCTTGCATGCATTTTCCCGAACTCATCGAACGCT
Source organism: Kiritimatiellia bacterium (assembly GCA_007136425.1). GTDB lineage: Bacteria > Verrucomicrobiota > Kiritimatiellia > SLAD01 > SLAD01 > SKZA01. The sequence continues at coordinate 35,112 of SLGY01000147.1, forward strand.
TGCATTATCGCTTACTGGATGTGTCGACCTTGAAAATCCATTGGCAGGATTGGCTGGGTCAGCCGGAGTTCGACAAGGAAGACGCAAACCTGGTCCTTGAACATCTCCCCTTCAAGATAACGACCCTGGCCGGACAACCGCACGACGCGTATTACGATATCCTGGCTTCCATTGCCGAACTGAATTTCTATCGTCAACGCATGTTTCAACATCCGTCGAACCCTTGAGAGACTCAGACCGCGTCGCCGTCCGGCGCCGACTCCAATTCGGCCAGCGCTTCAATGTGCGCCGTTTGCGGAAACATATCGAATGGCGTAACCCGCACGAGGCGATAGCCGCCGGCCACCAATTGTTTCACATCGCGGGCCATGCAGTCCGGAGCACACGACAAATACAGGACGCGCCGAACCTTGTGACGTAGCAGCGTTTGCAGGACGTTCGTGGCGCATCCCCGGCGCGGCGGATCAAGCAAACATGCGGTCTCCAAGGGAGGCGACCGACGCAAACAGGTGCTTAACCCGTGTTCCACGCGTTCTGGGACAAAGTGCATATGCGCGGCGCCGGCCCGGGCGGCGTTCTGCTTACCCGCCCGTATCGCGCGTGCGTCCGACTCAATAACCCATATCTTCTCGACGAGATCCGCACAAAGTATACCGAACACCCCCACCCCGCCATATGCATCAATGAGCGTTCGGCACCCGCTATCCGCCAGCACGCCCCGGAGGTACGTGATAATCGCTTCGGTCACCTGTCTGTTGACTTGAAAGAAAGAGGATAACGGTACACGAAAAGTGTGCCCGCCGATGGATTGCGTTATCAACGTGTGGTCTTTCCCGTCATGCACCCATACGCGCCCGTCCGCATCGGTGCGAAACCCGAGATCCCGGTGTTCACGCAGGCCGTCCGGATGCCGCCTGACCCATTCAATCAACTTCGCATTGATCGATTCCTGCGCAATAGGACAATGATCCACCTCCACACGCCGTCGCTTATCGATACCGACGTATGCCGGGCGGCCCGGCCCGTGCAACGTAATCGTGCTCCGATACCCGTACGGCTGTGGGCTCGCTACCATGGACGCTATCGGAGGCGCCGGGATTCCGCCGATCCGTTCAAACAGTGTGCGCACCTGCGCTTCTTTCAGACGTAACTGTTCCGGATAATCAATATGCTGGTACTGACAGCCCGCACACACGCCGTGCCAGGGACAGCGCGGCGTCGTTCGACTGGCGGAAGCGTCTTGGACCTCCAGCAGTCGCCCTCGAAGGTAACGTTTTTGTACGTGCGTAACCGCAATTCGAACTCGTTCCCCCGTGAGCGTAAACGGAACAAACACGGTCATCCCATCGATGCGCCCTACTCCATCGCCGCCAAAGGCCACGTCCTCGATGAGGACATCGTGCTCTTCTCCGATTGCCGGTGTGTTTTGCATGTTGCCGATTTCCCTCTAATGAATTAGAACGCTTTGCATGGCGCCACCAAGCAGAGAATACGTGTACGGCATTAATCCGATCTTCGAAGTTATTCGCAGCGGACGTCGCAAAGTGTATGAAGCATACCTCAATCAAGCCGCGTCCGGCCAGCCCCGAGTCGCCAAGTTGGCGGCCGTGCTTGAAAAACACGAGGTTCCGGTCGTCTGGGTGGATAAACAGCGGCTGTTCGAACTGTCCCGCAGCAAGGAGCATCAGGGCGCCGTGATCAAGACGGCGCCGTATCCTTACATGACGTTCGACGAACTCCTCGGCCGGCCGCGCCTGCTGATGCTCGACAATGTCGAGGATCCCACCAATCTCGGCGCCATTATTCGCAGTGCGGAGATATTCGATTTTCATGATATCTGCCTGCCCAGAAAAGGGACGCCCGAGATCTATCCGTCGGTAGTCAAGGTCTCGGCGGGCGCATCGGAACATCTGCACATATGCCGGGATCGCACGGCCAATCAGTATCTTAAAGCCGCCCTTGAAGAAGAGTACACCGTCGTGGCGCTGGACGGGAAAGGAACAACGCCGTTGCAGGCGTTGTCGGCGCATACTCTGGACAAACTGCTGCTTGTTATCGGGGGCGAAGACAAGTCGGTAGGTCAATACATATTGAATGAAGCCCATTACGTGGCCCGCATCCCTATGGCGGGCCGGGTCAATTCGCTCAATGCGTCTGTCGCGGCGGGCATTGCCATGTATTGTTTGCATCCAGACACCACCGATTAGGAAACGAAAAGAGTAGCATTTTCCCCTCGGCCCGTTATGCTGCGCGCCTGATCAGGTAAGGAGCATGGCATTGCGGTTTGTTTATTTGATTATCGGAATCATCATTTGTGCGTCGGCGTTAAGCGCCGACGCGCAGGTGCAATGGGGACGCGACCTCGAGGATCGCAAGACGTTTTCCATCGGTTTCTCCGTCGGTTCCGTCTTCGGATTGGACGGTGAGGTGCAGGAAACCACGCGTCCGATCGAGGAAATCGGAGGTCGCACCTTCGGCGCCC
>SLGY01000004.1 GCA_007136425.1 Kiritimatiellia bacterium
AAGAAGGACGTCTGTGGTGAGACTCATCACTAGAACCCGGTCTTCCGGGCATGCGTCACAATCCTGTGCGTAATGGACATTGTATCTGACACCGGGAACCATGAAGGAGAAGGGGGGGTAATATCCATGAATGAGTCCGCACATCAGGTTGAAGCTGCCCGACGTGAGATCGTCGAACTGCACAGCTTCTTCCAGAATTGGTTTCGCGGCATTGCGAAACTGGAAACCTTCGAACGCTTGGAGCGTGCGCTGGCGCCCACGTTCGAATTGATCACCCCGAACGGCAGATGCCTTGATCGTTCAGCGATACTGGACGGTGTGCGGGAGGATTATGGTACGGACGCCGAGGCGACCTTGGAGATCCGACATGTGCGCTTGTTGGCGATGACCGACACCTTATCGACGTTTTCATATGAAGAGTGGCAAGGGCGAGACGGTGCGCCCTCGAAGGGACGGATCAGTACCGTAATCTTTCGTGCTGCAGCCTCGACGCCGAACGCCTTGCTATGGTTGCACGTTCACGAGACGTGGTTACCGAACGAACAGTAGGTCGGGGGCATTCGATTCCATCTCGCTCAACATCATGCATTTTTACCATCACAGAGGGTCACACTTCGATAAGTGTGATCCCCGTCTGTGGAGAAACCGCAGGGGACGACATGGCTTGGTGCCTGGTGCGGCTTGACCGGTGCCCATAATTGGTCAAGCCTGTCCCCGGTAGAACCGGGAGGAATGAAAAAGAAGGAGGTTGAATGATGGCGACGTTACGATTGACGGCTCTGTTATTTTTGGGAGGAGGACTCATGATTGAAGCGTATGGAGCGCCCATGACCCAGGAACGGTTGCACGGCACGCTCGAAGCCCTTGCGGATCATGTTGAGATTCAGGGCAACATGTTGCGTATGGAGGTGGACGGGACGCCGGTGATCTGCCTGACCGATCCGCAGGCGGATCGCATGCGCCTGATCAGTCCTGTTCGCGATGTCGAGGGGCCCGATGCACAGGAGATGTTGGCGGCGCTCAAGGCAAACTTTCATACGACGCTCGATGCGCGCTATGCCATTGGCGGAGACACGCTCTACGCAGCCTTCATTCATCCGCTCTCTCCGCTCACGGCCGACCAGGTCAGGTCCGCCGTACATCAAGTGGTGGAAGCCGCCCGCAATTTCGGGACGACGTTTTCCAGCGGCGACATGGTCTTCCCGGGCGACGGGTACTGAGGCGGCCTTAACCCGGCAACTTTTTCAACGCTTCTTCATTCGTCTTGCGCAGTTCCATGATCCGCAAGGCGTAGGCCTGCAGTGCAATGTATAGAGAGGATTGCGAATGGGATGGAACTATATCATGGCCATGGGCATTGGAGTTGTCGGGTCGACCGTGGTTCACCTGTCGCAAGGATTGATGAAGCTGGGCGTGACCCGGAAACAGCAGGGGGCGTCCCCGGCGCAATACCGTCGGCCTTATCGTGCGGGGCTTGTGATGAACCTTTCCGCGCCTTTTTGGGTCATCGCGGCCAACGGCTTTGCGCCCACGGTGTTCTACACGTCCATGTACGCCGTGGGACTGATTCCCCTCTTGATCTATTCCCACCGCAAGCTGGGCCATACGGCGGGTCCGCGCGAAATGGTCGGAGCGGCCTTTCTGGCGCTGGGCGCCGCCACGCTCGGCTTCGGCGAGTGGATTGGAGAGGCGGCCCCGATGTCGGCCTTGAATCATTACCCCATTCTCTTGTGCGGGATCATTTGGCTGGTGGCCGCCCCCTTTGTCGGTTGGCTGACGGGGAAGGTCCGCGTGCTGTCCCCAGGCTTGGTGATGGGCCTGTTGGGTGGCGGTTTCCTGGCGCTTGATTCCTTGATCAAGGGGTTGGCTCAGGCGGAGGGCGTCGCGTCGTCGTTCCGGCCCGAAACAACCTACGGGATCAGCCTCTTTGCGCTCAGCTTTATCGGCGCCATTGCGGCGTTTGGCATGACGCAATGGGCTCATCGTCGCGGCGCCAAGCCGGCGGAAACGATTGCCGGTTACGATGCCGCATATGTCGGCTTGCCCGTTTTCCTGGTACCGGCGGCGAAAGGGGATGCCGGTATCAACATACTGTGTTTGATCGGATTTGCGCTGGTTGTCGTCGGGTTATACCTGCTGGTAAAGGCCCCGGCACAGCGCGCACCCGAAACGGCGTCCCCCTGAACCAGCCACACCATATGAGGCCCGCCCGCGCCCCCGGCGCGGGGGCGATCCGGTTTCGACTGTGCTGCAAGGAGGACCTTTTATCCCGGAATAATCGGGAGCGCACACGTCTCCCATCTCATATGAATCAGGTGAAATGATCATCCCGCTCGGAAGCATTAAGAAAGGAGCACCATGTCACAACCTATCTTGGACGCCTTGCTGGAGGTGCAGCGACAGGGCGAAGCCCTTTTGCTGACCTTGAGTGATGAGGTTTATGCCCAACCCATTCCGGAGGGGTTGGGCGCCTCCATCGGCGCGCATTATCGGCACCATCTGGAACACGTTCATGCCTGGCTCAATCCCGACGATCGAGGCATTATCGATTATGACGCACGGCCGCGGGATCGGCGTCTTGAAACGGATCGCGCCGCGGCATTGGAGCGTACCCGTGAACAGATGGCGGCCTGTCTGCGTGTTGATCCCGAGCACCTGCGTCGCGCTACGGCGGTACGCTGTCGTGTTTCCTATGATTTGGAGGAAGAATCCGCGTTGACTCCGTCATCGGTTGGTCGGGAGGCTATGAACGTCATCGTGCACGGCGTACACCACTACGCGTTGATTTCCGTCCTGTGCCGGATCAAGGGCATCGCGTTACCCGAGGGATTTGGTGTCGCGCCCTCCACGGCGCGGCATCGTCATGAACTCGCTCAATCGACGTCGGCCACCTCCGCCGGATGAAATCATGTGTACGGTAAGCTGGACCCGGACGCCGCAGGGCTACGAAGTGTTTTTCAGCCGGGACGAAAGAAGGACGCGTCCGGAAGGCGAGCCGCCGCGCCGGTGGCCGAATGCCTCGATCCCGGCATTGGCGCCCTATGACCCGCAGGGCGGCGGCACGTGGATCTTTGTAAACGCGCAAGGTATCACCGCGTGCGTCATGAACGCGTATGAAAGCGAGCAGGAAGCGTGCGATGTGGGCTCGTGGGCCAGTCGGGGTCAACTGGTTCTGAAGTTGACGGGCGCGCACACGCTTGATGCCGTGCACCGACACTTGGCGCAAGCGCTCGAGGTCGAGCGTTACAGGCCGGGATTTGTACTGGCCTGGAATCGATCCGGCCATGCGCGTTGCTGGCACTGGGAAGACGACGTTCTGGAATGCCTCGGTGAACCGGGCCGGCCCATGTTAACCACGTCCTCGTTCCTCCCGCGACAGGTGCTTCAAGCGCGGCGAGACACCTTTCATCGAATCTGCGGCATCCCGGGCGACTCCCCGGACCCCTCCCTTTTGTATCGCTTTCATGTGAGCGCGGATCAAACGCCTTCGCCATTTACCGTTCGTATGTCACGACCGGATGCCCGCACCGTCAGTTTGACGAATATTCGCGTGGTGAACGGTACGGCGCGCATGTCCTATGCGCCGCGACACAACGACGCCGACTTTGAATCCGCGTCCGTACACTCATTAAATCTGGAAGGAGAACGCGCCAATGAAACCCGCCCTGCTTGATGTGGAAGCGACAACCTATACCGAGCAACGACCAATTGATACCGCGCTTGTCGTTCCAGACGGCCCGTTACGCCGGCTCTACCGTTGGGTGCAGCCTGCGGTGGAGGGGGCCTTCGGCTTGTCCGCGTTGTGGCGTACCTATGACCATGTACGCGCGGAATCGACCGACTCCGAAACTTTCGCAAAGAACGCCCTCGCCTCTGTTGGCGTCACCTACGCCGTGTCGGACGCGGATGTGGAGGCCTTGCGTTCGGTTCAGGGACCGCTCGTAATATGCGCGAACCATCCCTTTGGCGGCACGGAATTCTTCGCCTTGGCATTGCTGCTCGAACGAATCCGGCCCGGCGGCTGGAAATTCATGGGGAACCGGATTGTTTGTTCGATCCATGAATTTTCCGACCGGATGATACCGGTCGAGCCTTTGGGAGTGGATGCGGAAGCGGAGCGACTCAATCGCCGTGCCTTGGTGCAGGCCGCGCGGTACCTGGAGACGGGTGGCATCGTGGGCTTGTTTCCTGCGGCGCGTGTCTCGCATTGGCGCCGCGACCTCGGCGCTGTTTGTGACCGGCCCTGGTCCGATCACGCGCTGCGGTTGGCCGCCCGTCACGACGCCACGCTGGCCTGTTTTCACATTCCCGGGCGCAACAGCCGGCGTTTTCTGACCGTGCCGAGGAACTGGATTCAATTGCGTTCGTTGATGCTCACTCGGGAATTGCTTCACCCGCATTGCCGCACGGTGGATCTGCGCCTGGCTTCGTTATATGCGCCGCGCGACCTGCAGCGCATGATACGCAAGGCCAAACATCCGGCGGCGCGATTGCGGGCCGCCTGCTACTGGAGAGCGGATCGGGACGCGGTCGTGCGGGGTGCGGAGACGCAGGCCGCAGCGCCGCGCGCCGACTCGCTTCCGGCGATTGCGGAGCCGGTGGCGCGCGATGTGCTGGAGCCGGAAATCGAACGCCTGCAAAATACCCATCGCGTTGCGCAGCATCACGACTTTGACCTGCTGCTCGTTCGCGGAGAAGAGTCGCCGATCCTGTTGGAGGAACTGGGTCGCCGCCGTGAAATCACGTTCCGTGCGGCGGGCCAGGGCGTAGGCCGGCCCTCGGATCTCGCGCCGGAAGATCAGTACTATCATCACTTGATATTGTGGGATCGCGCGAAAGAACTGATCGCCGGCGCGTATCGCATTGGTATGGTCCAACCCATCATCGCGGAGCGCGGGGTGGCGGGCCTGTACCTCGATCACATCTTCAAGATTCGACCGGAGTTCTATGAAAAGCTCGGCCCGGCTTTTGAATTGAGTCGTTCCTTTGTCATGCCGGATTATCAGCGTGATAACCGCGCCCTGGCCGGCTTATGGAAGGGCTTGGCGGCCGCATCGGTTCGTCACGAGTCCACCACGCTGTTCGGTTCCGTCACCATTTCCAACGACCATCATCCGGCCTCTCGTGCGCTGCTCGTAGAACATTTGCGACGCAACTATGCCGATGACGAAGCGCTGTCCCGATTGGTTCGGGCGCGCCGTCCTTTCCAGGCGTCGACCCGATATCATACAATCATCGCCGATGCCTTTGCGGGGGAACCGATCGACACCTTGCAACCCTTGATTGAGCAAATGGAGGACGGTCAGCGCGGCATTCCGCCCCTGATGCGTTATTATTGCGCGTTGAACGCACGCTACATGGCTTACCATGTGGAACCGTCGTTTCAGGACGCCCTCTACTGCCTGTTGCGCGTCGACCTGAACAAGATACCGAAGGCGTATAAGAGGCGGTTCATGGGATAGCAGCCTGTTCCCCCCTGTTTTGCAGGCGGACAAGCTATGGCAACAAAATGTATCAGAACCAGGAATATGGAAGGCAGTCGGGTTCTCTCATCTGCACGAAGCATGACTGCGTTGTCATGTGAGGATGACACACGAAGACAACAACAAGAAAAGGAGATCGTTATGAAAAAGATTACTCAAGTTACTGCTGCGCTCGTCGCGCTTATGTTCGCAAGCAGCGCGTATGCTGCGGAGGCTCTGCGCGAGGGTTCGACGGAATTCGGCATACAGGGCGATGTGGTGTTCCAAAGCGCTGCGGGCACGGACGCCAGTGTGAGCCTGCGTGCCGGCCATTTCGTTGTGGACGGCATTCAGGTCGGCGCGTTCGGCTCGTTTGCCGACAACGATATCGATTCGCGCTGGGGCGGCGGCCTTTTCGCGGAATATAACCTGTTGGCAGACACCCCGATTGTGCCGTTCGTCGGAATTTCCGGTGCGTATAATCGCAGCGAGCCGTCCGGCTTGAAGAACACCGATGCCTTCGTGTTGGGGGGTGAAGCGGGCGGTAAGTACTTTCTCGCCGCCAATACCGCACTCACGTTGTCGTATCTCTTCGAGTTCGCCAGCGACGATATTTTCGTCGACGACTATGAATTGGACGACACCAATCACAGTATTCAACTGGGATTGCGTTTCCACTTCTAATTGCCATCCAGCAGGGGTAGCGAACAAACTATCCTCTCCCGTTTGATTCGTCCCCCACGACCCCGCTGGCGAAACTCCAGGTTCGCCAGCGGGGCCTTTCTTGCAGGTTAACCGTTCTCCGGCGCTTTGGCGAATTCCTCGTCGTCGCCCGGGGGAAGTATGAACATGCCGTTTCCCCAATCGCCCTTGCGCCATTCTTGTTTCGCTGCTTCGATCTTGTCTTTCGAAGAAGCGACGAAGTTCCACCATATGTAGCGAGGCCCGTTCAAGGTCGCGCCGCCGAGTATCATCAAGCGCGCGCCCTGTGCGCCGGCTTGGACGGCGATGCGGTCGCCCGGCCGAAAAACCATCATGCGCCCGGACTCGAATTCCCGTTCGGCGATCCGGATGGAGCCTTCCAGCACATAGATGCCGCGATCTTCATGGTCGTCGGGCAAGGGAAGTATGGCGCCCGGATCCAGGGCGGCATCGAGATAGAACATCTCCGAAGACGTGCGGACGGGCGATGACTGACCGTACGCCGATCCAAGTATGAGTCGAATACGTTTGCCTTCGGCGTCCATGGAAGGAAGTTCCTCCTTGTCGCGATGCTCAAAGTCGGGCGGCGCTTCTTCCTGATCTTCGGGTAACGCGACCCAGGTTTGAATCCCGTACAGGCTGTGCGGATGTGTGCGCGTTTTCTTGCTGGTCCGTTCGGAATGGGTTACGCCGCGACCCGCGGTCATCCAGTTCACTTCACCGGGATAGATAACCTGATCCGTGCCGAGCGAGTCACGATGATGAAACTCGCCTTTAAACAGATACGTGACCGTGGAAAGGCCGATATGCGGGTGCGGCCGCACGTCGATGCCCTGGTTGGTCAGAAACTCTGCGGGACCGGCCTGGTCGAAAAAGATAAAGGGTCCGACCATTTGCCGTTTCGGAGCGGGCAACGCGCGCCGCACTTCGAATCCGCCGAGATCGCGCGACCGTGGAATGATTAATGTTTCAATCGCGTCGATGTCCGTCTTATCCGGACACATGGGTTCCATGGCGGGGTTCCAGCTCATCGGTTGTCTCCTTGCTTTGCCAAAGAATAACACGTCGATGGCTTGTTTGAAACCGTAAACCCGCCATATGAGAACCGCTTAGAACCTATCCCAAAACCTGAGAACGGCGCCGCAGGAGAGACGGTCTCACAACCCCATAAGCAAGCCCGCCGACCGCATGCGCCTTCGTTTCACTACGGCAGCACAGGGAGGGTCGGCCTACAATCGAGGGAATTTGTAGGCCGGGGCTCTGTCCCCGGCGTCTGCCGAACAGTATTGAGACAGTTTCTCCTGTCGAGCCGGTTTTGGTAGACGTTCTACTTCAACGCGTCGATGCCCGCGCCGAAGTTGATGTGATACGGTTGCCCGTCCAGTACCAGGGCCGGCACGGATTTCACACCCGCCTGTTCCGCTTCGGCGACGCGCGTTTTCGCTTCGCCCAGATGCACGACTTCCACGTTGTACCGTTGCGGATCGAGCGCGGCGGCGACGTTTTGTTCGGCGGCGACGCAAACCGGACACCCGGCGTGATAGAATATGGCTTTGCTCATGTCTGATCTCCTTCTTGTTTCGTTCGTTGATCCGGAACCCGTTCCCGAATCTCTGTTGCAGCGTATGTGTTCATGGCAATGACACAACCGGGCACAAAATGGTGACCGGTTGCATTTGTGCGGGGTGCGGGTAGAATCGCGGGAGATGAACAAGGGCCAAAAGAAGTATTTGAGTGTCAACGAACGGTCGGCGTATCACCGCTTGGAAGACGTCATCGGCTGCAAATGGTCGGCGGGCGTCGTCGCGGCCATCGGCGAAGGTGTTCGGCGACCGGGCGAACTGGAACGCTACATTCCCGGTATCTCTAAGAAGATCCTCAACGAGCGACTGCGCAAGCTGCTCGATTTCGGCATCATTGAGCGGGAAGACATTCCCGATACCGTGCCACACGTGGAGTATTCATTGACGCCGACGGGCGATAAACTTCACGACATCCTGCGCCGGATTCATGAGCTGGGGCTGGCACACGCGCGCAAGAACCCGGATCAAATACCGACAGAGAATGCGTGAAGGGGCGTATCACATCCGTTCCGCCGTGTAACGCCACGCGCGGATGGTGTCCGACCAGTATTCCGGAGGGAGTCCCGCCTTGTATTTCAAATGACGCAGGAAGACGATCGGATCAGGCACGTCCTCCCATACCTGCGGCAGAAATGTGGCCCGCGCGCGGCCTTCTTCAATAATAAGTCCATCGACACCCGGCCGAAGTTGGCGCAGCAGGTCAGTCTCCGATGTGAACGACATGGGTTCGGGCGCGGAAAGTACGGAAATGTGCAAATCGATGTCGGGCCATTCATCCTGTGTAACGGGTGGAAAGCGCGGGTCGCGAAAAGCGGCGGCATACGCGTTCTCCGCCACATCCTCCGCCAGCGGGCGTCGCGCTTCCAGTGTGCCGATACAGCCGCGCAGTTCGCCGTTCTTTTCGAGTGTTACGAACGCGGCGCGCGGTTCCTGGAGCCAGTCGGGTAGGTTATCCGTGTCGACCGGCAACGGCTCACCATGGTCCAGGCCATGCTCGACGGATTCGCGCGCGATGGCCCGGAGCGCGTCTTTCTGTTCATCGCTGTATGTGTTCATGATTCAAGCGGGCCGTAGCCGCGCCGGTCACGGTGTGGCAGCCCCGCGGTTCTGGTTCTTCTTCCACCGCGTCACCGCGGCGGCTACGTACGGCCTTCCACCGCGTTACCGGCGTGTTGATTTATTCGAAATCTCGTGGCGAAATCGGCACGCCGCAAGCGGCGGCCCTACAAAATGCTTTGTTCGTCCGCCTGTAGGGCCGTCGCTTGCGACGCGCCGGGAATAAATCAACACGCCCTTACCGCGGCGGCTATGTATGTTGCAGACTGTTTCGTCATCCCACGGCGTAGGCGCCATAGCCCACCACCTGATCGCGAGGACCCGCCGTATCGCCGGAGCTGCGCAGGTCCAAGAGTTCCGCGCGCAACCCTTTCTTACGGGCCACGAGGAGCAGGCCCTGTATCGGGATGCGTCCGCAGGCTTGTTCCACGCCGATCTCTTCGGGACGCAACGCCTCGACAGCCTTCGAGGTGGCTTCATCCATGCGTCGCGCGGTTTCGTAATCGTAGTAGTGGCTCAAATCCGAACTGATCACGATCAGCGTTTCCGGTCCGCCCCACAATTGCTCAATCACTTCCGCTACTTCTTCCGGTGTGGCGTCGCCCACGACGAGTGGAACGATGGAAAACGCGTCCAGCACCGTTTGCAGAAAGGGCAGGTGCACTTCGAGACCGTGTTCCGGTTCGTGTGCTTCTTCGGAGAGGATCACTTGCGGCAGATTCCGAATGGTTTCTATCGCGTCTCGATCAACGGGCACATCGCCGAACGGCATCGCAAATACGTCTGATTCGGGCGCCGCAAGGCCGCGCACATACACGCGATGCGACGGGCCGAGCAGAATGACGCGGCTGATTGCGGAGCGCGCCGCGGCGAGGCGCGCATACGCCGTACCCGCGATCGGGCCGGAATACACATAGCCGGCATGCGGTGCAATGATGGCTTTAGGCGTGGTCTCGCCGTGTTCGGCGACATGGATATAGTCCTCCACCATGCGGGCGAGCTCGCTCTTCTCTGCCGGGTAAAACATCCCGGCCACAGCCGGCTGGCGGACAATTCTCATGGCATGTCACCTGTCCGTAAGACTACCCCCGCGCAGGGCCGGCATCAACCATTAACCGTCCACGTCGTATTTGGTCGTGTAAATCAGCGGGATGCTGAACAGCATGACGCCGTATTTGACGATGAGATTGAACAGAAAGATATCCCAGACGGTGCTCCACGGCATGGCCCAGGCGAACGCGCCGATACAAAAGATAAGATTGTCGATCGGGATGCTGACCGAATTGCTGGTCAGGACGCGCAACCATTGATGGCGGCGCGTGATGCGGGTGACGAACCAGTGATAGACTTCCGTGTTGATCAATTGGCTGACGATCTGCGCCACGATGGAGAAGATGACGATGCGCCAGATGGGGGTAAAGATGGCGGCATACTCTTCGCCCAGCCCCCAGCCTTCGTTGCTCGGCGCCGCCGCCGCCGCAATCAGATACAGCACGGCGGCGAGATTGATGAGGGCGGCGGCAACGATCAGCACGCGTGCGTTGCGACGGCCGAGCACTTTGTGGGCCAGGTCACGCAACGTGAAGGTAACCGGGTAGATAAAGGTGCCCATATCGACGGCCAACCCGAACACCACGCCGATCTTGAGGCTCGCGAGGTCGGCGAGCAATTGGGTGGCGGCATATATGGCCACGACAACAATCGCAATGCGCGGGATGTGGTCGCCCATGGTGGTGACGCTGCGCGCGGCGGGGGGCGGGGATTCAGATGACACGTTGTGCTCCTTCAGTTTTGATGAGGCGGGTCACTGCTACCGCCGTATGCAAGTCGGGTTGGAGGTTATCGGGTTTGGGTTGTAGAGATCAAGCCTTTGAACCCGGCTTCGTTCTTCTCCATAATACTTAGCGAACCCGACAAACTGACCCCATTGGGTGAATCCGCCGGACGCAGAGGTCCGGCCTACAAAGGTCCGTGGTTGTAGGCCGGGGCTCTGCCCCCGGCGATTATTCGCTAAGGATTATGGTTCTTCTTCGGCGACTGCTGAACACTGAACACTGAACACTGAACACCGAACACTGAGAAAACACCCAAGATCGGTGTCTGACGGCCCTTACTCCAACTCAATCGCGTCCGTTCGCGCGCCTTCCGCCGGTTCGATGTCGAGCAGTTTGGCGATGGTGGCGTGCATTTGCAGGGAATGGGTCGGGCCCAGTTCAATGCCCCCGAGGGGATCGGGATAACGCCAAAAAAGGGCGATGCCGTTCATATCGGGATTGGTTTCCACGTCGTACCCGTGCATGCCCAGCGCAGCGCCGGCTTCTTCCGGGGTGGCCGTGAGTCCGCGGACCCGGCGGCTGAAGGTGTAGCCCGTGTGCAATTGTACGACAATGTCACCCACCCGGGTGGGATGCGCGTAACCCCATCGCTCGGGCAGGGTGTCCCGGGTATAGACGTCCGCGAAGTCGTGCGCTTTGGCGGAGTCGAGTATCTGCGCCTTGCGCGCTTCACGTTCAGTGTCGTCTTCTATGTTGTTGAGAAAGACATGCGCAATATTGCCGCTGGTCATCAGGAAGATGGTGTCTTCGCGATCTTCGTCCTGCGTTATGCCGGTCAGGTCGCGGGGATTTACCGCCGTATGCACGGCGCTCATCCCGTGATCGGACGTGACAATCAAGTATAGTTCGTCGTGTTCCGGGTCCATGCGGCGATTGAATATCCGGAGGGCTTGTCGCGTGAACCAGGATAGATGCTCGTTCATCTTCCTCATCGCGTCTTCAATCTCGGGTGCGTCCGGCCCGAATTCATGTCCCACCACGTCCGGCGTCATCATATATCCCATCAGTAGTTGCAGCGGCTGGGCGTCGCGATCCCGGCGCCAGGCGTCGAGCACGATTTGGAGACGTTCCCTGTCTTTCAGGTCCGCATCGAACCGATCGCCGAAATAGGAGGCGGCGCGGTCGCCTTCCTGGCGATGGGACAAGACCCAATCATATACGGCAACGCGTCGATCTTGTCGTTGGGCGGTGGTCCAGATCGGTTCCGCCTGGAGGAGGTCGGGAAAGCCGGGATAGAAGAATTCGCGATCGCGTTCCGAATCATAAAACGAGTTCAGCGGCACCCCGTGCTTGTCCACGGTCACGCCCGTGGCTTGCGACACATGGTTCGGGAATGTAAGGGAAGGGAAAACGGGCGCGAGCCCGCTCGAAGCGGCGCCGGCTTCCGCCAGCATATCGAAAAAGGGCAGGTCCGTGCGGGTCAAATAGTCGGGGCGGACGCCGTCAATACTGATCCACAGCACAACCGTGCGCCCCTCGCCGGGCTCCGGCGGGTCGTACTTGGGGGGCGCGCAGGACGTTAGCAGAACGAGCAGCGCCGCTAATGCGCCGCGGCTCCATCGCAGAATAGAGGGGTAGTAATGATTCATAAGCCGCCGACTATACGGCCAAAACGGCCCCGGTCAAGCGAATGCCGCGCGCGTGAGGTGGGGTGCAACGGGGTCCTTCCTGTTAAGCAGTGCGCCCATTGGAAATGGACGCTACGGCAGAAGGCGCGAGCCGTTGGGTGGCGCTTGTGCCGGGACCTTACTTGTAGCGCTGATTTCCAATCGGCGCCAGGAGCCCATCAAAAAAGAGCGCCACGCAAGCCACCACTCTGCAAAATGTGCCATCCGCGTCGCACAACCCGGCTGCACCGAGCGCCAGTGTGACACACTGACTCATGGGCGTCAGGGCGGTCGGCGGGACTGCTGATTTTGTAATATATTTAAGGGCAAGCAATTGCACAATTATTGTCCGCGTTTATTCGATTGTGGCATGCGACCTGCTGCTATGAGTGGGCGACAATAAACAATGTGATTTTTTGTGGTGAGGTGACGTATGTCAAAAGTTTTAGGAATTGATTTAGGAACAACCAATTCGTGTATGGCGGTAATGGAAGGCGGCGAACCGGTCGTGGTACCCAACGCGGAAGGCGGGCGGACGACCCCGTCGATCGTGGCGTTCACGAAGTCGGGCGAGCGTCTGGTTGGCCAGGCGGCGAAGCGTCAGGCCGTGACGAATCCGAAGAATACCGTCTATTCGATCAAGCGCTTCATGGGCCGGAAATATGATGAGGTGCGGAACGAGATCGGCATGGTCTCCTACGAGGTGGTCAAGGCCGATAACGGCGACGCCCACGTGAAGATCGACGATAAGGTGTATTCGCCGCCCGAGATTTCCTCGATGATTCTGCAGAAGATGCGTGCGGACGCGGAGGCGTATCTGGGCGAGAAGATCAGTCAGGCCATTATTACGGTGCCGGCATACTTCAACGACAGCCAGCGCCAAGCCACGAAGGACGCCGGCAAGATCGCCGGTTTGGAGGTGCTGCGCATCATCAACGAACCTACGGCGGCCTCGCTGGCGTACGGGTTGGACAAGAAGAAGGACGAGAAGATCGCCGTATACGACCTGGGCGGCGGCACGTTCGACGTGTCGGTGCTGGAAATCGGCGACGGCGTGTTCGAGGTGAAGGCGACGAACGGCGATACGCATCTGGGCGGCGACGATTTCGACGAGGCGGTTATTCATTGGCTGGTCGACGAGTTCAAGAAGGAACAGGGCGTTGACTTGTCGAAGGATAAGATGGCGTTGCAACGGCTGAAGGAAGCGGCTGAAAAGGCGAAGTGCGAGCTGTCCAGCTCGCAGAGTACCGACGTGAATCTGCCCTTTATTACGGCGGACGCGAGCGGGCCCAAACATTTGAACATCACCCTTTCGCGCTCGAAGCTTGAGCAGTTGGTGGACGATCTGGTCTCGCGAACGTTGAAGCCGGTGGAAGCGTGTCTCAAGGATGCGGGGCTGGCATCCGCCGGTGTGGAAGAAGTGATCCTGGTCGGCGGCCAGACGCGCATGCCGAAAGTGCAGGAGACCGTGAAGAAGGCGTTCGGCAAGGATCCGCATAAAGGGGTGAATCCCGACGAAGTGGTTGCGGTTGGCGCCGGCATTCAGGGCGGCGTGCTGAAGGGTGAGGTGAAGGACGTGCTGTTGCTGGATGTGACGCCTTTAACCCTCGGTATTGAAACGCTCGGGGGCGTGTTCACGCCATTGATCGAACGCAACACGACGATCCCTTCGCGCAAGAGCGAGATTTTCAGCACGGCGGCGGACAACCAGTCCACGGTGGAGATTCACGTCTTGCAGGGCGAGCGCA